>NZ_JARXWD010000007.1:0-188618 GCF_029892765.1 Stenotrophomonas sp. 1278
CGCTGCAAGTCCCCCTCCGGGGCCCGGCCCAGCCGCTGGCGGCTGTGCGTTCGGGCGCTTGCGAAGCAGTGCTTCGCAAGCAAAGCGCCCTCACCCCCGCAAGCTCGGTCGCCGCTTGCTCGTGTGCGCTGTCCTGCGCACACGGAAAGACCGGGGTTGGGCGTCCTGCCCAACCCGCCCGAGGCGTGCCTCGGGCCCATGCCGCGGACACCCCCGCAACCGGACCCACCCCGCCTTCGACAGACTCCTGCGATCTGTCCGAACTGCGTTCTGTGTTGCTGTTGGTGGGTGTCGACCTTGGTCGACACGTAGATCCACGCCATGCGTGGATCAGGAGTTGCAGTGAGCATGAACGGACATCGGATCGTTCGCCCGGAAGTGCCATGAGACAATTGAAAGCAATCCGGCTGCTTCCAGCCGCCCATACGCCCCGTTTTTTTCCTGATGTCCACTTCTTCCCCCCGTATCGCCACCACGTCCCCGCGCATCGCTCTGGGCGGCATCGGCCTGGCTGCGATCGGCGCCATTGCCGCCTCGGGCAAGGCGATCATCGTCAAGCTGGGGCTGCGCCATGGCGTGGACGCGACCACGCTGCTGGCGCTGCGCATGCTGATGGCGCTGCCGCTGTTCGCGCTGATGGCGGTGTGGGCCTCGCGCCGCGCGGCGCCGTTGTCGTGGGCCGACCGCGTACGCGTGCTGTGGCTTGGCTTCACCGGTTACTACCTGTCCAGCCTGCTGGATTTCCAGGGCCTGCAGTACATCAGCGTGACACTGGAACGGTTGATCCTGTACTTGAACCCGACCCTGGTGCTGCTGATCAACGTGCTGCTGGCGCGGCAGCGGCCGGGTCGGTGGCAGGTCGGCGCGCTGGTGCTCAGCTATCTCGGCGTGCTGATCGCGTTCGGCCATGACCTGCAGCGCGAGGGGGGGCAGATCATCCTCGGCAGCCTGCTTGTGCTGGGCAGTGCGCTCAGCTACGCGCTCTATCTGTTCGGCAGCGGCCAGGTGGTCGCCCGTATCGGTGCGGTGCGTCTGACCGCCTACGCCAGCTGCGTGGCCAGCGTACTGGTGCTGCTGCATTTCACCATTACCCATCCGCTGCCGTTGCTGTGGCAGGCCCCCGCTGCCGTGCAGTGGCTGTCGCTGATCAACGCGACGGTCTGCACCGTGCTGCCGGTACTGGCGATCATGCTGGCGGTGCAGCGCGTCGGCTCGTCGCTGGCTGCGCAGGTGGGTATGCTGGGCCCGGTTTCCACCATCGTGATGAGCCTATGGCTGCTCGACGAACCGATGGGGCCGGCGCAGATCGCCGGCACCGTGCTGGTCCTGATCGGCGTGCTGCTGGTGACGCGGCTGCGCCGCTGACGCCGGAGCAGGCGCGTGCCCGCATCCTGGCGGTGATCCATGCGATCCCGCCAGGGCAGGTGATGGGCTACGGGCAGGTCGCGATGCGCGCCGGCCTGCCCGGACGCGCCCGGCTGACCGCACGCATCCTCGGCCAGAATGACGATCCCTCGCTGCCCTGGCACCGGGTGCTGCGCTCGGATGGGCGCATCGCCATGGCTGAAGGTTCGGCTGGCTGGCGCGAACAATCGCAGCGGCTGCGCGCCGAGGGTGTCATCGTCGAAAACGGCCGGGTGCGGATGCCCGCGACCGACCCGGCGGCGGCGCTGGATGCGGCCGTATGGGGGCCGGGCTGATCGCTGCCTGCGACTGAACGGGCGACCGTCCGCTGTGGTCAAAAAGGGCCGGTGCTGCGGCTATGATGGAGGCCGTTCCATGCCGGTGTCCCCATGTTCCCGCGACTGCCAACCGTCACCAAGGCCCTGTTGATCGCCAACGCGATCCTGTTCCTGCTGCAGCAGCCGTTCCTGCTCGGCATGCAGACCTTCGAGCCGTTCATGCTGCAGCCGCTGCAGCAGGGCTTCGATGCGTTCTCGCCGGGCGGCAATTTCCAGCCCTGGCAGCTGCTGACCTACGGCTTCCTGCATGGCAGTTTCTTCCATCTGTTCTTCAACATGCTGGCCGTCTTCATGTTCGGCGCGCCGCTGGAACAGACCTGGGGTGAGAAGCGCTTCCTGACCTACTACCTGGTGTGCGTGGTCGGCGCCGGCCTGTGCCAGTTGCTGGTCGGCACGATGCTCGACAATCCGGCCACGGTGCTGGGTGCGTCCGGTGGTGTGTTCGGCCTGCTGCTGGCTTACGGCATGCTGTTCCCCAACCAGCGGGTAATGCTGCTGTTCCCGCCGATTCCGATGAAGGCGCGTACGTTCGTGATCCTGTTCGGCGTGGGCGAGCTGGTGCTGGGCATGACCGGCTGGCAGCCGGGCGTGGCCCATTTCGCGCACCTGGGCGGCATGCTGTTCGGCTGGCTCCTGATCCGCTACTGGCGTGGCCAACCGCCGTTCAACAAGCGTCGTCCCCCGGGCCCGCCGAAGCGCCCGAACCACCTGCGCAGCGTGAAGTGAGGCGCAGGTGGGTGCCAACCTTGGTTGACACGCCTTGACGCCGGTAGGTGCCAACCTTGGTTGGCACGCATTTCATGCATCGGCCAGCACCACCTGCGCCGCGTTGTGCCCGGGCGCGCCGGTGACCCCGCCGCCCGGATGCGTACCCGCACCGCACAGGTACAGGCCGGGCAGGGCGCCGCGATAGCCGGCCTGGCCGACCATCGGCCGCGCCGAGAACAGCTGGTTGGCGCTGAGCGCACCGTGGAAGATGTCGCCACCGATCAGCCCGAACGTCCGCTCCAGATCCAAGGGTGACAGTGCCTGTCGACCAAGCACGCTGTCGGCGAAGCCGGGGGCGAAGTGATCGACGGTGGCGATCATCAGGTCGGCGACGGTGTCGCGGTGATCATCCCAGTGTCGGCCATCGGGCAGCTCCGGCGCCACGTGCTGGCAGAACAGGCTGGCCACATGCTGCCCGGGTGGCGCCAGCGAATCATCCAGCGTGCTCGGAATCAGCATCTCCACGATCGGCTCGCGCGACCAGCCCTCGCGACGTGCGTCCAGCCAGGCGCGGTCCATGTAATCCAGGCTGGGCGCCATGATGATGCCGGCACTGAGGTGATCGCCGGGGCCGGGCAGGGCGCGGAAATCCGGCAGCCGCGACAGCGCGACGTTCATCCGGAACGTGCCCGAGCCGCAGCGCCAGTTCGCCATGCGTTGACGGGTGGTGACAGGAACCTGGGCGGGCTGCAGCAGTTGTTCGTACAGCAGCTTCGGGTTGACGTTGGCCACCACGGCACGTGCGCGCAGGCTCTCGCCGCCGGACAGCGCGACGCCGACCACGCGCCCGTCCTCAACCAGCAGGCGCTGCACGCCGGCATCGACGCGCAGCTCGGCGCCGGCCGCACGCGCGGACGCGGCGATGGCCTGGCTGATCGCGCCCATGCCACCGATGGCGTGGCCCCACGCGCCCTTGACCCCGTTGCACTGGCCGAACACGTGATGCAGCAGTACGTAGGCGCTGCCTGGCGTGTACGGGCTGGCGTAGTTGCCAACAATGCCATCGAAACCAAACAGGGCCTTGATCGGCTCGCTTTCGAACCAGCGATCCAGGTACTCGGCGGCCGACAGCGTGAACAGGTCCAGCAGTTCCTGGCGCAGTGCAGGGTCGAGTGCGGCCAGCTCCCGTCCCAACCGGCCCATCTGCCACAACGCCGGCAACGCACGCCAGCCGGCCATCACCCCGAGGTCGGGCGGCGGACGCAGCGCCCAGTCGCGCAGCACATCGGCAAATACCTCCAGGCGCGCTTCATAGGCGGGCAGCGCCTGCGCATCGCGTTCGGAGAACTTCGCCACCTCGGCCTGGGTGCGGCCAGGTGCGGACAGCAGGTAGCGGCCATCAGGCAATGGCAGGAAGTTGTTGGCCGGCCGCGCGACGATGCGCAGCCCGTGCGCATGCAACTGCAGCTCCTCGATCACCTTCGGCTGCAGCAGCGACACCGTGTACGAGGCCACCGAGTTGCGGAAGCCCGGGTGGAACTCCTCGGTGACAGCCGCACCGCCAAGGATGCCGCGACGCTCCAGCACCAGCACCCGTTGCCCCGCGCGCGCCAGATACGCCGCGCACACCAGCCCGTTGTGGCCGCCACCAACGATGATCGTGTCCAACGTCGTCATGCGTTGCGGATCGCCGCTTCGATGGTGGCGATGTCGATCTTCTTCATCGGCATCATCGCGTTGAAGGCCCGCTTGGCCAGGGCCTTGTCCTTGCTGGTCACCGCTTCGATCAGCATGCGCGGGCTGATCTGCCAGGACACGCCCCATCGGTCCTTGCACCAGCCGCATTGGCTTTCCTGGCCACCGTTGCCGACGATGGCATTCCACAGGCGATCGGTCTCGGCCTGGTCCTCGGTGGAAATCTGGAACGAGAACGCTTCGCTGTGCTTGAAGGTCGGGCCACCATTGAGACCGACGCAGGGAATGCCGCAGACCGTGAATTCGACGGTGAGCACGTCCCCCTGCTTGCCGTCGGGGAAGTCGCCGGGCGCGTGATGCACAGCGGTTACTTCGCTGTCGGGAAAGGTCTTCGCATAGAACGTGGCGGCCTCGAGCGCGCCGTTGTCATACCAGACGCAGATCGTGTTCTTGTGAGCCATGGCGGGGCTCCGCAGTGGACGAAGGCGCAGCGATAGCATGGGCGGTGTTAATGCCGGATCGTGCTGCACTGCGGGAGCTGTCGGCCCCGCGCTACCATGGCCGGACGACACGACAGGGATGATGCGTGAAGATCCTGATTCTGGGTGGATATGGGGTGTTCGGGGGGCGTCTGGTCCGCTTGCTGGCCGACCTGCCGATGCTGGAACTGCTGATCGGTGGCCGCAACCTGGCGGCGGCACAGGCCTTCTGCGCAAGCTATGTGGGGCAATCGACGCTGCGTCCACTGCAGATCGACCGGCAACGCCTGGCCACGGCCCTGCAGGCCGAGCGACCGGAGCTGGTGGTGGATGCCTCCGGTCCTTTCCAGGACTATGGCGAACACCGCTATGGCGCGATCGAAGCCTGCATCGCCGCCGGCATTGATTATCTGGACTTCGCCGACGCGGCAGACTTCGTATTCGGCGTTTCGCAGTACGACGCGCAGGCCAGGGCGGCTGGCATCTACGCACTGTCAGGCGTCAGCAGTTTCCCGGTATTGACCGCGGCAGTGCTGCGCGAGATGGCCACGCACATGGACATCGTCAGCGTGGAAGGCGGCATCGCGCCATCGCCCTATGCCGGCATCGGCCTGAACGTGATGCGTGCGGTGGTCGGCTATGCCGGTTCGCCGGTGAAGCTGCGCCGCAACGGTCGCGATGGGCACGGCATCGGCCTGGCCGAGAGTCGCCGCTTCACCGTCGCGGTGCCGGGGCGGCTGCCGCTGCGCAACCTGCATTTCTCGCTGGTGGATGTGCCGGATCTGCAGGTGCTGCCACCCGAACATCCGACGATGACCGACATCTGGATGGGGGCTGGCCCGGTGCCGGAGATCCTGCATCGCGTGCTCAATCTGCTGGCCAAGGCGCGCCTGCACCTGAAACTGCCATCGCTGGAGCCATGCTCGCGGTTGTTCTATACCGTGTTGAACCTGATGAAGTTCGGCGAGCATCGCGGCGGCATGATCGTGCGCGCCGTGGGCACCCGCGATGGTGCGCGTGTGGAACAGAGCTGGCACCTGCTGGCCGAGGCCGATGACGGCCCGTACATCCCGTCGATGGCTATCGAAGCGGTGATCCGCAAGCAGCTGGCCGGTGATCGGCCGTCACCGGGTGCACGCCCGGCCACGCATGCGCTGGAACTGTCCGACTACGACCGGCTGTTCGACGGACGCACGATCCATACCGGTTTCCGCCGCGACATGCCCGGTGCCAGCCTGTACCAGCGCCTGCTGGGCAGCGCGTACGCGCAGCTGCCGGCCAGCGTGCAGGCGTTGCACGCACCGTCTGCCGCCAAGCGCTGGAGCGGCACGGCATCGGTCGAACGCGGTGGTGGGTTGTTGTCGCGGTTGCTGGGGAACGTGTTCGGTTTTCCGGCAGCGGGCGAGGCAGTGCCGGTCAGCGTGGAGTTCACCGCAGAGGCGGGTGGTGAGCGCTGGACACGGACCTTTGCCGGCCGTCGTTTCTCTTCGTTGCAGACGCAGGGGCAGGGGCGCAACGAAGCGCTGCTGGTCGAACGGTTCGGTGCGGTATCGGTAGCGTTGGCACTTCTGGTCGACAACGGGCGGCTGCAACTGGTGCCGCGACGCTGGTCGATCCTGGGCCTGCCGTTGCCGCAGTGGCTGTTGCCCGGGGAGAACAGTTTCGAGGGTGATGAGGATGGGCGCTTCGTCTTCGACGTGGAGATCGGCGCGCCGGTGGTGGGGCGGATCGTGCATTACCGGGGAACGTTGAAGCCCGCGTGATGTCCACCGACGAAAAAGGGCGCCACGAAGGCGCCCTTTCCGTTACCGCTGTTGCATCAACCTCAGCGCCAGACCTTGATCTGCTCGCCGTCGGTGCGCTGCATCGGCTGGCCCGGCTTGCAGCTGAAGCTGGCGCCGAAGGCCGGCAGGTTCGACAGCGGGCCGTTGGTGCGCCAGCGGCCCGGTGCACGGATGTCGGCGGTCAGGCGGCGTGCGGCCTCGTTCGGCGACAGCTGCTGCGGCCACAGTGCGGCCCAGGCGCGGAAGAAGCCCTGCTGCTGTGCCGGCTTGGCCTTCGGCTCCTGCGCGGTGTACGCGGCCCAGGCCAGCTCCAGACCGGCGATGTCGGCCAGGTTCTCTTCCTGGGTCAGCGTGCCGTTGACCTTGGCCCCCTTCACGCCGGGGAACTCGTAGGCGCCGTACTGGCTGGCGACACGGGTGCCAAGCAGGGTCCAGGCGGTCTTGTCGGCCGGGGTCCACCAGCTGCGCAGTTCGCCCTTGGCATCGACCAGCGCACCCTTGGCATCGATCGCACGGGTCAGCTCGTGGCCGACCAGGCCGCCGAAGCTGCCGAACTTGTCGGCAGCATCGGCCTTGGCGTTGAACACCGGGCCCTGCAGGATCGCCGCAGTGACGATCAGCCGGTTCTGCGCCAGGTCATAGGCCAGCGACGGCTGCTGCGGCAGCACGTCCCAGCGGCGGTCGGCGTTGCCCTTGCCGATGCGCTTCATTTCCTCGCGGTGGCGCCAGGTGGACGCGATCAACATGTTGCCGCCGAACGAACCACGGCCCATCGGCTGCACGCTGTAGTCCAGGTCACGCAGCGGGGTGCCGATCTCGATCTTCAGCGCGGCCAGCTTGGCCTGCGCTTCGGTCTTGGCCTCGGCGCTCATCCAGCTGTTGTTCTTGACCGCTTCGATCTGCACTTCACGCACCTTGTCGACGATCCAGGCCGCCTGGCGGCGGTCTTCGGCGGACAGGTAACGGGCTGCGTATTCGCGGCCGACCATCGGGCCAGCGGCCACGTTGATCGCGTCCAGCACGCTTTCCCAGCGCTGCGGTGGCAGGGTTTCACCACGCAGCACGCGGCCACGGAACTCGAACTCCGCATCGCGGTACGCCTTGGACAGGTACGGCGCCATCGAGTCGCCCACGCGCCAGCGCAGGTAGGCCTTCCACTGGTCCGGCTTGAGCTTGGTGACCATGCCGTCGAGCTGCTTGAACAGCGCCGGGTCGGCCAGCGATACCAGGTCATCGTTGACGCCCTGCGCCTTCAGGAACGCGTCCAGCTGCAGGTTGCGGTAGCGGCTGTTGAGGTCCTTGGTGGAGATCGGCGCGTAGTTGTTGAACGGGTTGTTGATGCCCGCCAGCGACTGCGCATTGCGGGCCAGTTCGGTTTCCAGCGCGATCACCGCCTGCGACTCGGCGTCCAGCTTGGCCGCCGGGGTGCCGGTCAGTGCGAGGATCTGCTTGACGTAGTTGCGATAGCGGCCCATCAACGCGACGGTGTCGGCGTCGGTGCGGGTATAGAAGGCCGGATCAGGCAGGCCCATGCCGCCCTGCATGAAGTAACCGATGTGGCGGTCCAGCGCCTTCAGGTCCACGTCCGGACCGAAGTTGAAGGCCACCGGGATGCCGACCTGGTGCAGCGCGGCGATCGAGGCCGGGACATCCTTGGCCTTCTTGATCGCGTTGATGCGGGTCAGCAGCGGTGCGATCGGGTTGGAGCCGTCGGCTTCCACGGCCGCTTCGTCCAGGCCGCTGGCCCAGAAGTCGCCCAGCAGCTTCTGCACGTTGCCCTGCGGCGCCTTCATCGAGGCGTCCAGCAGTTCACGCTGTTGCTGCCGGCTGCGGTCGACCAGCTGGCCCAGTGCGGTGGCGGCGCCGGTCTGCGGCACCGGGTTGGCCTTCAGCCAGCCTGCGTTGGTGGCGTCGTAGAAATCGCTGCACTGCGCACTGACGGCCGGGGCGCGTGCGGCCTTCTTCTTGGCGGCGAACGCATCGTGGGTCGGAACCAGGGTCGCCAGGCTGATGCCCAGGGCGATGGCAAGCGGACGGAAGTTGGGCATGTAGAACGAATCCGTGATGGATTGAGGGCGGGCGAACTATAGCAAGCCGCGCATGGGCACGGGATGCACGCATCACGGTGGTTCCGCCGGGCATGGCCCGGCGCTACGGGGTGGGTGGCATGGGCACGGGATGCACGCCTGCTGGCGGCTCCTCTGTGCCATGCGCCGACCAAGGTCGGCCTCTACCAGCGGCTTGGGCGAGCGCCGGCGCCAGTAGAGCCACGCCATGCGTGGCTGCGGCCACCGCGCGGAAAAACAAAGGCCCGGGAAATCCCGGGCCTCTGCAGGCAAGCCGTGGCCTCAGCCGTGGCTTACCAGATCACCACCTGCGAGTCGCCGGTGCGCGACATCGGCGTACCCGGCTTGCACTGGAAGGCCGCGGTGAAGGTCGGCAGGTTCGACGGCGCACCGACGGCGCGGAACTGCGCCGGCGCGTGCGGGTCGGTTGCCAGGCGGACCTTGGCGTTCTCCGGGGTGTACTTGGTGCGCCACACGGTGGCCCAGTTGAAGAAGAAGCGCTGATCGCGGGTGAAGCCATCGATCTTCGCGTCTTCCTTGCCGGCCGACGCCTTCTGCAATGCGTCGTAGGCGGTGGCCAGGCCACCCAGGTCGGCGATGTTCTCGCCCAGGGTCAGATGGCCGTTCACGGCCTGGCCGTCGACCTTGTACTGGTCGAACTGCTTGACCAGCTTGCCGGTCAGGCCAGCGAAATTCTTCGAATCGGCTTCAGTCCACCAGTTCTCGAAGTTGCCGGTCGGCCCGAAGCGGCTGCCCTGGTCGTCGTAACCGTGGGTCATTTCGTGGCCGATGACCGCACCGATACCGCCGTAGTTCAGCGCGTCGTCCGCCTTGGCATCGAAGAACGGCGGCTGCAGGATGGCGGCCGGGAACACGATCTCGTTCTGCAGCGGGTTGTAGTAGGCGTTGACCGTCTGCGGGGTCATGCCCCACTCGGTCTTGTCCACCGGCTTGCCGATCTTGGCCAGGTTGTACTGGTAGTTGAACGCGGTGGCCGCGCGCACGTTGCCCAGGTAGCTGTCACGGTTGGTCTGCAGGCCCGACCAGTCACGCCACTTGTCCGGGTAACCGATCTTCGGAGTGAAGGTTTCCCACTTGGCGATGGCCTTGGCCTTGGTCTCTTCGCTCATCCAGGACAGGCCCTGGATGCGTTCCTTCAGCGAAGCGGCCAGGTTCTTCACCAGCTCTTCCATCTTCGCCTTGGCTTCCGGCGAGAAGGCGACCTTCACGTACAGCTGGCCGAAGGCTTCGCCGGCATCGCTCTCGATGGTGCCCAGCACACGCTTCCAGCGCGGCTTCTGTTCCTTCTGGCCATTGAGGGTCTTGCCGTAGAACTCGTAGTTTTCCTGCACGAACGCATCGGCCAGGTACGGCGAGGCGCCGTCCACGGTGTGGAAGCGCAGGTAGGCACGCCACACCGACGGATCGGTATCGCCCAGCGCCTTGCTCACTTCCTGGTGGAAGGCCGGGATGGCCAGCGAGAACTTCTCCGGCGCGGCCACGTTCTGCGACTTGAAGAACTCGGTCCAGCTGAAGTTCGGGGTCAGCGCATCGGCTTCGGCCAGGCTGACCGGGTGGTAGTACAGCGAGACATCGCGCGACAGCTCGACGCTGGACTTGGATGCCTTGGCCAGGCGGGTCTCGAACTTGACGACTTCTTCAGCCTGCTTTGCGGCATCGGCAGCGGCCACGCCGGACAGCTCCAGCACCTTGGCCACGTGGGCCTGGTAAGCCTTCAGCTTGTCGGCCTTGGACGCATCGGTATAGAAGGTCTTGTCCGGCAGGCCCAGGCCGCCCTGGCTGGCGTAGGCCATGTTCACGGCCGAGTTCTTGAAGTCGGCTTCGGCGCCGAAGCCGAACAGCACGTTCTCGCCCTTGGCGGCGCTGGTGCGCAGGTAGTTGGCGATGGCGGCCTTGTCCTGCAGGCCGTCGATCGCGGCCAGGTCGGCCTTCAGCGGCTCGATGCCCTGGGCGTTGACCTTGGCTTCGTCCATGCCGGTGGCCCACAGGTCGCCGACGATCTTCTCGATGCCGGCCGGGTTCTTGACCTGCGCGACCTGCTCGGCCAGCTGGTGCTGCACGGCCACCGAACGCTCGTCGAGGATGGTGAAGGCGCCCCAGCTGGTGCGGTCGCCCGGAATCTCGTTGGCGGCCAGCCACTTGCCGTTGACGTAGTCGCCGAAGGCGGTGCAGGCGTCAAGGTTGCTGTCCAGATCGCTGGCCTGGAAGGCGTTGTAGGCCGGCAGCTTGCTCTCGTCGAGCTTGTAGGTGGTGGCGGCGTCGGCCGCGGCCGGCGTGGAGGCGGTGGCATCCTTTGCCGGGGTTTCGTTCTTGCCGCAGCCGACCAGCGCGGCCGAAACGGCCAGGGTCAGCAGCACGATCTTGGGAGTACGGGTCACTTGAATGGCCTCCAGGCCGAGTGAGTCAGGGAAGGGCCGGGGGAACGGCCGTGGGCCGAACGATACGCCGCCGGCCCACACTGCAAGGGTGTCGAAGGTCATGGCCAGGCGCAAGGGGGCCTTGCCGGCACCGGAAAAGACAGACCCGGCAAAAGCCGGGTCTGTCGGGGTACTGCATGTGTTGCTGGATCAGAACTTGTAGGTGGCGCCCATGTACATGTAACGGCCGATGTTGTCGTACATCGCCGAACCGACGTCGGAGCCGAAGTAGTTCACCGGCGGATCCTTGTCGAAGGCGTTGTCCACGCCCAGGTAGACGTCGATCTTGTCGCCCGGGAAGCGGTAGCCGAACTGGAAGTTGTGGTAGACGTACGAACCGTTGCGGATCGGGCTGCTCTGGCCCGGGTTGGCCTGGTAGCTCTTGGGCTGCACGCGCAGGTTGCTGCTCACGTAGTTCAGGTCCCACGACGCGCGCCACTGACCCAGCGAGTACTTGGTCTGCAGCGAACCGCGCCAGCGCGGGTCGGTCACCCAGGTGACGTTCTCGTCGTACTCGTTCGGGAAGTCCTGGAAGGCCCACTCACGCGACTGCAGCAGGCGGGTACCGACCAGGCGGATCACCGTGTCGCCCTCGGCGAGCTTGAAGCGGTAGTCCATTTCCAGATCGACGCCGACGCGACGCGAGCGCGCCAGGTTTTCGTTCAGTGCAACCCAACGGCTGATCGAATGTTCCGGGAAGGTGCGGCCGCCCGCATCGGTCTTGCCACCGACCGGTGCGCGCTCGATGAAGCCGCAGAAGCTGTTGTTGATGCCTCCCGGAGAATCCACGCAGCGGGTGGCATTGGTCTGCGCGGTCACTGCGCCGATTGCATCCTTCAGGCTGATCCACCAGTAGTCCACCGACATGCCGAAGCCCTGCAGGAAATCAGGCTGCCAGACCAGGCCATAGGTGAAGCTGCGCGCGCGCTCCGGCTTCAGGTTCGGGTTGCCGCCGCTGACACCCGGGCGGGTTGCGGTGTAGGTATCGACCCAGCCCACCGGCACGCCCAG
Source organism: Stenotrophomonas sp. 1278 (assembly GCF_029892765.1). Classification (NCBI taxonomy): domain Bacteria; kingdom Pseudomonadati; phylum Pseudomonadota; class Gammaproteobacteria; order Lysobacterales; family Lysobacteraceae; genus Stenotrophomonas; species Stenotrophomonas sp. 1278. The sequence goes on from NZ_JARXWD010000007.1 coordinate 11,924, forward strand.
CGCCGAGCAGTTGGCCTGGCGCAGGGCCGGATCCGCTGCCGTATTGGGGCGATTGGAATTGGTGGCCAGGTAGTTGCAGGGATCGTTGACGGTGGCGAAGTTCTCGCTCTGCGGGTTGTACAGTTCGCCGATGCTCGGCGCACGCACCGCCTGCGACAGGGTGCCGCGGGCACGCAGGGACGGAATGATGGTCCAGTCCAGGCCGACCTTCCAGGTGGTGGTCTTGCCGATGCTGCTGTAGTCGGACCAGCGACCGGCAGCGTCCATGGTCAGGTTGTAGATGCCCGGGATGTCGGCCAGCAACGGCACGGTGGCTTCGACGAACGCTTCGCGCACGTCGTACTTGCCCATCCGGTTGGGGATCGCGTTGAGGAAGGTCAGGCCCTGCGCTGCCAGCGGATCAGTGATTTCGCGGCTCTTCTCGCGGCGGTATTCCACGCCACCGGCCACGCCGACGTCACCTGCCGGCAGGCTGAACAGCGAGGCGTTGGCCAGCGAGGCGCTGAACACCGACTGCTGCAGGCGCGAATAGTTGAACGAATCGACGTTCATCCAGTCGCGTGCCGCCTGGGTCACCGCGCCATTGCCGAACACCGAGAACGGCACGCAGCCTTCGCGGGCGAACTGCGAGTACACGCGGTTGCCGTTGTTGGGGTTGGTGGCGTTCGGGTTCAGCGTGGTGCGGCAGACGATCTGGCCGGTGGACGGATCGACCACGGTGTCCAGGCCTGCCTGCCAACGCTCGTTGATGCGGTTGTTGAGGTTCCAGCGCTTGACTTCGCTCTGGCCCCAGTTGCCGTACACGTCGTAGGTCCAGTTCTCGGTCAGGTTGCCTTCCACGCCGAGCACGAAGCGCTGGGTGTTGCGCTCCACGTGCTCGCCGCGCTGGCCGGCATCGACGTTGAAGCGGCTCAGGGTCAACTGGCTGGCGCCGTTGGCGGCCATCAGCGCGCGCAGCTGCGGCGAAACGTAGGCATTGTCACGCTGGATGCGCAGGGTCTGGTCGAACGACGGCTGGGCCAGGAAGTCCGAGACGGTCTCGGTGTACTTGCCTTCGAAGTACAGGCGGTGGTTGTCGGTCAGGTCGAAGTTGACGACCGCATTGACGCTCTTGCGGTCGAAGCCGGGCTGCAGATCGGCGACCGAATTGAGGTCGGCGAAGTCGCAGTTGACGCAGCTGGTGGTGCTCGGCATCACCCCGTCATAGCGCTGCGGGCGGTAGGTGCCATCCGGATTGAACTGGTAGCGGTTGCCCCAGGTCGCCTTGTTGGTGGGCGAGAACGCCCCCAGCGTGAAGGTGCCGCCGAAGGAGATCGAGTGGTTGCCACCCGGGCCGCTGAGCACGGTCTGCGGATTGCTTTCGCTGGAGGGCTTGGTCGGGTCGTAGTTGGGGTTCGGCACCGACACCAGGAATTCATTGCCGATCGCGCGGTCGCTGCGGACGAAGCGGTCCTGCTTGCTGTATTCCAGTGCGATCGCGGCGTTGCCGCGGCCGTTGGCGAAATCGGTGCCGGCCGAGGCACTGATGAAGGAGCGGTTGAAGCCGCCTTCACTGGCCATGCCGGTCTGGCCACGCACTTCGGCGCCATCGAACGACTTCTTCATGATGAAGTTGACGACACCGGCCACGGCATCGGCACCGTACACAGCCGAGGCGCCACCAGTGATGACTTCAACGCGCTCGATCCACTCGACCGGAATCGTGTTGACGTCGACTGCCGAGGAGCCGGAGGTCGCGCCGACATGGCGGCGACCATTGACCAGCACCAGCGTACGCGAGGTGCCCATGCCGCGCAGATCCATCAGGCCCACGCCGGCGGTACCGATGAAGCGGGTGGAATTGCCCAGCGTATAGGTCGGGCTCAGCGCCGGCATGCGCGCCATCAGGTCGCCGATGTTGTTGGCGCCGGTGGCACGGATTTCTTCGGCCGTGATGGCGGTGACCGGCGAGGGGGTCACGAAGCCGGTACGCGCGATGCGCGAGCCGGTCACGCTGACGCGGTCCAGGTCGATCGGGTTGTTGCCGGAGCTGGCTTCCTGGGCCAGGGCCGGGGCTGCGGCAGCCATCATCAGGCCGGCGAGCAGGGCGTTGGTCAGCGGGTGGCGACCAGGCGTGCGGTGGTGCGTCATGTGGTGAATCCCCCTAGTGGATGAAGATCGTCCGCATCCCTGCGGTTGTTACGGTCATGTTCATGGTTTGTCCTGACCTTGATCGAACCTAACACGCGCTTAACGGGAAATGCATGGTTTCGTCACACTTTGTCACTCGGAATGTCAACGGCGTACATGAAATTGCAACAAATACAGATGCTTAGTCTCATTTGTGATGTGCCGAATCTGGCGGTACGGGCTCTATATGAATGGCCTGTTAAGTCGCACTTTGCGCAAAAAGGTGTCTCGCCAGGACACCGCTTGCCTCCTGCGTGGCGACGGGGGAGTGGTGGGCGGTGAGCGCATTCAGGAGCCATTTGTGTGCCGCGGGGCGTGGTGTCAGCGCTGGCGGTGATCGGCGGTCACGGTGCGCCGCCCGCTTGCCGCGGGCAAAAGAAAAGGGCGGCCGGAGCCGCCCTTTTCATGTGCTGCAATGCTGCGATCAGAACTTGTAGGACACGCGCGCGAAGAACGTGCGGCCGTACCAGTCGTACTGGGATGCGTACAACGGCGTGTTGCCATAACGGGTGCCGGCGGTGTTGGAGATCAGGTCCGGCTCCTTGTCGAACAGGTTGCGCACGCCGACCATGATGTTCCAGTCATCCATGTCGTAGCCGACAGAGACACTGTGGCGGAACTGCCAGCCGGCCTTGATGTCGCGGGTCGCGTTCTGGTAGCCGGAATAGGTAAAGTTCCGGTCCAGGTCCTTGTTCTGGGTGCTGCTGACGTACGTGCCCTGCCAGTTGAACGTCCAGTCACCCCGTTCCAGGCTGACGCTGGCCAGGCCGACGGTCTTCGGCCGGCCGATGTAGCCGACCTGGTCGGAGGTGGTGATACCACTGTCAGAAGCCGAGTCGAACAGCTGGTACGTATCTTCGATGGTGTAGGTGACCTGCGCTTCGGCGGAAATCTTGCCGAAGGAGAAGTCGTTGTCGTAGTTGACCTGGAGGTCGTAGCCGCGGGTGCGCTCGCGGTTGATGTTCACGTATTTGTTGTAGATCGTGGTGATGTTGTTCGGCGCCGACGCGTTGGTCGGGCTGTTGCGCACAATCTGGTCACAGAATGCGTTGGGGAACACCGCCGAGCCGTAGCAGCCGAACACGATGTCGTACTCGTCGAGCTGAGTGATTTCACCGCGCACGTCATAGTCGAAGTAATCCAGCGCCACGTTGAGGTTGGCGAAGGTCGGGCTCCAGACCAGGCCAAGGGTCTTGGCCTTGGACGTTTCCGGCTGCAGGTTGTTCTTGCCGCCGCCACCGGAATAGATGGTGGCGCTACTGCCGCCGCCGCCGGTATAGGTGTCCGGAATGCCGGCCGCTCCGCAGTTGGCACGGATGAAGGTGTTGTTGCTGTCGCCCCACTGGATGCAGGGGTCGATCTGGGTCTGCGGCAGGAAGCCGGTCTGATCGCCCAGGTACAGCTCGTACAGGCCCGGCGCACGGAACGAGGTGCCCATGGTGCCGCGCACGCGCAGTGACGGGATGATCTGCCAGTTCACGCCGGTCTTCCAGACGTGATCCGAGCCCGGCACCGAGTCGTACTCGAACACGCGGCCGGACAGGTTGACCGACAACGATTCAATGCCCGGGATGCCCTTCAGCAGCGGTACGTCGACTTCGGCGAACGCTTCCTTGACCTTGTCGGTGCCACGGGTCGGGCCGGCAGAGGTGGAATTCCAGGAGCGGTCCGCGAGTGCGAAATCCGACGGCGTGTCATCGATCTTGTACCTGCGGAACTCGACACCGAATGCCGAGGCGACATCGCCGGCGGGCAGGGTGAACAGGTTGCCGCTGAAGATCGCGTTGGCACTGGTCTGATCGTAAGTGGTCTTGCCGGTGTGGTACTGGCCCACGGCGGCAATCAGCTCATTCATGCGGGTGCCGTTGAGGAAGCCCGGATCGAAGTAGTTCACCGGCATGTCGTCGTCGGTATAGACGAGGTCGCCGGCGCGGTCGACATCGATCGACAGCGCGCCGTACTTGCCGGTGGAGCGGCTGAAGCCAGCGTTGACTTCCCAGGTCCAGCTGTCGGTCGACTTGAACTGGCCATCGAACTTGGTGGTGCCGTAGAAGTAGTCGACCGTGATCTTCTGGTCACTCGGGAACGGCATGATGACCTGGAAGTAGTCATCGGCCGCCTCGCTGTAGACCGTTGGGTAGAACTGGCGCCAACTGTGCGCCTTGGTCTCACGGCGGTTGTACAGGAACTGCGTCTTCCAGTTGAAACTGTCGAAGCTGAAGTCAGTGGCGGCGTACAGCGAGGCACGCTCACGCTGATTGATCACTTCCTGGTCGTGGTAGAACGGGAAGTTCAGGACATCCTGGTAGTACGCGGTGCCGCCGTTGGCGTAGGTCGGAGTCGGGCGCGGGCGCGGACGATAGCCCGGGAACGGGCCCACCGTGCTGCCATCGGGCGAGGGCACGTAGCGGATTGCCGGGTTGTTGTAGTTGATGATGGTATTGGCGTACAGGTTGCCGGTGCTGCAGCCTGCCAGGTTGCTGCCGGCCAGGATCGAGCGATCCTCACGGTCGATCCGCTTGCCGTCAGTGCCCCAGACCATGTCTTCGGCGCAGCGGAAGTAATCGCGATCACCCACGGTCAGTGCGTTCAGACGGTCCCACTGCGCAGCCGCCACGACACTGCCCTTGTCGAAGTTCCAGCCGTTGGCGATCGAGGCAGAGAACTGCTCGCCGCCACCATGCTGCGGCACGCTCATGGAGTAGGTCATCTCCGGACGGTCGATGCTCTTCTTGGTGATCAGGTTGACCACGCCGGCAAGCGCATCGGAGCCGTAGATGGAGGAGGAGCCGTCCTTGACGATTTCCAGCCGCTGCAGGATGGCCTGCGGAATGACGTTCAGATCGAACGCGGCGACCTGGCCACGGGTACCGGCCGGGCCGGGACGCTGGCCGTCGAGCAGGATCAGCGTGCGGTTCGCGCCCAGACCACGCAGCGAGACCGTCTGCACACCGGTGCCGCCTTCGACGACGAAGCCGCCGAACTGGTTGTTCATCTGCGTGGAGCCTGCAGCGATCGAAGACGTCTGCAGGAAGTCGGCGGTATCGAACTGACCGGCAGAGATCGCCTTGTCGATCGAGATGACCTGCACCGGCGACGTGGTCTCGTACTCCGGACGCTTGATCAGCGAGCCGGTGACGACGACGGTGTCAAGTTCGGTGGCGCGCTTGGATGCGGGGGTGGTACTTGACGAAGCAGCTTCCTGCTGTGGTGTTTCCTGGGCGAAAGCAGGGGCGACATGTAGACAGGCCAGAACCGCCAAGGTCAGCGGGACGCGGCTCGGCTTGGAGAGGCGAATGACGTTGCGCATTTCGGTAATTTCCCTATTTGTTACGCTTCGGTTAACGGAGTGTATGTTTGCCGTAAAGTAAATGCAAGATGAACGAAGCGTGCCTGTAATGCTTTGATGTTTAAGGGAAATTCACCTTGTGGATGCGAAACGCCCCCGCTGGCGTATGCCAGGCGGGGGCGCTCAGCGACACGATCTAGGGTCAGAGGCCGCCCGGGCCGCAATCCTTCTTCAGGAAGCCTTCGATGAGGCCCAGCGTTTCCCGTTGCTGGCGTGGGTACCACGGCATGCTGTGCTGCTGGTCGGCAATCAGGTGGTACTGCGCAGGCACCTTGTCCTTCACCGCTTCGTAGAAGCCCTGGGCGTGGAAGGAGGGTGTACGCACATCGCGGTCACCCACGAACAGCATCACCGGAATGTTGGCGCTGGCGGTGTTGCGCATCGGATCCATGCCCTTGACCGTCTGCCCTTGCAGGATGCGCTGCAGGCGGTTGTCGCTCCAGCTGGTGCCCAAGCGTGCGAGATCGGTGACCGGAGCGCCGGCAATCGCGCACTGATACGGGCTGCCTGGGCGAACGGTGGCTGCGGCAGCAGCGAAGCCGCCGTAGGAGTAGCCGAAGATCGCGATGCGGTCCTTCGCAGCGAAACCCTGCGACACCAGCCACGCCGCACCGTCATCATTGTCGTCGGACATCTTCTGGCCCCATTCGCGGTCGCCGGCAATCCACAGGTCCCGGCCCAGGCCAGAGGAGCCACGGTACTGCGGGCGAAGCACGGCATATCCGCGAGACGTCAGCAGCGCGACCCAGCCGGATGGATCCCATTGCACGTAGTCACGCGCCCAGGGGCCGCCGTGTGGATGGACAATGGCCGGCGCCGCGGCATCGCCTTCCTTCCAGCCCGCAGGGAGATCCAGGATGGCAGGAATGACCCGTCCGTCGCGTGCCTTGTAGTTCACCCAGCGTTGTTCGCCCACCGTGCCCTTGCTGATCCACGGACGCTCGCTGCCGAGGCTCACCACCTTTTTCCGATCCAGCAGCAGGAAATGGGAGGGCGGTGCATCCGGACCGGTAGCGCGGAACAGGATCCTCGAGAAATCATCGTTGTAGCGGCTGATCTCGATCTGCCTTCCCGGTGCAGCTTGCTTCAGCGTGTCCTGGATCGATTTCAGCGTCGGGTCGACGTAGACCGTCTGTTGCGAAGGGCCATCGATGGTGAATCCGACCACTTGATTGAAGGTGCTCGGCTGGGTGCTGAAGACAAGGCTTGCGATGGAGAAGTTCGGATTGGCCAGCACCGGTTCGGGATCGAACTTCTGCGCCTTGGCGTCGTACAGATGTGCCTGCACCTTGTCCGAGAAGAGGTCGGTCAGGACGTAGTACTTGCCGGTGGCATCGTCCACACCAGCCAACTCGACCGTATGCCGGTTGGACAGGCGTGTCAGCAGCGGCTTCTGCAGTACGAACTGCCCGGAGCTCGGATCAAGGATCTGAATCTGCTGGTCGTAATCGCCGCTGACCGGTTCGATCTGGCTCTTGGCGAGCACCTTGCCGCTGCGCGGGTCGAACAACGCAGGCTGGGCGCGGGTGCCGCCGCGGAACAGCAGTTCGGTTTCCTTGGTCTTGAGGTTGTACAGGTAGTAATTGGCGGTCAGCGTTATCTCGCTGAGCTGGCGGATGATGACCCGGTCCGGATCCAGCGGCAGCATGTTGACCAGCGATGCGCTGCCACCCAGTTCCAGGCAGCGCTGGGTCTGTTCGCTCACGCCCAGCTTGCGCGTGTTGTCGGCGAATGCTTCGTTGAAGGTCTTCTGGCTCTGGTCGGTCAGGTAGGTCTTGACCACGAATGTCTTGGTCGCACCCGATACGCTGCCCTCGCCGCACCCCCCAAGCTGCCCGGTCCACTCCTGGCGGCCGACCGCCAGGATCTGGTCGGACTTGAGAGCGCCCACGGCAATGAACTTCATCCGGTCGCCCGAGGGCGTAACCACCTTCGGGGCGCCTCCCATTGCGTCGGTATCCCAGCTGGCCAGCGCAGTTTCTTCCGGGTTGCCCGGAGAGGGGATCAACGCGACCAGATGCTTGCCGTCCGGACTCATCGAGACCGACTGCAACGCTGGCATGCGTGCCAGGTCTTCGATCGGGATGGGAGCGGCGTGTGCCGTGGCGCCGGCCAGGGCCATGGAGAGGGCACCGCACAGGGTGCGAGCGGAAATCACGTGCATGTCTTGTCCTTTTGCTGCGCGTTGATCGGCTGAAGCTGACTGGATTGTGAACAAGGTCGAAAGGTAGCAGATCGATGACCTTCCTTGGCAGTGCCAGCGCCGCTCCCCCTCCCTTGCCGCACCGGTGCCACCCAAAGCAGAAGACCCCGCCGGAGCGGGGTCTTCTGCTGTACGGGAACGCGCTGACGGATCAGTTGTTGCCGAACTCGTACTTGGCCTGCACGTAGATGGCACGGCCATAAGCGTTGTACAGATAGTTGTTGTACGGCTGGCCGCTGGTGCCGGCGAAGCTGTACCGCTGGTTGTCAGGCATCTTGTTGAACACGTTGTTGACCATCAGCGACAGGGTCAGGTTGTTCATCGCCCGATAGTTCACGCTCAGGTTGTAGGTGGTGTACGAACCCCACTTGCCGGCCTTGTAGCCGGAGCTGTGGACGTAGTCGTAGCCATTGCCCAGGTAGGCCATGTAGTTCGGCGTCTTGCCGATGTAGTTGGCATACAGGGTGGTGGTCCACTTGTCCTTGGCCCAGCCGATCGAACCGTCGGCGCGCACCTTGGCGTACGAGTCGTACACCCACATCGCATACGGGTCGCGCAGCAGGTCCAGATACTCATCGCCCGGCTGCGGTTGCAGTTCGCGCTTGAGCATGTCGGTGTAGTTGCCGGAGAACTGCAGCGAACCGAAGCGGCCGATGTCCTGTACGTACTTGAAGCTGGCCGTCAGCGCCTGCAGGTTCTGGCTGGCCACGTTCATCTTGGGCGTATAGATCTCATCGAGTACGCCGGAGGCGTCGCGGGTGATCCAGTCGCTGACGTTCTGGCAGCTGGCCGAGGTGTTGTTGGTCTGGCCGTTGCGGCAGTAATACTCGGCCAGCAGCAACTGGTCGGAACTGAGGGTGTTGACCTCGTTCTTGATCTTCCAGTTGTAGTAGTCCACCGACACCGACAGGTTGTTGATGGGCGCCCACACGATGCCGGCGTTCCAGACATCGGCGGTGATCGGCTCCAGGTCCGGGTTGCCGGATTGGGTGCCGAACACCGACACGCTGTCATACGGGCAGCCGGTGGTGTTGGCCGGGTCGTAGCCCAGCTGGCCGCAACGGTAGTAGTCGGTGGAGCCGTTGGCGTAGTAGCCGCTGACACCCTGGAAGGCATCAGACAGGGTGGGCGCGCGGAACGCGGTGCCGTACTTGCCACGGAACAGCAGGCTGTCGATCGGACGGAATTCCAGGCCGACGCTGTAGGTCGCCTTGTCGATGGTGTTGCCACCGATCTTGAAGGCGTCGTAGCGGCCGGAGCCGGTCACCGTCAGTGATTCCAGCAACGGCATGCGCAGTTCGCTGGTCACCGCGTAGCTGCTGCGATGGCCGGCGCCGGAAACCGCGGTGGTGCCCCACACGCTGCCATCCACCAGGCGGGTATCGGGCGTGTAATCCCAGCCTTCGCTGCCGCCTTCAACCACGACTGCGAAGCCGGCGTCGCCGCCGGGCAGCTTGAACAGCGAGCCATTGGTGACCTGCGCACGCAGCAGGTTCTGCCAGGTGCGGCTCTGGCTGTAGGTGTAGCCGGTGAAGCTCTGGAAATCACCGCTCGGCAGTGGCGAGTAGAACGCTTCCCAGTCCGGGCTGTAGATGTTGTACCCGGTGCTGGTGGTGCCCAGCACCGGCCCCAGCACGCGCTGCTCGAAGTAGTCGTTGATCGGATCGTTCCAGCGCACGAAGTTGCGCTCGGTCAACTTGTATTCGCCGCGGGTGAAGCTGGCACTGTAATCCCAGCTGCCGGCCGTGCCGCGGCCGCCGAGCGTGACCTGGTAAGCCTTGTTGCGATCGGTGTTCATGATGTCGCGATAGCCGCCGGCGCCGATGTCCTCCGGCGCGAACACGCGCTGCAGGTTCATGTACTGGCCGCTGTCCTGATCGTAGAAGCGGCCCCAGCCGGAGGAGGTGCCCCACCAGGTGTAGTTCGAGCCTGTGGCGTACTTCACTTCTTCCAGGCTGTAGAGCGCGTCGCCGAACAACTGGAAGTTGTCGTTCACATCGAAGGTCATCGAGCTGTAGATCTGCCCGCTTTCCTTGCCGTTCTTGATGGTCTTGTAGCCGGTGCCATAGACCGAACCGCAGGCCTGGCCGGTCGGCCGGGTGCCGAGCACGGTGGTGCCGTCGAACTGGCCCGCCACGTTGGCGCACAGGTTCGGGTCCATCATGGCGTAGCGGTTGCTGTTGGCCGGCAGCAGCACCAGGAAGTCGTTGGAGACGTACTGGGGGCTGTAGCCGTCGGGATTGTTGACCTTGGTCAGGTCACGCTGATAGCCCCAGATCGGGCTGGTCTTTTCGTACTGCACGTTGACCAGCGCATGGAATCGATCGTCGACACCGTTGAAGCCGCGCGCCGCACTGACGCGTACGCTGTTGCCGCCGCCTTCGGAATAGGCACCGCCACGGACGTTGAGCACACCGCCATCCATGCGCTCCTTGAGGATGATGTTGACCACGCCGGCGATCGCATCCGAACCGTACAGCGAAGACTGGCCGCCGGGCAGGATCTCGATGCGCTCGACGATGTCGATCGGAATGCCGCTGATGTTGTTGAAACTGTCGCTGCCGTTGTACAGCGCCGGATACGAGAGCATCGGGCGGCCGTTGATCAGGTACTTGGTGTAGCCGGGGCTGAGCCCGAACATGCCGGCGGCCTCGGCACCCTGGGTGAACGAAGCGGAGGTCTGCCCGCCCTGCAGGCCGCCGGTCGACAGCGAGGACTGCTGCAGGACGTCGGCGACGCTGGTGAAACCTCGGGTCTGGATGTCCTCGGCGGTGACGGTCAGGACCGGCGTGTGGTTCTCGATCTGCGTCTGCGGGATCAGTGAACCGGTGACGGTGACGCGGTCAAGCTGGGTCGGGCCGGTGTCCTGCGCGTGGGCTGCGCCGGAGGCGAGCAGGGTGCAGATCAGGGCAAGGGTCAGGGGGTGACGCGAAGGCGTGGAGCGATGGCGAGACATGATGGATCCCCGTAATGAGCGATGTCGTCTGGCTGATGTCCTCCCTGACATCTTCATGATGTGTTCAGTTGCAATCCATTCAGCCGGACCGTAACACGACGTTCACGTTGTCAAAACGGTCCCGTCACACGGATGTGCTGCTCATCGGAAGAAAAGTCCTTTGAAATCAGTGCGTAAACGCGATTGTCTGGGAATGTTTCAAAATGTTGCGTTGCGGAACAAAATTGATCGAAGCCGATGTTTCGTATGTAGATCAAGGGCTTGCTGCCTTCGCGGATGCTTTTCTCATTATTTAATTTATGAGACTGATTTTGATCTTCCGTCTCAATTGACGGGCATGAAAAAGGCCCCGCCTAAGCGGGGCCTCCCGGGCAGTGCGGGCGCGGCGCTTACTTCCCCCCGAACTCGTACTTGGCCTGCACGTAGACCGCACGGCCGTAGGGGTTGTAGATGCTGCTGTTGTACGGTGCGCCGATGTTGCCGGCGTAGCTGTGGGCCTGGCCGTCGGGCATCTTGTTGAACACGTTGTTGACCATCATCGACAGCGTCAGGTTGTCCATCGCCTGGTAATTCACGCTCAGGTTGTAGGTGGTGTACGAGCCCCACTTGCCTGCCTCGTAGCCGGACGGATGCACGTAGTCGTAGCCCTTGCCCAGGTATGCCATGCGGTTGGGCGTCTTGCCGATGTAGTTGAAGTACACGGTGGTGGTCCACTTGTCCTTCGCCCAGCCCACCGCACCGTCGGCACGCACCTTGGCGTACTGGTCGTAGTTCCACATCGCGTACGGGTCGCGCAGCAGGTCCAGGTACTCGTCGCCCGGCTGCGGCTGCAGTTCGCGCTTGATCATGTTGGTGTAGTTGCTGGAGAACTGCAGCGCACCGAAGCGGCCGATGTCCTGCACGTACTTGAAGCTGGCCGTGACCGCCTGCAGGTTCTGGCTGGCGATGTTCATCTTCGGCGTATAGATCTGCTCCAGCTTGCCGGTGCCATCGCGGGTGATCCAGTCGCTGACGTTCTGGCAGCTGGCCGAGGTGTTGTTGGTCTGGCCGTTGCGGCAGTAGTACTCGGCCAGCAGCAACTGGTCGGAACTGAGGGTGTTGACCTCGTTCTTGATCTTCCAGTTGTAGTAGTCCACCGACAGCGAGAGGTTGTTGATGGGCGCCCACACGATGCCGGCGTTCCAGACGTCGGCGGTGATCGCTTCCAGCTCGGGGTTGCCGGACTGCTCACCGAACACTGATTCGTTGGCATACGGGCAGCCAACCGTGTCGCTCGGGTTGAAGCCGAGCTGGCCACAGCGGTAGTAGTCGACCGAGCCGTTGGCGTAGTACCCGCTGCGGCCCTGGAAGGCATCGGACAGGCTGGGCGCGCGGAAGGCGGTGCCGTACTTGCCGCGGAACAGCAGGCTTTCAATGGGACGGAATTCCACGCCGATGCTGTAGGTCGACTTGTCGACGGTCTTGTCGGCGATCTTGAATGCGTCGTAGCGACCCGAGGCGGTCACGGTCAACGACTCCAGCAGCGGCATGCGCAGTTCGCTGGTCAGCGCATAGTTGCTGCGATGGCCGGCGCCGGCCACCGAGGTGGTGCCCCAGACGCTGCCATCAAGCAGGCGCTGGTCGGGGGTATAGGACCAGCCTTCGCTGCCCGCTTCGGCCACCACTGCCAGGCCCGCATCGCCACCGGGCAGCTTGAACAGCGAACCATTGGTGATCTGCGCGCGTCCCAGGTTCTGCCAGGTGCGGCTCTTGTTGTAGGTGAAGCCGGTGAAGGTCTGGAAATCGCCGGCCGGCAGCGGCGAATAGAACGCGCCCCAGTTCGGGTTGTAGATGTTGTAGCCGTCGTCGGTGACGCCCAGCACCGGACCCAGCACGCGGTCTTCGAAGTAGCTGTCGATCTCGTTGGCCCAGCGCGCGAAGCTGCGCTCGGTCAGCTTGTACTCGCCACGGCTGAAGCTGGCGCTGTAATCCCAGTTGCCGACGTTGCCGCGCCCGCCCAGCGTGATCTGGTAGGCCTTGTTGCGATCAGTGCTCATGGTGTCGCGGTAGCCGGCCGGGCTGATGTCCTCCGGCGCGAACGCGCGCTGCAGGTTCATGTATTCGCCACTGGCCTGGTCGACGAACGCACCGAAGCCGACATCGCTGCCCCAGAAGGCGTAGCCCGAACCCGAGTTGTACTGCACTTCTTCCAGGCTGTAGAGCGCGTCTGCGAACAGCTGGAAGTTGTCGTTGACGTCAAAGGACATCGACGAATAGATCTGGCTGCTTTCCTTGCCGTTCTTCAGCGTCTTGTAGCCGGCACTGAAGGGCGAGCCACAGGATTCGCCGGTGGCACGCGTGCCCAGTACGGTGGTGCCGCCGAACTGGCCGGCCACGTTGGCGCAGCGGCTCGGGTCCATCATCACGTAGGCGTTCTGCTGGTCCGGCAGGTACACCAGGAAATCGTTGGTCGGAACCTGCGGCGTGTAGCCTTTGGTGTTGTTCTGCTTGGTCAGGTCGCGCTGGTAACCCCAGATCGGGCTGCTCTTCTCGTACTGCACGTTGACCAGTGCGTGGAAGCGGTCATCAAAGGCGTTGAAGCCATGCGCGCCGCTGACGCGGAAATCGTTGCCGCCACCCTCGGTGTAGGCGCCGCCGCGCACGTTCAGCACGCCGCCGTCCATGCGGTCCTTGAGGATGATGTTGACCACGCCGGCGATCGCGTCCGAGCCGTACAGCGATGACTGGCCGCCGGGCAGGATCTCGATGCGCTCGACGATGTCGATCGGGATGCCGCTGAGGTTGTTGAAGGTATCGCTGCCGTTGTAGAGGGCAGGGTAGGACAGCATCGGCCGTCCGTTGATCAGGTACTTGGTGTAGCTCGGGCTGAGGCCGAACATGCCCGAGGCTTCGGCGCCCTGGGTGAACGACGCGGAGGTCTGGCCGCCCTGCAGGCCGCCGGTGGTCAGCGAGTTCTGCTGCAGCACCTCGGCAACGCTGGTGAAGCCACGGGTCTGGATGTCCTCGGCGGTGACGGTCAGGACCGGCGTGTGGTTCTCGATCTGCGTCTGCGGGATCAGTGAGCCGGTGACGGTCACGCGTCCGAGATCGGTGGGAGTGTTGTCCTGGGCGAGCGCGATCGCGCTGCTGCTGGCCAGGATCAGGCCGCTGAGGACGGCGCGGGTGAGCGGGTGACGCGGGAAGCCATTGCGAGACATGCGGTACTCCGTGTGGTCGTGAGAAACGCGTTTTCCCTTTCCTGGGAACTCATGGATGGTTCAGCAGCCGGTGGACGCAGAAAGGCGGCGTTTTTCGAACGTAACACACGCTTAACTTGTTTTTCGCGGGCTTGTCGCGCTCTCGCAATGGCTTGTCGGGAGTTAATAAAAAATTCTTTAAAAACAATTGATTGTAATATTGGTACGAATTTGCCGAGTTTGGCTTAATGAATATCCAGTAAATGTGCGGGCATTTAACAATCGAGATGTTCCCGCGGCGATCGCCGCACATGCCGCGCCAAAAAAAAGGCCCCGCCGAAGCGGGGCCTGGTCCGGAATCAAACCCGGAAATCGACGGGATTACTTGCCGAAGTCGTACTTGGCCTGCACGTACACGGTGCGGCCGTAGACGTTGTACAGGTAGTTGTTGAACGGCGTGCCGGAGGTACCCTGGTAGCTGTGAGCCTGCTGCTCGGGCATCTTGTTGAACACGTTGTTGACCATCAGCGACAGGGTCAGGTCATCCTGCACGCGGTAGTTCACGCTCAGGTTGTAAGTGGTGTACGAAGCCCACTTGCCTGCCTTGTAACCCGACGCACCATGGGTGTACTCGTAGCCGTTCAGGCCCGCCAGGTAGTTCGGGGTGTGGCCGATGTAGTTCGCGTACAGCGTGGTGGTCCACTTGTCCAGCGACCAGGCCACCGACGCGTCGGAACGGACCTTGGCGTAGCTGTCGTAGTTCCACATCGACTTCGGGTTGCCCAGCAGGTCCTGGAAGTCCTCGCCCGGCTGCGCCTGCACTTCACGCTTCAGCATGTTGGTGTAGTTGCCCGAGAACTGCAGCGAACCGAAGCGGCCGATGTCCTGCAGGTACTTGAAGCCGACGGTCACGGCCTGCAGGTTCTGGCGGGCCACGTTCATCTTCGGGGTGTACAGCGAGCTCAGGTTGCCGGCCGAATCGCGCACGACCCAGTCAGCCACGTTCTGGCAGGTGGCCGAGGAGCCGTTCGGCAGGCCGTTGCGGCAGTAGTACTCGGCCAGCAGCAGCTGGTCGGTGCTGGCCGTATCGACTTCGTTCTCGATCTTCCAGTTGTAGTAGTCGGCCGAGATCGACAGGTTCGCCATCGGCGCCCAGACGATGCCCGCGTTCCAGACGTCGGCGGTGATCGGCTCCAGGTCCGGGTTGCCGGCACGCTCGGAGTAGACCGAGACGCTGTCCGCGTAGCGGCAGGCGTCGGTGTTGCCCGGCACGTAGCCCAGCTCACCGCAACGGTAGTAATCGGTGGAGTTGGCAGCGTAATAGCCGCTGCGGCCCTGGAACGCGTCGGGCAGGGTCGGCGCGCGGAAGGCGGTGCCGTACTTGCCGCGGAACAGCAGGCTTTCGATCGGACGGAACTCGACACCCACGCTGTAGGTGGCCTTGTCGACGGTGTTGTCGGCGATCTTGAAGGCGTCATAGCGACCGGAAGCGGTCACCGTCAGCGACTCCAGCAGCGGCATGCGCAGCTCGCTGGTCACCGCGTAGTTGCTGCGATGGCCGTTGCCGGCAACAGCCGACGAGCCCCACACGTCGCCGTCCAGCAGGCGCTGGTCGGGGCTGTAGTCCCAACCTTCGCTGCCGCCTTCGACGACCACGGCCAGGCCGGCATCACCGCCCGGCAGCGAGAACAGCGAGCCGTTGGTGACCTGCGCGCGTGCCAGGTTCTGCCAGGTGCGGCTGTGGTTGGTGGTGTAACCGGTGAAGCCAGCGAAATCTTCCGGCGAGATCGGCGAGTAGAACGCGCCCCAGTTGGTGTTGTAGATGCCGAAGCCATCCTGGGTGCCCAGCTGCGGGCCCAGCACCTTGTCGGCGAAGTAGCTGTTGATGGCATTGCCGAAGCGCTGGAACTTGCTCTCATCCAGGCGGTATTCGCCACGGGTGAAGCTCAGGCTGTAGTCCCAGTTGCCGACCGCACCCTTGCCGCCCAGGGTGACCTGGTAGGCACGGCTCTTGTCGTTGTTCAGGATGCCCTTGTAGCCTTCGCCGCCGATGTCTTCCGGAGCGAACGCGCGCTGCAGGTTGACCAGCTTGCCGGAGGCCTGGTCATAGAAGCCACCCATGGTGCTCTTGGTGCCCCACCAGAGGTAGTTCGAGCCCGAGGTGTATTCGGTCTTTTCCTTGCTGTACAGCACGTCGGCGAACAGCTGGAAGTTGTCGTTCACGTCGAAGGTCATCGACGAGTAGAACTGGCCGCTGTCCTTGCCGTTCTTCAGGGTCTTGTAGCCGGCGCCGAAGACCGAGCCGCAGGACTGGCCCGTCGGGCGGTTCGCCAGCACGGTGGTGCCGTCGAACTGGCCGGCAACGTTGGCGCAGTTGCTCGGGTCCATCATGTACAGCGCATTGGTCTTGGCGTCGATGACGGCGAAGTCGTTCGACGGCAGCTGCGCGGTGTAGCCGTTCGCGTTGTTCTGCTTGGTCAGGTCACGCTGGTAGCCCCAGATCGGGTTGCTGCTTTCGATCTGTACGTTGACCAGTGCATTGAAGCGGTCGTCCAGCGCCGAGAAGCCGTGTGCACCGCTGACGCGGAAGCTGTTGCCACCGCCTTCGGTGGAGGTGCCGCCACGCACGGAGAGGCTGCCGCCTTCCATGTGGTCCTTCAGGATGATGTTGACCACGCCGGCGATCGCATCCGAACCGTACAGGGAGGACTGGCCACCCGGCAGGACTTCGATGCGCTCGACGATGTCGATCGGAATGCCGCTGATGTTGTTGAACGCGTCGCCGCCGTTGTACAGCGCCGGGTAGGACATCATCGGACGGCCGTTGATCAGGTACTTGGTGTAACCCGGATTCAGGCCGAACATGCCAGCGGCTTCAGCGCCCTGGGTGAACGAAGCGGAGGTCTGGCCACCCTGGATGCCGCCGGTGGTCAGCGAGGACTGCTGCAGCACCTCGGCGACGCTGTTGAAGCCGCGCGACTGGATGGCTTCAGCGCTGATGGTCATGACCGGGGTCTGGGTCTCGACCTGGGTCTGCGGGATCAGCGAGCCGGTGACGGTGATCTTGTCCAGATTGGTGGCCTTGTCCTGGGCCATTGCCGGCGAGGCGGCAACCAGGGCGGAGATCAAGGCGACAGCGAGGGTGTTGCGACGTGCGGAATTGCGAAGGTCTTTCATGTAGTTCCGTTCAGAGAGCAAATACGAGTACGGCACTGCGCATGCGCCATCGTGCGTGCCGTAGATCCAGCAACGCAGCCCAAAACCAGTGCTTAGCGAACGTAACATGAACTTAACAATCTGTGCACGAATCTGTAGCAATCCTGAATTTCAGTCAGCGTACGTCCAGCTAGTATGATGTTGGGTTCTTCTTGTCGATTCACCCGGAGCCCGCAGTGAACAGTTCTTCCCGTCGTCCGCATGCCAGCCAGGTGCAGAAGGGACTGGCGCCGCATGCGCGCATCCGCAACGTGATCGCGGTGGGCTCGGGAAAGGGTGGCGTGGGCAAGTCGACCACGGCGGTCAACCTGGCCGTCGCACTGCAGCAGCTGGGGGCGCGCGTAGGCGTGCTTGATGCCGATATCTACGGCCCCAGCGTGCCGGCGATGCTCGGCCTGTCCGGTCGCCCGGAAAGCCCGGACAACAAGAGCATCGAGCCGATGCGGGCCTTCGGCGTGGACACCATGTCGATCGGTTATCTGGTCGAGGATGAAACGCCGCTGATCATGCGCGCACCGCGCGCGACGGCGGCGTTGACCCAGCTGTTCGAAGACACGCTGTGGGACGACCTGGACTATCTGCTGATCGATCTGCCGCCGGGCACCGGCGACATCCAGCTGACCCTGGTGCAGAAGATCCCGCTGGCCGGCGCGGTGATCGTCACCACGCCGCAGGACATCGCTACGCTGGATGCGAAGAAGGCGCTGAAGATGTTCGAGAAGGTCGAGGTGCCGGTGCTGGGCGTGGTCGAAAACATGGCCGTGCATATCTGCAGCAACTGCGGGCATGTGGAGCACCTGTTCGGCGAGGGTGGTGGCGAGCGCATGGCGGCGCAGTACGGCGTGCCGCTGCTGGGGTCGCTGCCGCTGCAGATCGGCATCCGCGAGCAGGGCGATGCCGGTACCCCGATCACCGCCGCGCAGCCGGAATCGGCGGCGGCCCAGGCCTACCACCGTGCCGCCCAGCGTCTGGTCGAGGAAGTGGGCAAGCGCCCGCGCGCTTCGATCCCGATCCTGTCCTCGCTGTTGTAAGGGCCCGCTGGGGGCTGCGGCGGCGACGCCCGGCCCCCTGCTAGAATCCTCGCGCCCCCTCGCACCCAGGACAGAGCATGAGCATCAAGAGTGACCGTTGGATCCGCCGGATGTCCGAACAGCACGGCATGATCGAGCCGTATGAGGCCGGGCAGGTCAAGCAGGCCAACGGCGAGCGCATCGTCAGCTACGGCACATCCAGCTACGGCTACGACGTGCGCTGCTCGCGCGAGTTCAAGGTGTTCACCAACATCAACTCGACGATCGTGGACCCCAAGCATTTCGATCCGGGCAGCTTCGTCGATATCGTCGGTGACGAGTGCATCATTCCGCCGAACAGCTTCGCGCTGGCGCGCACGGTCGAGTATTTCCGCATTCCGCGCGACACCCTGGTGGTGTGCCTGGGCAAGAGCACCTATGCGCGCTGCGGCATCATCGTCAACGTGACCCCGCTGGAGCCGGAGTGGGAAGGCCACGTGACCCTGGAATTCAGCAACACCACGCCGCTGCCGGCGCGCATCTACGCCAACGAAGGCGTGGCGCAGATGCTGTTCTTCCAGTCCGATGAAGTGTGCGAGACCTCGTACAAGGATCGCGGCGGCAAGTACCAGGGCCAGACCGGCGTGACCCTGCCGCGCACCTGACAGCTTGCGTCAGCGCGTATCGGTAGCGCCGGGCCATGCCCGGCGTTTCCGTTTTGTGGGTCCGCGCGCTGCGTTCGCCGGGCATGGCCCGGCGCTACCTTATTTGCCGCGACCGAACAGGATCGCGATGCCTACGGCCACCAGGCCGAGCGGCCACCAGGTCAGCAGCAGGCGCGACAGGTTCAGGTTGGTCCAGCCCAGGTTGCTGGCCAGCATGAACAGGCCGATCAGGATCAGCAGGATGGCGGCGACGATATTGAATCGCATCGGGTCGGCACTGGCTCAGGAATGGGCTGGATATCCTAGCCGTTCCTTCCAGTAGGCGACATGCTGGTCCAGCGCGGCCGGCTCATAGCGGTGCGCCGGGCCACTGCCCCAGACCGGTCCCGGCCACGCCGGATCGCCGTCGTGGCGGCCGATCACGTGGAAATGCAGCTGGCGCACGATGTTGCCCAGCGCGCCGATGTTGATCTTCTCCACCCCGTCCGAACCGTGCAGGGCCTTGCAGGCGCGGTTGAGCTCGGTGCGCAGCTTGTCCTGCTGCTCGCCGTCCAGCTCGATCCACTCGGTCACCCCGGCCAGACGCGGCACCAGGACCAGCCAGGGGAATCGTTCGTCGTTCATCAGTCGCACTTGCGACAACGGGCCTTCGGCCACCAGTACGCTATCGGTGGCCAGGCGTGAATCGAGTTCGAAATCGCTCATCCAAGATGCTCCGAGAAGAAGTCCAGGGTGCGTTGCAGCGCCAGGGCGGCGCTGTCTGGATCATACGCATGTCCGACCTCGCGGTTGAAGGCATGGTCGGCCGGATAGACGTAGGTCGCCATCTGCGGCAGCTTCTCACGGTGCGCTTGGATCGCCTCGGGCGGGATGCTCTTGTCCTGCGCGCCGAAGTGGAACATCACCGGGGCCTTCGGCGTCTCGTCCAGGAACTGCACGTTGCGCGCGCCGTAGTAGCTCACCGAGGGCAGGCCCAGGCGCAGCGCGGACAGCAGGGCGACGCTGCCACCCCAGCAGTAGCCGACCGTGCCGACCTTGCCGTGCGGTGCCAGCCGGGTTGCTGCGGCACGGACCACTTCCAGTGCCTTTTCCATGCCCAGCGCGGTAACCCGTTCCAGCCCATCCTTCACGCCCTCGGGGCTGTAGGGCAGGGCATCCGGGTCGGCCTCGGGGCCGTCGACCAGGTCGAAGAACGAGGGGGCCAACACGGCGTAGCCCTGGGCGGCGAAGCGTCCGGCGACGCCGCGGATATGCGGGTTGGCGCCGAAGATCTCCTGCACCACCACCAGCGCGCCACGGGGTTTGCCCTCGGGCAGTGCCTGCCAGGCGCGGACCGGGCCGTAATGCGTATCCAGGATGATCCATTCGGACATAGGGGTGTACCTCGTTGCAGGGGCCAGGCCTGCATTGTCGGTGCTGGGCGGGTTAGCGCGATGTCAGCGGCTGTGCGGGATCGGGCGGCTCGCGATTCAGAGGCCGCTGCCCAACCCCGGTATACTGGCGCCCTTTCAGGCCCCGGCCCCCAGGTCCCCCTGCCATGCCGGCAGGGGCCCAGGCCCCCAGAGTCCCGCGATTCCATGTCCCAGCTGAACCCCAAAGTCGGCTTCGTCAGCCTTGGCTGCCCGAAGGCCCTCGTCGATTCCGAGCGCATCCTCACCCAGCTGCGGTCGGAAGGCTACGACATCGTCCCGTCCTACGATTCGGCCGACGTGGTGGTGGTCAACACCTGTGGCTTCATCGATTCGGCGGTGACCGAATCGCTGGATGCCATCGGCGAGGCGATGAACCAGAACGGCAAGGTCATCGTCACCGGCTGCCTGGGCAAGCGCCCGGAGCAGATCCGCGAGGCGTACCCGAACGTGCTGGCGGTGTCCGGGCCGCAGGATTACCAGAGCGTGATGGAAGCAGTGCATGCGGCGCTGCCGCCCAAGCACGACCCGTTCGTGGATCTGGTGCCGGACTACGGCATCAAGCTGACCCCGCGCCACTACGCATACCTGAAGATTTCCGAAGGCTGCAACCACCACTGCAGCTTCTGCATCATTCCGTCGATGCGCGGCAAGCTGGTCTCGCGTCCCGTGGACGAGGTGCTGCGCGAAGCCGAGCGCCTGGTGCGCGGCGGTGTGCGCGAACTGCTGGTGGTTTCGCAGGACACCTCTGCCTATGGCGTGGATGTGAAGTACGCCGAGAAGATGTGGCGCGACAAGGCCTACCAGACCCGCCTGAAGGCACTGTGCGAAGGCCTGTCCGAACTGGATGCGTGGGTGCGCATGCACTACGTCTATCCGTATCCGCACGTCGATGACGTGGTGCCGCTGATGGCCGAGAACCGGATCCTGCCGTACCTGGACATCCCGTTCCAGCACGCCAGCCCGCGCATCCTGCGCCTGATGAAGCGCCCCGGCGCGGTCGAGAAGACCCTGGAGCGGGTGCAGAACTGGCGCCGCATCGCGCCGGATATCACCGTGCGTTCGACCTTCATCGTCGGTTTCCCGGGCGAGACCGAGGCCGAGTTCGAAGAGCTGCTGTCCTTCCTGGACGAAGCGCAGCTGGACCGCGTCGGTGCGTTCGCCTACTCACCGGTGGAGGGCGCTACGGCCAACAACCTGCCGGACCCGGTGCCGGAAGAAGTGAAGCAGGAACGACTGGCGCGCTTCATGGAGAAGCAGGCGCAGATTTCGGCTTCGCGTCTGGAAGCCAAGATCGGCACGGTGCAGCAATGCCTGGTCGATGCCATCGAAGGCGATATCGCGGTGGCCCGTTCCAGGGCCGATGCGCCGGAGATCGACGGCCTGGTGCATATCCAGAACGCAGACCAGGTGGCGTTGCGCGTGGGTGAGTTCGTCGACGTGGAAATCACCGAGAGCGACGAGCACGATCTCTACGGCGACGCACTGCCGCCGACCACGCGCCCGGCATTCGACCTCAAGGTGCTGTGACCGGGGCGGAGGCTGCTGATGGCGGCCCCCGCCGCTTCGTGCCGCCGCTGCGTGCGGCGGTGGACAGGGCTGCCTTCGATCATCCGCTGTTTGCCGGTATCGCCGGGTTCGGCGATCTGCTGACGGCAGCGGACTGGCCACGCGTGGTCGATCTGGACGCGCGCCTGGCGCTGCCGGGCAAGCGCGTTGTTGAACAGGATGCGGCGTTGCTGGCCGACGGCCTGCACTACGAAACGCGCATTGCCGAAGGGCGCATCGCAACCCGCGCGGGCAACTGGCACGACCTGTTCAACGCCCTGGTCTGGGCACGCTACCTGCCGATCAAGTGCGCACTCAACGCGCAGCAATGCCGGCACATCGAGGGCATGGCCGCAGGACAGCGCAACCGCGCGCAGGCCGCGCTGACCCAGTTCGATGAAACCGGCGTGGTGGTACGCGTGCGCGACCCGGCATTGCTTGCAGCCTGGGATGCTCACCAGTGGCGCGTGCTGTTCGAGCCGATCCATTGGCAGTCAGGACGGATCGCCATCGCCGCGGTATTCGGTCATGCCTTGATGGAACAGGCGCTGCTGCCGGGCCGGCTGCTGGTCGGCAAATGCGTGGTGCTGCAGGGCGATGACGATGCGGGCTGCATCGACACGGTCGCGCGCGCCATCGAGGAGGGCAGGGTGCTGCTCGATCCCTTGGAACTGCGTCCGCTGCCATTGGCGGGTATTCCCGGCTGGCACACCGACCAGGCGCCAGCCTTTTACGCGAACGACGATTATTTCCGTCCGCTGCGCGAAGGGCGCCGCTATCCGCCGCCGCTTCTCTAGAACCGGGCCCATGCCCGGCTGAGCGCCGCTGCCCGCCACAGGCTCAGCCGTTGGCCGCGGTCTCGTACTCCACACCGATCACCGCAAAGGTGTGGTTGCCACTGGGCAGTTCCACTGAAAACTCATCATCCAGGCGCTTCTTCAACAAGGCCCGCGCCAAGGGTGAATCGATGCTGATCCAGCCCAGCCCCGCATCGGTCTCATCCGGCCCGACGATGCGGTAGCGGCTGGTCTGCCCGCTGTCCACGTTCTCCAGCTCAACCCACGCACCGAAGAACACCGCTTGCGGATCAGTCGGCGTGGTGTCGACCACGCGCAGCGATTCCAGGCGCTTGGTCAGGTAGCGCACGCGACGATCGATCTCGCCCAGCTGCTTCTTGCGGTAGGTGTATTCGGCATTCTCCGAGCGATCGCCTTCGGCCGCGGCTGCTGCCAGCGCCTTGACCACCTCGGGTCGACGCACCCGCCACAACTCATCCAGCTCGGTTTTCAGGCGTGCATGGCCGGCGGCGGTGATCAGTGCGGTGCTCTTTTCTGCGGGGGGACGCCAACGCGACATGTAATGCGGATTCTCGTGCGGAATGAAACAACTACGGCGCGCCGTCGCCGGCGCGCCGCAAAGGGAACTGCCGGGGCTCTCAGCGCTTGCCGCCGAAGATGCCACCGAGGATGCCGCGCACGATCTGGTTGCCCAGCTTGGTGCCGACCGTACGCGTGGTCTGCTTGGCCATCGTCTCGATCATGCCCTGGCGGCGCTTGGTGCCGAAAATAGCGTCCTTGATCGACTGCCCGAAACCGCCTTCCTGCGCCTCGTCCTGCTCACGGCTGCGCGCGGCCGGCGCATCGGTTTTCTCGACGGCCTTCTGCGCGCGCTGCGCCAGCAGTTCGGCTGCCGATTCGCGGTTGACGGCAGTGTCGTAGCGCGTGCCGACCGGGCTGCCGGCACGCACCTGCGTACGTTCGGTGTCGGTGACCGGTCCCATGCGGCAGCGGGGAGGCGCGATCATCGTCTGCTGCACCGGCATCGGCACGCCCTTGTCCTGCAGCGTGGAGACCAGCGCCTCGCCGGTACCGAGCTGGCTGAGCACCTTCACCACATCCAGCTTCGGGTTCGGTACGAAGGTCTCGGCGGCGGTCTTCACCGCCTTCTGGTCGCGCGGGGTGAATGCGCGCAGCGCGTGCTGTACACGGTTGCCGAGCTGGCCAAGGATGTTGGCCGGCACGTCGTCCGGGAACTGCGAGCAGAAGTACACGCCCACGCCCTTGGAACGGATCAGCCGCACCACCTGTTCGATGCGCTGTACCAGAGCGGGCGGTGCATCGTCGAACAGCAGGTGCGCTTCGTCGAAAATGAAGACCAGCTTCGGCTTGTCGAGGTCGCCCACTTCGGGCAGCTGCTCGAACAGCTCCGACAACAGCCACAGCAGGAACGTGGAGTACAGCTTGGGCTTGAGCACCAGCTGGTCGGCGGCAAGGATGCCGATGACACCGCGGCCGTCATGGTTGACCCGCATGATGTCGGCCAGTTCCAGCGCCGGTTCGCCGAAGAAGTGCTCGCCGCCGTCCTGGGCCAGCCGCAGCAGGGCGCGCTGGATGGCGGCTACCGACTGCGCGCTGACCAGGCCGTACTCGGTGGAGATGTCCTTGCGCTCCTCGGCCACCAGGCCGAGCAGGGCGCGCAGGTCGTCCATGTCCAGCAACAGCAGGCCGCGGTCGTCGGCCAGCTTGAACACGATGTCGAGCACGCCGGCCTGGGTGTCGTTCAACTCCAGGATGCGGGCCAGCAGGGTCGGGCCCATCTCGCTCACGGTGGTGCGCACCGGGTGGCCCAGCTTGCCGTACAGGTCCCAGAACACGGTGGGGCTGGCGGCCGGAGCATAGTCGCTCACGCCGATCTCGGCCGCGCGCTTGAGCAGGTTCTCGGCGCCGGTACCCGGCACGGCCAGGCCGGAGACATCGCCCTTCACATCGGCCAGGAACACCGGTACCCCGATCCGCGAGAAGCCCTCGGCCAGGGTCATCAGGGTCACGGTCTTGCCGGTGCCGGTGGCGCCGGCGACCAGCCCATGGCGGTTGCCGAGTTTCGGCAGCAGGGTGACAGCCACATCGTCGGTGATGCCTTTGCCGAGCAGAATCGGATCCATGGTCCAGCCCTTGTGATGAATGTGCCAATGTTAACCGCCGACGGTGACGGGCCGAAGGTCGGCTTGCCCCGACCTTGGCAGCGCCGCTACTCTGCCTGCCTGTTTCATACACAGTGCCACCAATGCCCGTTCCTGTCCTGATTTCCCGCACCTGGCCGCTGCTGGCCCTGGCTGGCCTGGTTTCCCTGGCACCGGAGGCCCACGCACAGCGGGTTTCGGCCCGGGACAAGGTGAAAGTGGATGCCCTGCAGCAGCGCATGACTGCAGCCGAGAAGCGCTACAGCGATGCCGTTCTGCTGGTGGCCAACGCCGATCCGAAGGGGCGCAACGAGGCCGATGCCGCGCTGGAGGACATGGAAGATGTCATCAGCGAATGCGTGAAGCAGAAGGGTTGCCAGATGAGCAACATGCTGGCGACCTACAAGCGCCTGCTCAAGCACGATGCCGATGCCGCCGCCGATGATGACGTGGCCGATGAAGCCGGCGACCGCCTGGAAGCCGACCCGGACCATGTCGGCCCGCTGGCTGCCGACGTGCCCGAGGCGGCCCGCGCAGCCGCGCTGCTGAATGACAAGCGCCATGCCTTCGACAACATGGTCGAGTACAACCCCGCCGTGCAGGCCGGCATCCGCCGCTGGCTGACCGACATGCGCCCGGCGCTGATGACCACTTACGAGAATTACCAGAACCTGCGTGCGGTGATGTGGCCGGAATGGGAGAAGCGCGGCCTGCCCGAGGCGTTGCTGTTCGGCATCATGGCCAAGGAATCCAACGGCCGTGTACATGCGTCCTCGCGTGCGGGCGCCGCGGGCCTGATGCAGTTCATGCCGGCCACCGGCCGCCGCTTCGGCCTCGGCCCGGACGGTACCGGTTTCGATACCCGCTTCGATGCGCGCAGCGCCGCCGAAGCCAGCGCGACGTACCTCAACGAGCGGATGCGTGAGCTCAACAACAACGTCGAACTGTCGCTGGCCGGCTACAACGGCGGTGAGGGCCGCGCAGCGCGCGTGTACAAGCAGTACCCGGGCCAGAGCTTCTGGGTGGACAGCGTCTACAACCAGTTCCCGGGCGAAACCAAGGACTACGTGCCGATGGTGATCGCCGCGTCCTGGATCTTCCTGCACCCCCAGCAGTACGGCGTGGAGTTCCCGAAGATCAACGCGCAGCCGGCCACCATCCGCCTGGCCCGCTCGAGCACGATCTACGAACTGACCATCTGCCTGGGCAGCCATGGCACCCGCGATGGCTACATGCGCGCATTGCGCAACCTCAACCCGCGCTATGAGGCCGATGGCTGGATTCCGGCAGGAACCCTCATCAACGCCACCAACCGCATTGCTGGCCTGTACGCGCGCAACTGCGTCAGCGGCCCGCGTGCCGATCTGGCCCGCACCCTGATCACCGCCGACCTCAATGCCGCGATCGTGCGCCCGAGTGCTGCCAGCTACACCGGCAGCGTGGCCGTGGGCGGGGTGGTGCCGGTGGTCGATCCCAATGCCGCCAGCAGCGTGCCGACCACGCCCGCCGCGCCGGTGGCTGCGCCGCGCCCGGCGCCGGCCCCGCGCGCCAAGCCGGCCCGCAGCTACAAGGTCGGCAAGGGTGAGACCCTGGGCCGGATCGCCGCGAAGTTCCAGTGCGATGTGCCGGTGCTGGCCCGCGCCAATGGCCTCAAGGCCCCCGGCTACAGCCTGCGCCACGGCCAGGTGCTGAAGCTGCAGGGCTGCGACAAATAATCTCTCCGCACTCTGGATATCGCATGGACCTCGAAGACACCCGCAACCTGTTCACCAACCTTCGCGAGAACACCGACTGGGACCTCGACGCCCCGCTGCTGTGGGGGTACTTCTTCGTGCACTCCACCGCCGAGCCGCTGCACGCACTTGCCACCCACCTGCAGGCACAGGGTTATGTGCTGGTGGAAGTGTTCGAGCAGGAGCCGGAAGACGGTGAGGCTGCATTCCACGTGCTGCATGTGGAGCGCGTGGAAGTGCACGACGAAACCTCGCTGGACAAGCGCAACCAGGAACTGAGCGCGCTGGCCACGCAGATGGGCGTGGAAGACTACGACGGCATGGACGTCGGCCCGGCGCCGACCCTGCAGTAACGCACCTGTCCGGTAGTGCCGGCCGCTGGCCGGCAACGCTCGATGCGTTGGATCAACGGAGATGCCGGCCAGCGGCCGGCACTACCGCAGGATCAGCGCAGCTTGGCCAGTGCCTGGCCCAGCTGTACCGGATGCTCGGCATCCAGATGCGGGGCGAATTCGGCCACGCCCGGCGGCAGCAGCACGATCACGGTCGAGCCGTAATTGAAGCGCGCCATCTCTTCGAAGCGCTGCAGCGTGATGCCGCGGCCCCGGTAATCCTTGCGGGTAATGCGGTCGCCGTAGTGCGGAATCTCTTCGCCGCTCCACACCGTTTCCACGCCCGACACCAGCAGCGCACCGACCATCACGCTGACCATCGGGCCGAAGCTGGTATCGAAATGGCAGACCAGGCGTTCGTTGCGTGCGAACAGGCCGGGCACGTTGTTCACTGCGGCCGGGCCGACGCTGAACAGGCGACCGGGCACGTGCACGGTTTCGCGCAGGGTGCCGGTCCACGGCATGTGCACGCGGTGGTAGTCGCGCGGCGACAGGTACACCGTGGCATACAGGCCCTCGTTGAACGGCTTGGCGTCCTCGGCGCTGCCCAACAGCTCGGCGGCGGTGAACGACTGCCCCTTGGCCTGGAAGATGCGCCCGGCGTCGATCTTTCCGAGCTGGCTGATGCGGCCGTCCGCCGGCATCACCAGGCTGCGCGGATCGGCATCGGCCACGCGCGCGCCGGGTTTCAGCGCGCGGGTGAAGAACTGGTTGAAGGTCGGGTAGCTGCGCGGGTCCGGATTGGCCGCTTCATCCAGGTTGACGTTGAACTTGCGGGTGACCGTGTCGATCAGCCAGCGCGATACGCGCGGGTTGTCCGAGTACGCCAGCGAACGCGCCATCGAGGACAGCAGGCGGTGGGGCAGGACGTACGTCAGGGCGGTGGTCAGACTCATGGGGCGGATTTCTCGGTCAGCTTCTGCAGGTCGCGGGCGATCGCCGGCGCATTGAACGGGGGCCGCACCAGGCCGGCGAGCCGGCCCTGCGGATCGAGCACGGCCAGGCTGGCGGAGTGCTCGAGGGTGTAATCCTCGGGATTCTCGTCGAAGTGCTTGCCCGGCACCTTCTGGAACACGAAGCCCAGCGAGGTGGCAAAGCGCTCCAGCGAGGGGATGTCGGCAGTCGCCGCCAGGGTGTCCTTGTGGAAGCCATGGGCGTACTCGCCCAGGCGCGTGGCGGTGTCGCGCTCCGGGTCGACCGAGACGAACAGCACGCGCGGGCGCAGGCCGTCGGGCAGGGCTTCCCACTGGTTCTGCGCGCCGGCCAGCTCGGCCAGGGTGGTCGGGCAGACGTCGGGACAGAACGTGAAGCCGAGGAACACCAGGGTCCAGTGGCCCTTCAGTTCGCCGGGAATCAGGCGCGTGCCGTCGGACTGGGCCAGGTTGTAGTCGGGCAGGGCGCGCGGCTGCGGGTACAGGGTGATCGCTTCGGTGGCCGGCTGCCCGGCCGGCGGCTTCGGCGCGAACACCTGCTGGGCGGCGAGCAGGCCAAGGCCCGCCGCCAGGGCGATCAGCAGGATGATGCCGACGTTGCGATTGAACATGGGATTCCGCCGCAGGAAGTGGCCACCATCATACCGGCTGCGGCTGGATCGTTTCTGCCGCAACGGATGCCGGCGCAGGCGGCAACCCCTATAATCGGGGGCCACTTTGCCCGCAGTACCGCCATGACCGCTGAAACGGCCGCCGAACTCCACACGATCATCGATCTGATCCGCTACGGCACCAGCCGTTTCAATGCTGCGGGCCTGACCTTCGGGCACAGCTACGACAATGCCCTGGACGAGGCCACCCAGCTGGTGCTGCACGGCCTGCACCTGCCGCACGACCTCGGCCCGGCCTATGGCCAGGCGCGCCTGCTGCGCGAAGAGAAGCTGGCGGTGCTGGAGCTGTTCCAGCGCCGCATCGACGAGCGCATCCCGGCTGCCTACCTGACCGGTGAGGCCTGGTTCGCCGGCCTCAGCTTCAAGAGCGACACGCGCGCGCTGGTGCCGCGTTCGCCGATCGCCGAACTGATCGAGTGCGGCTTCGAGCCGTGGCTGGCCGGCCGCGATGTCAACCGCGCGCTGGACCTGTGCACCGGTTCGGGCTGCATCGCCATCGCCATGGGCCACTACTACCCGAACTGGGAAGTGGACGGCGTGGACCTCAGCGATGAGGCGCTGTCACTGGCCGAAGAGAACAAGCAACGCCTGCAGGCGCACAACGTGAC
Source organism: Stenotrophomonas sp. 1278 (assembly GCF_029892765.1). NCBI lineage: Bacteria > Pseudomonadati > Pseudomonadota > Gammaproteobacteria > Lysobacterales > Lysobacteraceae > Stenotrophomonas > Stenotrophomonas sp. 1278. Next base: position 40,920 of record NZ_JARXWD010000007.1, read on the forward strand.
CCTGCTGAAGTCGGACCTGTTCAACGGCCTGACCGGTCGCCACTACGACCTGATCGTCACCAACCCGCCGTACGTCACCAACGACGAGACCGACGCCCTGCCGCAGGAATACTCCTACGAGCCGGAGATGGGCCTGCGTGCCGGCGACGACGGCCTGGACCTGGTGCTGAAGATCCTGCGCGACGCGCCGCTGCACCTGAGCGAGGACGGCCTGCTGATCTGTGAAGTGGGCGAATCCGAACAGCACCTGATCAAGCTGCTGCCGGAAGTGGATTTCGCCTGGGTCGAATTCAAGGTCGGCCAGATGGGCATCTTCGCGGTCGAGTGCCGCGAGCTGATCGCCCACAGCGCGCGCATCACCGAACTGGCGGCGCAGCGCCCGTGAGCTCCAATTCGTTCGGCAAGCTGTTCACCGTCACCACGTTCGGCGAATCACACGGGCCGGCCATCGGCTGCGTGATCGATGGCTGCCCGCCGGGGCTGGCGCTGGACGCGGCCGAATTCAACCATGACCTGCAGCGTCGCGCCACCGGCAAGAGCCGGCATACGTCGGCGCGGCGCGAGGCCGACGAGGTCGAGATCCTGTCCGGGGTGTACGAGGGCCTGACCACCGGCACCCCGATCGCGCTGCTGATCCGCAACACCGACCAGCGCAGCAAGGACTACAGCAACATCGGCCAGCAGTTCCGTCCGGGGCATGCCGACTACAGCTACTGGCACAAGTACGGCATCCGCGACCCGCGCGGCGGTGGCCGCTCCTCGGCGCGCGAGACCACCATGCGCGTGGCTGCTGGTGTGGTCGCCAAGAAATGGCTGGCCGAGCGTTTCGGCATCACCGTGCGCGGCTACCTGTCGCAGCTGGGCGGGATCACTCCGGCCGGTTTCGACTGGTCGGTAGTCGAGGACAACCCGTTCTTCTGGCCGCACGCCGCACAGGTGCCCGAGCTGGAGGCGTACATGGATGCGCTGCGCAAGTCCGGCGATTCGGTCGGTGCCTGCGTGGACGTGGTCGCCGACAACGTACCGCCGGGCTGGGGCGAGCCGATCTACGGCAAGCTTGATGGCGAGCTCGCGGCCGCACTGATGAGCATCAACGCGGTGAAGGGCGTGGAGATCGGCGACGGTTTCGCCAGCGCCATGCAGAAGGGCACCGAACACCGTGACCTGCTGACCCCGCAGGGTTTTGCCAGCAACCATGCCGGCGGCATTCTCGGTGGCATTTCCACCGGCCAGCCGGTGGTCGCCTCGATGGTGCTCAAGCCGACTTCCAGCCTGCGCCTGCCGGGTGAATCGCTGGATACGGCTGGCAATGTGGTGGAGGTGGTCACCACCGGCCGCCATGATCCCTGCGTCGGCATCCGCGCCACGCCCATCGCCGAGGCGATGATGGCCTTGGTGCTGATGGACCAGGCGCTGCGCCACCGCGCGCAGTGCGGCGATGTCGGCACCATCACCCCGCGCATTCCCGGCCAGCTTGATGGCTGATACACGGCCGACGGTATGGGTGAGCCAGCCGCTGATCGACGCGGCCATCGCGCTGCTGCGCGATCGCGTGCAGCTGCGCACCACCGATACCGTCACCGCCTGGTCGCCACAGCAGATCGCCGCGCAGCTGGCGGACGTTGACGGGGCGATCATCACCCTCAACGAGCGCATCGGTGCGACCCAGGTCGCCGATGCCGCGCAGTTGAAGGTGATCGCCAATGTCGGCGTCGGCTACAACAATCTGGATGTCGACGCGCTCAGCGCCGCCGGCATTCTCGCCAGCAACACCCCGGACGTTCTCACCGAGACCACCGCCGATCTCGGCTTTGCGCTGTTGATGGCCACCGCGCGCCGGATCACCGAATCCGAGCGCTGGCTGCGCGATGGCCAGTGGGGGCAGTGGTCGTTCCAGACCATGCTGGGTGCCGACATCCATGGCAGCACGCTGGGCGTCCTCGGCATGGGCCGCATCGGCCAGGGCATCGCCCGTCGCGGCGCGCACGGCTTCGGCATGAAGGTGCTCTACCACAACCGTTCGCGGCTGCCGGCCGATACCGAAGCCGCGCTCGGCGCGACCCATGTGGATCTGGACACGCTGCTGGCGCAGTCCGACCATCTGTTGACCGTGTTGCCATACACCCCCGCCTCGCACCACATCATCGACGCCGCCGCGCTGGCCAAGATGAAGCCGTCTGCCACCCTGGTGAACATCGCCCGCGGCGGCATCGTCGACGAACTGGCGCTGGCCGATGCACTGGCCAACGGTCGCCTGGCGGCGGCCGGCCTGGATGTCTACGAAGGCGAACCGAACGTGCGGCCGGAACTGCTGGCCCTGCGCAACATCGTGCTGACCCCGCATATCGGCAGCGCATCGCTGGCCACGCGTACGGCCATGGTGCAGATGGCCGTGGACAATCTGCTGGCCGGGCTGGGCCTGGATGGCAGCCCGTCGCGCATGCCGAGCGCGATCAACGCCGACGCGGCCCTTGCCGCGCGCGCGACCTCGGACAAAAAAAGCGGGAAACGATAGGGAACCTCCGCGCATCCATCCGAGGAGGCTCCCCGAACCCAGCTGTCGTGCGTGAGTTTTCCCCCTTCCCGTTTTCGTGAGAGTTCCCCCATGAGCAATGCACAACGCAGCTTCCACGTCGCCATCGTCGGCGCCACCGGCGCGGTCGGCGAGACCATGCTGGCCATCCTGGCCGAGCGCGATTTCCCGATCGGCACCCTGAGCCTGCTCGCTTCCGAGCGCTCGGCCGGCGGCGAAGTCGAATACAACGGCAACAAGGTCAGGATCCAGGACCTGGCCACTTTCGACCCGAGTGGCGTGGACATCGCCCTGTTCTCGGCCGGTGGCAGCGTGTCCAAGGAATACGCCCCGAAGTTCGCTGCCGCTGGCGCGGTGGTGATCGACAACTCCTCGGCCTTCCGTTACGACGATGACGTGCCGCTGGTGGTGTCGGAGGTCAATCCGGACCAGGTCGCCAACCGTCCGCGCGGCATCATCGCCAACCCGAACTGCTCGACCATGCAGATGCTGGTCGCGCTGGCACCGCTGCACCGCAAGTACGGCATCGAGCGCATCAACGTGTCCACCTACCAGTCGGTATCCGGTGGTGGCCGTTCGGCACTGGAAGAACTGGGCAAGCAGACCGGCCAGCTGCTGAGCTTCCAGGAAATCGATCCGCAGCGTTTCCCGGTGCAGATCGCCTTCAACCTGATCCCGCACATCGACGACTTCCTGGACAACGGCTTCACCAAGGAAGAGATGAAGCTGGTCTGGGAGACGCGCAAGATCCTGGGCGACGACAGCATCCTCGTGAACCCGACCGCGGTGCGCGTGCCGGTGTTCTACGGCCACTCCGAATCGGTGGCGATCGAAACCCGTGACAAGGTGACCGTCGCCGAAGCGCGCGCGTTGCTGGAACAGTCGCCGGGCATCGAGGTGGTGGATCGTCACGAGGCCGGTGGCTACCCGACGCCGGTCACCCATGCCTCGGGCACCGACGCGGTGTACGTCGGCCGCATCCGCGAGGACCTGTCGCATCCGCGCGGCCTGAACCTGTGGATCGTGTCGGACAACGTGCGCAAGGGCGCAGCCCTCAACGCGGTGCAGCTGGCCGAGCTGGTCGCCGCCGAGAAGCGCTGATCCCTGCCGTTGCCTGACCGGTAGTGCCGGCCGCTGGCCGGCAGTGCCTTATCGGTGCATGCCCGTGCCTGCCGGCCAATGGCCGGCACTAGCGCAGTCCGCCTCCCCGATGGGTGCGGACCGTGGTCCGCACGCTTTATAGTGTCGCCCATGAATAAACGAGCCAAGGGCGCACGGCGTCCGCTCACCTGTCTTTCCGCCGCGCTGCTGGCCCTGGTCAGCAGTTCGGCCATGGCCCTGGGCCTGGGCGACATCCGGGTCCTGTCCAAGCCGGGACAGCCGTTGCTGGCCGAGATCCCGGTGATCTCGGCCGATCCGTCCGAACTTGAGAACCTGCGCGTCGCGCTCGCTTCGCCGGTCACCTTCGAGCGCGTTGGCCTGCAGCGCCCGGCGGGTCTGGTCAGCGAACTGCAGTTCGAGCTGACCCGCAATGCGCAGGGCAGGGCGGTGGTGCGGGTGACCTCGCAGACGCCAGTGGAAACACCCTCGTTGAGCTTCCTGGTCGAGGCCGACTGGGGCCAGGGCCGGCTGGTGCGTGAGTACTCGGCGCTGGTCGATGCACCGGCCAGTGCACTGGCCGTGGCCGAACCGGAGATCGTCGCGCCGGCCGGCGTGCTGTCGGACACCATCGTCCGTGATGCGCCTGCCGCCGCTGCAACCGCACCCGAGCCGGCACCGGTCACGGCGGCCGCCGCACCTGCTGCACCGCGTCCACGGGCTGCGTCACCTGCGCCAGCACCTGCACCTGCACCTGCACCTGCACCTGCACTCGCTGCAGACGGCAGTGTGACCGTGCAGCGCGGACAGACGCTTTCGCAGATCGCCGGCTCGCTGGCCCGTGGCAATCAGATCAGTCGCGACCGGGCGATGATCGCGCTGTTGCGTGCCAACCCCGAAGCCTTCATCCGTGGCAACGTCAACCTGCTCAAGCAGGGCGCGGTGCTGCGCATGCCGGGTGATACCGCACTGGCCGCGGTGGATGCGGCCGAGGCGGCCGCGCTGGTCCGCGAGCATGCCGCACAGTGGCGGCAGGCACGCACCGTGCCACAGCCGGCTGGCGCCGCGATGCCGGTGGCCAAGGCCGATGGCGCCGCTTCTTCCCCGGCTGCGGCCACCGGGGCACGACTTGAAATCGCTCCGGCGCTGGCATCCGACGCCGCGCACGCGGGCACAACCACCGGCACCAGTGCCGGCAGCGAGGGTGACATGCTGGGCAACGAACAACTGCGCCAGGCCAAGGAGGACATCGCCACCCGCGATGCCGAAATCGGCGATCTGAAGCAGCGCGTGGCGGAGCTGGAGAAGCTCAAGGAGCAGCAGCAGTCACTGATCGCGATGAAGGACAACGACCTGGCCGCCGCGCAGCAGCGTTTGGCCCAGGCGCCCGGTGCGCCCGGCGCTGGCACGCCGTGGTACTGGCTGGGCCTGCCGCTGCTCGTGCTGGTTGCCCTGGGCGCCTGGCTGCTGCGTCGTCGCAAGCCCTCGCCGCTGCCGCCGCTGCGCGAGGAACACGATGCCGCCGGCCTGGCAGCAGCGCTGCCGGCAGGTGCCGCGCTGGATACCCTGACCGAACAGGACGCCGGGGTGAACTTCGCCGCCGATGGCGGACGCCAGGAACCGGCGATGCCGGCCTGGGCTGCCACTGCCGACCATGACGTGCCAGCTGCGGACATCCATGAGGATGCCTCGCCGGCCGAGTGGCGGGCGGGTGAGCTTGATGAAGACGAACGGGTTGAACTGCCTGCTGCGGTGAACGATCTGCCGCACTGGGACGATCCTGCCGGCGCTGCCGCGGTGGCGCCCATCGAGCCAGCCGAGGTGGCCGTGCCCGAATACGCGCTGCAGGCCGAACAGGAGCCGCAGTTCCGCGGTGTGTTCGATCTGCCGGCCGAACCGCATGAGCATGAGACGGCTGCACCGGTCGACCTGCACGACGACCGTGCTGCCGCCGAGGACGCCGTCGGGTCTGCTGCAGACAATAGCCATGACTGGGAACCGCGTATCGGCCAGGAGCGGCTGGAACTGGCCATCGCCTATCTGGACCTGGGCGACGCGCAGACCGCGCGCACCCTGCTGCAGGAGGTTGCCGAAGGGGGTGACCTGCATTGCCAGGCGCAGGCCCGCGAACTGCTGGCCCGCCTGCCCTGACATCCCTTCGACAAGGACCTGCGATGACCCGCGAACGCCGTCTCGACTACGTTGAATTCGCCTCGAGCGACCCGGCTGCGAGCCGCGCGTTCTTCGAGGTCGTGTTCGGCTGGTCGTTTGTCGATTACGGCAGCGACTACACCGCTTTCGATGATGGCCGCCTGCAGGGAGGCTTCTTCCGTGGCCAACCGCAACGTGCCAGCGAAGGCGCGCCACTGCTGGTGCTGTATGCCGACCAGCTGGCGCCGATGGAAGCGGCGGTGCGCGCGGCCGGTGGTCAGATCGTGCGGACCGTGTTCTCTTTCCCTGGCGGCAGCCGTTTCCAGTTCGTCGAGCCCGGTGGCAACGAACTGGCGGTCTGGTCCGAGCGCGACCCGGCCTGAGCGCCGCCCCACCCGCAATATCGAGGTAGCACATGCGTTACGCGCTCGGCGTCGAGTACGACGGCAGCGATTTCAGGGGATGGCAGAACCTGGGCGAGGGCGGACCCAGCGTCCAGGCCAGCCTGGAACAGGCCCTGTCATCGGTGGCCGATACCCCGCTGCAGGTGGTCTGCGCCGGCCGCACCGATGCCGGCGTGCACGGCCAGTGCCAGGTCGTGCACTTTGACACCGACGTGGTGCGTGATCCGCGCGCGTGGATGCTCGGCACCACCACCCGCCTGCCGCGTTCGATCGCCGTGCGCTGGTGCGTGCCGGTGGCCGACGATTTTCATGCCCGTTTCTCCGCCCGCGCACGACGTTATCGCTACCGCCTGCTCAATCGCGAAGTGCGCCCGGCGCTGGGCCGGCAGACCCTGAGCTGGGAGCGGCGCCCGCTCGATGCCGAGCGCATGCACCTGGCCGGGCAGGCCCTGCTGGGCGAGAACGATTTCAGCGCCTTCCGCTCGGTCCAGTGCCAGGCCCTGCATGCCCGGCGAGAGCTGCAGTCGCTGCAGGTCAGCCGCCACGACGACGTCATCGAGGTGGCGGTGCGCGGCAATGCATTCCTTCATCACATGGTCCGCAATATCGTCGGTTCGTTGATACTGGTCGGCAGTGGCGAGCAGCCGGTGGAGTGGATCGCCGAACTGCTGGCCGGGCGCGACCGCACCGTGGCCGGTCCCACCGCTCCTCCGCAGGGACTGGTGTTCCTGGGGCCGCTGTACCCCGACAACTGGCATCTGCCCGCCGAGGTAACGCTATGAGCCGCTCCTACTACCGTACCCGCATCAAGTTCTGTGGCATGACCCGTGCCGGCGACGTGCGCCTGGCCGGCGAGCTGGGCGTGGATGCGGTGGGCTTCATCTTCGCCCGCGAGAGCAGCCGCCGGGTCGCGCCTGCCGAAGCGCGCGCGATGCGCCAGGCGATCGCACCGATGGTCGACGTGGTGGCGCTGTTCCGCAACAACAGCAGGGAAGAAGTGCGCGAGGTGCTGCGTACCGTGCGGCCGACCCTGCTGCAGTTCCATGGCGAGGAAGACGAGAGCTTCTGCCGCAGCTTCAACATGCCTTACCTGAAGGCGATCGCCATGGGCGGGCGCGAGGAGATCAATGCGCGCACCCTGCAGCTGCGCTACCCCAGCGCCGCCGGCTTCCTGTTCGACAGCCATGCGCCGGGCGGCGGCGGCGGTACCGGCGTGGCCTTCGACTGGTCGCGTATCCCCACCGGCCTGCACCGGCCGTTCCTGCTGGCCGGAGGCCTGACGCCGGAGAACGTGCATGACGCCGTGCTGGCGACCCTGCCGTGGGGCGTGGATGTCTCCAGTGGCATCGAACTGGAGCCGGGCATCAAGGACGGCTACAAGATGCGCACGTTCGTCGAAGAAGTCCGGCGCTCCGATTGCGCCGTGCTGGATTGAGACATGGTCACTTCCGAGGTGTCCGGTCTTCACATTTGAGCCTGCACACCCTCTTCACATAGGATGATCCCAAGCGTGCTGGCCATGAGGGCCGGCACGAGGATCGACGGAGCCGCTGGTGGCGTGCTCCGAACGGGCGCCTGGCGCCCCCGCCCAGGAAGGCAAGCGATGCAGGAATTCCTAACCGTCGTACTCGGTTATCCGACCCTCCCGTACAGCGTCGCGCTGGCGGTGGCTGTTCTGTATTGGGGGATTGCCGCCTTTGGCCTGGTCGATGACGGTTTCGGCGAGGCCGGTGCCGATGGCGCCCTTGAAGGCGATGCCCATCTCAGTGGCCTGTCAGCGCTGCTGGCGCGCTGGGGCCTGGGCGGCGTGCCGCTCATGGTGGTGGTGACGCTGCTGAGCCTGTTCGCCTGGACCCTCACCTACTTCATCCATCTGTACCTGCTGCTGCCGTTGCCCGACCTGCTGCGCTGGTCATTGGGCACCGTCGTGGCGGTGCTTGCACCCCTGCCGGCCGTGCCGGTCACCGCGCTGCTGCTGCGTCCCATCCGCCGCTTCCTGCTGCGCCTGCGCCCTGTGCCGCAGGCCTCGCTGCTGGGCCGGGTCGGCGTGGTCGCTTCGCCGAAGGTCGACGCACGCAGTGGCCATGCCACCGTCGATGACGGCGGTGCCGGCCTGGTCCTGCAGATCCGCAGCGACATCGAACTGCAGCGCGGCGAGCGCATCGTGCTGGTCGAGCACGTGGCTGCACAACACCATTACCGGGTGGTCCGCGCCGACGCGGTCGCCCTCGACTTCCAGGACAACCTGCTTCCGGGCAACAAGGAGAAACATCAATGACGTTGGCATCCGTGCTCCCCTTCCTGATCATCGTGGGCGGCGTCCTCGCCCTCCTGCTCGGCGTGGCGGGTCTGTTCAAGGCGTTCTACCGCAAGGTCGACCAGGGCGTGGCCCTGATCGTCAACGACATGAGTTCCACCCCGAAAGTGCATTTCACCGGTGCGCTGATCATTCCCGTGCTGTACCGCGCCGAGCTGATGCGGATCAGCCTGATCACCCTGCAGATCGACCGTCGCGGCAAGGAAGGCCTGATCTGCCGCGACAACATGCGCGCCGACATCGCCGTGGCGTTCTACCTGCGCGTCAACGAGACCCAGGCCGACGTACTGCGCGTGGCCAAGGCGATCGGCGCCGACCGCGCGTCGGACAAGCATGCCGTCGATGAGCTGTTCAACGCCAAGTTCTCCGAAGCACTGAAGACGGTCGGCAAGAAGTTCGATTTCACCGAGCTGTTCGAGAAGCGCCAGGAATTCCGCGACGAGATCATCGCGGTGATCGGCAACGACCTCAATGGGTATGTGCTGGAAGACGTGGCCATCGACTACCTGGAGCAGACCCCGAAGTCGCTGCTGGACCAGTTCAACATCCTCGATGCGCAGGGCATCCGCAAGATCACCGAGCTGACCGCTGCGCAGAACGTGGTGACCAACGAGCTGGAGCAGAACGAGAAGCTGGCCATCACCAAGAAGAACGTCGAAGCCCGCGAAGCACTGCTGGCCCTTGAACGGCAGCAGGCCGAAGCCGAGGCACGGCAGAAGCGCGAGATCGAGACCATCCGTGCGCGCGAGGAAGCCGAGACCGCCAAGGTGCAGGAAGAGCAGCGCCAGCTGTCCGAGAATGCCCGCATCGAAGCGCAGCAGGTGATCGACATCCGCGAGCAGAACCGCATGCGCGAAGTTGAAGTGGCCGAGCAGAACCGCCAGCGCGCCGTGGCCATCGAAGCCGAGCGCGTCGAGCGCGCACGCCAGCTGGAGCAGGTCACCACCGACCGCGAAGTGCAGCTGCAGGGCGTGGAGCGCGACAAGGTGGTCGAGCAGGGCAAGATGGACGTGGCCAACATCACCCGCGAACGCATCTCCATCGACAAGACCGTGGCGCAGGAAGAAGAGCGCATCAAGGAAGTGCGCGAAGTCTCCGAGGCCGACCGCCAGAAGCAGGTGTTGATCCTGGAAGCCGAGGCGAAGGCGCAGGAATCGCTGGTGCGCGAAGTGAAGGAAGCCCAGGCCCGCGAGACCGCCTCCAAGCATCGCGCGGTGGAGCTGACCACGCTGGCGCAGGCCGAGCACGAAGCCGCCGGCAAGCAGGCCGAGGCCAAGCGCCTGCTGGCCGACGCCTTCCGCGCCGAGCAGGCCGCACCCGGCCTGGCCGAAGCGCAGGTACGCGAAGCGTCGGCGCTGGCCATCGAGAAGGTCGGCATCGCCGAGGCGCGCGTGATCGAAGCCAAGGCCGAAGCGAACCTGAAGCAGGGCAGCAACGAGGCGCGCGTGCTGGCCGAGACGCTGCAGGCACAGGCGCAGGGCGAGGAGAAGATGGGCCTGGCCCGCGCCACCGCCACCGAATCGCTGGGCAACGCCGAAGCCGGCGTGGTGCAGAAGAAGCTGTTGGCCGAGGCCGAGGGCCTGGTCCGCAAGTTCGAGGCCATCGCCTCGCTGAGCGACCAGGCGCGCGGCCATGAAGAATTCCGCATGATGCTGGACAACAGCCTGAAGCAGGCGCTGGCCTCGATCGAAGCCGGCAAGGAAGTCTCGCGCGAGAACGCCGGCGTCATCGCCAGCGCGCTGCGCAACGCCGACATCGACCTGGTTGGCGGCGACGGCGGCATGTTCGAGAACCTGATCAAGGCGGTTTCGCTGGGCAAGTCGATCGAAGGCTTCGCCGGCAAGAGTCCGATCGTGCAGGACCTGATGCAGCGCTACCTGGGCGTCAACGTGGCCGACAATGCACCGCGGCAGATCGCCGAGGACGCAGAGACCGTGCCCGTCGCGGCGACCGTTGTGGTCGACAGCGCGCGCTGATCCACCCGGCGATGGCCATCGCCATCGCCCACCCGTGCCGGCCGCATCGACGGCCGGCCGTCCGTGAGCCGGAAACCTGCTGATGTCCGAAACCAAACCGTCCACCGAGTCCGTCGCACCAGAGGCTGCCGGCGATACCGTCGACCAGGCCGTAGCCCAGGGCGGCGCCTATGAAGTCCTGCGGCGCCGTCTCGGCGAACAGGGCCAGCGCCTGCAGGCCGTTGCCGAGCAGCTGAACCGCCAGCGCCTGGCCGAGTTCGGCGACAGCCGCCTGGAGGTGGTCGGCCGTTTCCGTATCCGCAGCGAGAACAACTGTGTCGGCCGCGACATCGTCCAGGTCGGCCCGGATCGCCTGCTGTTCGGCTACAACGTGTTCATCGGGCTCAAGACCCAGACCCGCATCGAAGATGTGTTCGGTCTGTACCGGCTGGTACAGGGCGCTGATGGCTACGACGTCGCTGCCCTTGAACTGAAGGGCAGTTTCCTGGACCAGCCCGGCTTCGTGCATGACTTCAACGAGCTGTACGCGTACTACAAGCATGCGCGCCTGCTGCAGCTGATCGTGGTGGGCGACAAGCTGCTTGCCTCGTTCCAGATCGGCGAGCGCAGCAGCGACGTGCGCGTGTTCCGCTGGGCGTTGTCACGCGAAGGTGAACTGACCTATCTCGATGCGCGCGGCGAGCGTGACATCGCCTTGCCGCCACCCTTCGATTTCGAATGGACCCGCGCCACGCGCGACCTTGCCGTCAACGGCCGCCATTCGCATCTGAACATCCTCGATACCCTGTTCGTGGAAACCACCGGTGGCGATCTCACCATCAAGGTGGAGAACAACACCGAAACCGGGCAGGGCATCTACAGCGAACCGGTGGAGGACAGCACGCAGTCGCTGGACGACGCCCAGTTCGAGTTCGCCCGGGTCGGCTCGCTGGTGCTGCTGAAAGTGCTGCCCTACCGCGAAACCGAATGGCGCGGACTGATCTACAACACGCTTACCGGCGACATCGTGCGCAACGATGCCATCGTCCAGGCCTGCGTGCAGCTGCCCGAAGACCACGGCATCATCTTCCCCGGCGGCTATTACCTGCAGGGTGGCGAGCACAAGGCGTTCGACGCCTCGATGGATGGCATGCAGTTCAAGCGCAGCATCCGTTCGCCCAACGGCGAGGACGTGCTGTACATCTTCTACGAGCGCGAAGGCGGGCGTTCGGCGCTGTTCGTCTACAACACCATCCAGCGCGTGCTGCAGAACCCCGTGTTCGGCCACGGCTATGCCTTCATGCAGGACGGGCGCATGGTGCTGTTCCATGCCGAAGGCACCGAGCCGACCCGCATCCATCCGATGCAGGTCTGGCAGACGCCTTTCAGCAGCGATGAGTTCGCCGCCAGCCGTCCGCCCGGCAATACCTTCATGGGGCGCATCGGCAACGCCGAGCTGGTTCGCGGCATCTCCAACCTGTTCAACCTGGCGCGCGAGATCGACGGCCAGGATGTATCGGTGCAGCGCTACCAGCGCCTGGTAGCCGACACCCGGCGGCTTTTCGATGCGCATCATTGGCTGGGTGACGAGGCCTGCGATGGCGCCGAGGCCCTGCTGCGGCAGATCAGTGCCACCGGCGAATCGGTGCTGGACGAATACGAAAAGGTGCAGTCGATCCGCCAGCAGTCGGCCCAGGCAATGGCCGAGGCCGAGGCCACGCACAAGGCGCTGCTGGGCCGGCTGCAGCCGGAAAACTGGAACGAGGTGCAGGCCTTCGTCGAAGCGCTCAACGCGATCACCGCACTGCGCGGTCGACTGCTGACCATCCGCGAACTGCGCTACATCGATACCGCGCGCATCGAGGCGATGGCCGCCGAGCTGGTGCAGGCGCACGACCGTGTCGGCGCCGCCACCGGTGCCTTCCTTGCCGGCGATGCAGCACTGGCCCCCTTGACCGCCCGCATGCAGGCGCTGGACGAAGCCGCACAGCAGGCCGCCAGTGCACGCCAGCTGGATGAGCAGCTGGACGGCCTGCGCGGCATGGCCGGCGATCTGGACATGCTGTCCGAGCTGATGGCCGGGCTGAAGGTCGACGATGCGACCGCGCGCACCCGCGTCGTCGAATCCATCTCGCTGCTGTACGGGCGCCTGAACCAGGCACGCGCACGCGCCGAACAGCGCCGCAAGTCGCTGGGTTCGGCCGAAGCCGTGGCCCAGTTCGCCGCCCAGTTCGCCCTGTTCTCGCAGTCGATCACCAGCGCGCTGGCGATGGCCAGCGACCCTGAGCGGGCCGACGAACAGTTGTCGCGCCTGCTGGTGCAGCTGGAAGAACTGGAAAGCCAGTTCGGCGAGCACGAGCAGTTCCTCGGCGACATCCTGAGCAAGCGCGAAGAGCTGGTCGAAGCCTTCGATACGCACAAGCAGGCCCTGCTGGACGATCGCCAGCGCAAGGCGCGCTCGGTGCTCGATGCCGCCAACCGCATCCTTGATGGCCTCGGAAAGCGTACCGAGCGGTTCGGCACGGCCGACGAGCTCAACGCTTTCTTCGCCGGCGATCCGCTGATCCTCAAGCTGCGTGAACTGGCCGAGCGCCTGCGTGCGCTGCGCGACAACGTCAAGGCAGACGATGTCGAGGCGCGCCTGAAGGGCGTGCGCGACCAGGCCGTGCGCCAGCTGCGCGACCGCAGCGACCTGTACGAGGCCGGCGGCAACGTGGTCCGCCTTGGTCCGCGCCATCGATTCAGCGTGAACACCCAGGCGCTGGACCTGACCCTGCTGCCACGGGGTGAAACCCTCGCCATCCACCTCACAGGCACCGATTTCCTGGAGACCCTGCACGATCCCGAGCTTGATGCGCTCAAGCCGTTCTGGCTGGTGACCCTGGATTCGGAATCGGCAGCGATCTACCGTGGCGAATACCTGGCCGGGTGCCTGTTGCTGGCTGCGGAGGAGGGCCGCGATGGCCTGGACCTGGCCCAGCTGCAGCACGATGCAGCCGAACCGGAAGCGCTGGGCCAGCGGGTCCGCGCCTTTGCCGCGCCCCGTTACCGCGAGGGCTACGAGCGCGGTATCCATGACCATGACGCCGCCCTGATCCTGCGCGCGCTGTTGCCGCTGCAGCAGGCCGCCGGACCGCTGCGGCATTCGCCCCATGTGCGTGCGTTGGCACTGCTGTTCTGGGCCGCGCGGCAACGCGATGAAGCCGTGGCGCAGTGGCCCGGCCGGCAGGCCGGTGCGGAGGCCATCGCGCGCCTGTTCGGTTCCGATGAGGGGCGCCAGGCCCTGCGTGCGGAAATGGCCAAGGCGCTGCATGACCATGCACTCGCGCATGCACTGCCGTTCGATGCCGCCGCCGCCGATGCAGCAGCGGCATACCTGGGCGAAGAACTGGTGGCCGGCGAGCCGGTGTTCAGCACCAGCCGGCACGCGCAGGCATTGCTGGACGCGCTGTCGCAGCAACTGGAGCAGGCGGGCCAGCGTGATGCGCTTGAACGTGCGCTGCAGCGCTCGCAGGATCCGCTGGCCATGCGCTGGGCATTGGCCGGGCAATGGCTGCGGGCGCTCGCCGGGCTGCCGGCACAGTCGGCGCATGCCGGCTATGTCGAAGAAGCAGCGGCATTGCTGCTGGTGCAGCGACAGCTGCGCACCCGTGCCAGCGATGCACCGCTGCAGGCGGAGGTCAGCGGCCTGCTGGGTGAACACGCCCGCATCCACAACGGCAGCCTGACCGTGTCGCTGGACGATTTCCTGGCACGCCTGCAGCATCACCTGCAGGCGTTCGTACCGGCCTTCCATGCCTATCAGGCGGTGCGCCAGGGCATCATCGGTCGCGAACGCGAAACCCTGCGGCTGTCGGAGTTCAAGGCCCGGCCGTTGTCGTCCTTCGTGCGCAACAAGCTGATCAACGACGTATATCTCGGCGTGATCGGCGACAACCTGGCCAAGCAGATGGGTACCGTTGGCGAGAACAAGCGCAGCGACCTGATGGGCCTGCTGATGATGATCTCGCCGCCCGGCTACGGCAAAACCACGTTGATGGAGTACGTGGCACATCGCCTCGGCCTGGTCTTCATGAAGATCAACGGCCCGGCGCTGGGCCACGAAGTGCGGTCGCTGGATCCGCAGCAGGCACCGGACGCCACCTCGCGGCAGGAGCTGGAAAAGCTCAACCTGGCGCTGGAGATGGGCAACAACACCATGCTGTATGTCGATGACATCCAGCACACGCACCCCGAGTTCCTGCAGAAGTTCATCTCGCTGTGCGATGGCACGCGCCGCATCGAAGGCGTATGGCGCGGCCGTACGCGCACCTACGACATGCGTGGCAAGAAGTTCTGCGTGGTCATGGCCGGCAACCCGTACACCGAATCCGGCGAAGTGTTCAAGATTCCGGACATGCTGGCCAACCGTGCCGACATCTACAACCTGGGCGATGTGCTCGGTGGCATGGAAGCAGCCTTCACGCTCAGCTACATCGAGAACAGCCTGACCTCCAACCCGGTATTGGCGCCGCTGGCCACGCGCGAGATGGCCGACCTGTACCTGCTGGTCGACCGCGCGATGGGCAAGGATGTGTCCACCAACGGCTTGAGCCACGCCTACAGCGGCGCCGAGATCAACGAGATCACCGCCACCCTGCAGCGCATGCTGCAGGTCCGCGATGTGGTCTACAAGGTCAACCAGCAGTACATCGCCAGCGCTGCCCAGGATGACCGCTATCGCACCGAGCCGCCCTTCCGCCTGCAGGGCAGCTACCGCAACATGAACAAGCTGGCGGAGAAGATTTCGCCGGTGATGAATGACGACGAGCTGCAGCAGCTGATCTCCGACCACTACCTGGGCGAAGCGCAGCTGCTGACCACCGGTGCCGAAGAGAATCTGCTGAAGCTGGCCGAGCTGCGTGGCGTGCTCGATGAAGAACGCGCGCAACGCTGGGCGCAGATCAAGCGTGATTTCCTGCGCAACAAGGCAATGGGTGCCGGTGACAGTGATGTCGGTGGCCGCGTGGTCGCGCAGTTGGCCGACATCGCCAGTGCGTTGCAGCTGCCACCGCCGCCGCCGCCGGCAGAGGTGGCCGTCGTACCGGAGCCTGCGCCATGGCCCGCCCTGCTGGCAGCGCTGCAGCGCCTGGCCGATGCACGTCCGGCCAGCGCGCCGGCTGCCGCCGTACCGCAGGCCGCAGCCACGCCATTGGCCGAAGACCTGCAGGCTGGTCTGGCACCGCTGCTGCAGCTGCTGGTCGCCTCGCAGGAACAGCAGGTGCAGTTGTCGCAGACGTTGGCGGCGTTTGCCGGGTGGGCCCGGCAGCAGGTAACGGCCGATGTGGCCACGACCGACACGCGTCGTCGCCCGCGGGTGCGTCGTGCAGCGACTCCGGAAGAACGTGCGCTGGACGAAGCGCTGATGCGCCACTTCTACGGTGAATCATTGCCGCCGGAAACGGTGGCTGATGACGGCCCACGGCCGCCGCCACTGCCGTGACCTGCGTGCGCTCCCTACCCCAACCCACGCTTCCGGCGCGCGCCGATGTGGCCACGCTGGCAGCGTATGGCAGCCACTTGCTGCAGGTATTGGCCGAGCCTGCACCGTTGCAGGCCGGCGCGGAAGGCGAGGGACTGGTGGCTGCGCTGGCGCGGATCGCATTGGCGTTGCAGGCCAGCGATCCGGCGCGCCTGCGCCGGCAGGAGAGCTGGTGGGGGCGCCTGCTCGGCCGTGACGTTGAACGCCAGGCACAGGCGCAGGGGCTGCAGGCGCAGCTGGGCGTGCTGGCGCTGCAGGCGCGCGAGCAGGCGCAGGGTCTCGCGCAGCGTGTGCAGCAGCGTGCCCGGGCCATCATCGACAACGATGCCGCTGCCGCCGCGTTGGAGGCCTGGGCCACGTTCGGCGCCGCGCAGCTGGCGACACTACAGGGAGCTGCGCAGGTCGCGCTGGCCCCACGCGTGGACCATCTGCAGCGGCTTGCCACGCTGCGACGCATCGAAAGCGGGCAGTGGCGGCTGCTGCAGGAGCAGGACGAAGCCCTGCTGCAGCGCTTCGTCCGCATCCACGATGTCCTGCTGCCGGCCTGGCGCCAGGCCGCATTGGCGCGCCAGGCACTGGCGCAGGCTGCACAGGCCGAGCAGGCAGCCACGCTGCAGGCCCAGATCGACGACGAAGTAGCCGCTGCTCAGGCTAGACTGCCCTGAGCCGGCCGCCGCTGCCGCTTATCCACCGCAAGGACACTGCCCGATGACCCAGGACAGCCAGAACTCCGGCACGCTCGTGCCCGCCACCACGCCCGCCCCTGAACTTGATGACAGCACGTTGAAGGCCCTCGGCCTGGTCCGCGACGACCTGCCGCGCATCGCCGAAATCGGCCGCGAGCTGGAAGACCTGCGTCCGGGCAACCTGCAGGTGTTCGGCCGTGAAGCCGCCGCACGCACAACGGCCTTCTCCAGCCAGCTGCTGGACCAGGTGCGCAACCGTGACCTCGACGCCAATGGCGAGAAGCTCGGCGAAGTGGTGCGCATCGCGCGCGAGCTCAAGCTGGATGGTTTTTCCCAGCGCTCGAAGGTGCCGTTGATCGGTGGCCTCATCGATCGCCTGCGTTCTTCCAAGGGCGAGCTGGTGCAGAAGTTCAGCGATACCAATTCGCAGATCGAACAGCTGCTCGGCGACGTGGGTGCGCAACAGGCGCTGATGGGCAAGCGGGTAAGCGATTTCGACCGCATGCATGACATCGTCCGCGAGGAGCGTCATGCGCTGGGCCTGTATGCCGCCGCCGGCAAGCAGCGCCTGGCCCAGCTGCAGTCCGAGCAGTTGCTGGGGCAGGGCAGCGATGACCCGCAGCAGCGCATCCGCCAGAGCGAGATCGACAATGCGATCCGCCTGATCGAGAAGCGCGTCTCCGACCTGCAGCTGATGCAGCACGCGGCTGACCAGTCGCTGCCGATGATCCGCCTGATCCAGGCCAATGCGCTGCAGCTGATCGAGAAGTTCAACACCGTCCGCGACATCACCATCCCCTCGTGGAAGCGTCAGTTCGCGATCCAGTTGTCGCTGGGCGAACAGAAGAACGCTGCCGAACTGGCCAATGCCATCGACGATGCGACCAATGAGCTGATGCGACGCAATGCCGACCTGATGCGCCAGGCGTCGGTGGACACCGCACGCAGCAACCAGCGCGGCGTGATCGACGTGGCCACGCTGCGCCACGTCCACGATCAGCTGATCGCTACCGTCGAGGAAGTGCGCAGCATCCATCGCGAGGGCATGCAGCAGCGGCAGCAGGCCGAAGTCGAGCTGTCGCGCCTGCGCGAGGACCTGCAGCAGCGCCTGGCGGCGCCGACGGCGTCGTAATCGTGCTTCGCAGCGTCGAGCTTGCTCGATCGCTGCCGGTTGGCCTTGTGTAGAGCCGAGCCCACGCTCGGCTTCCGGGCGAAGCAAGGCGTGTTCTGCAGCTCAACGCAACCGGGCACGGGTCCGGATCTACAGTAGCCACATCTGCGGCCATTCCCCGCAGCGGCAGGCCGGCAGAACCCGGTTCAACGCAACTGCCCTACCGCCCAATCGGCCAACGCGTCCACGCGCGCATCGACAGGGCCGTCCGGCCGCGCCAGCACCCAGAACCCGCCGGTCGCGGCAAATCCCCACGGTGCCACCAGCCGCCCGGCTGCCAGATCCTCGGCCACCAGTGGCTCCGGCGCGATCGCCGGGCCCAGCCCCGCTACCGCTGCTTCCAGCAGGTAGTACAGGTGTTCGAAGCCGGTGCCGAGCTGCAGCTGGGCCGGGTCCAGCCCGTGCGACTGCGCCCATGCAGGCCACGCCTGCGGGCGCGAACTGGTGTGCAGCAGCGTTTCCCGCAGCAAGGCCGACGGGGGGACATGGCGCAACCGCTGCGCCGCCGGGTGCGAGGGCGCCACCACCACACCCACCCGTTCCGGTGCCAGCTCGCGCACCTGCCAGCCGCGCGGCCATGGTCCCTGTGCCAGCAGCAGCACCGCATCCAGCGTGGCCTGCGCCTCGGTGAAACTGCCATCCAGGGCCGACCACTGCAGGCGCACGCCGGGCAGGGCAGCCTGCAGTGCCGGCAGCCGCGGAATCATCCAGCGCGCCAGCACGCTGCCGCTGCAGCCCAGCACCAGGGCCGGCTCCGCGCTTGGCCGCCGCAGTTCGCGCACGCAGTCTTCAATGCCGCCGAACGCCTCGCTGCAGGCCTGTTGAAGGCGGGTGCCGGCGGCGGTCAGGCGCAGTCCGCGGCCGGCGCGCTGGAACAGGGCCAGGCCCAGATGGTCTTCCAGCAGCTTCAGTTGCCGGCTGATCGCGCCATGGGTCACATGCAGCGCCTGGGCCGCGCGGCCAACGCCGCCCAGACGTGCGGTGGCCTCGAACGCCCGCAGGGCATTCAAGGGCGGCAGTGGTGACGTGCTCATGTGAGATTTCCTGACGGGATAGGCCAGATAATATCCATTTTCCGGACACAATCCGTGCGCTAGAGTATCCACCTGTCTGAACGACCGGTCGTCTCCATGCCTGACTCTCCCATCGCCGATTTCCATGCCTTCCCTGACGCCCAGGGCCACTTCGGCCGTTACGGTGGCAGCTTCGTCGCCGAAACCCTGGTCGGCCCGCTGCAGGAACTGGCCCAGGCCTATGACCAGGCCCGCCAGGATCCGGCGTTCCAGCTGGCCTATGACCGCGACCTGGCCCATTACGTTGGCCGGCCGAGCCCGATCTACCATGCTGAACGATTGAGTGACCACGTCGGTGGCGCCCAGATCCTGCTCAAGCGCGAGGACCTGAACCACACCGGCGCGCACAAGATCAACAACACCATCGGCCAGGCGCTGCTGGCGGCGCGGATGGGCAAGAAGCGCATCATCGCCGAGACCGGCGCCGGCCAGCATGGCGTGGCCAGTGCCACCGTCGCGGCGCGGCTGGGCCTGGAGTGCGTGGTGTACATGGGCGCCACCGACATCGAGCGGCAGAAGATCAACGTCTACCGCATGAAACTGCTCGGGGCGACGGTGGTGCCGGTGACCTCCGGCTCGGCCACCCTGAAGGACGCCCTCAACGAAGCGATGCGCGACTGGGTCACCAACGTGCAGGACACCTTCTACATCATCGGCACGGTAGCGGGTCCAGACCCGTACCCGCGCATGGTGCGCGACTTCAACGCCATCGTCGGCCGCGAGGCACGCGAGCAGATGCTGGCCGAGTACGGTCGCCTGCCTGATGCGATCACCGCCTGCGTCGGCGGCGGCAGCAATGCGATCGGCCTGTTCCATGCCTTCCTCAACGACCGCCAGGTCGAGATCGTCGGCGCTGAAGCGGCCGGTGATGGCATCCACACCGGCCGCCACGCAGCTTCCATCGCCGCCGGCCGCCCGGGCGTGCTGCACGGCAACCGCACCTATGTGCTGTGCGACGACGATGGCCAGATCATCGAGACCCATTCGGTGTCGGCCGGCCTGGATTACCCGGGTGTAGGCCCCGAGCATGCGTTCCTGGCCGACAGCGGCCGTGCGCGCTACGTCGGCATCACCGACGAAGAGGCGCTGCAGGCCTTCCATCTGCTGGCCCACACCGAAGGCATCCTGCCGGCGCTGGAGTCCAGCCATGCGCTTGCGCAGGCGATGAAGCTCGCGCGCGGGCGTCCGCGCGACCAGATCGTGCTGTGCAACCTGTCAGGACGTGGCGACAAGGACGTGCATACCATCGCGGCGCGCGAAGGGCTGGTGCTGTGAGCGCACTGATGCGCAGCACGGGCGTGCTGCTGGTGCTGGGCCTGGCCGCGTGCCAACCGCCGGAGCCGCCGGTGCTGGCGCCGGCGGCCAAGGCTGCTGCGCAACCGGCGCAGCCGATGGCGGCCAACGATGACGTCGACCCGATTGCGAGCACGCCCATCGATGATCCACCGGCCTCGGCTGTGGTCTCCAGCGATGACGCGCCCGCCGTGGCGTCGGTGGCGCTGGATCATGCCGGCGAGGTGCTGATTGGTCAGCACATGAGCGACCTGAAGGCCTTCGGGCCGTGGAAGGCAATGGGCGCGGTCGAAGCCATCGGCGGCAGTTGCGAGTACTACGACGGCAAGGGGCTGCCGCCCGGCGTGTCGATGATGACCGACGAAGACCGCGTGGTCCGTTTCGATCTTGGTCCGGGCGAGGACGCCAAGGCGCCGGTCGACCAGCCGGGTCCGTTCGGACTGCGCATCGGCATGACGCGGGCGCAGGCGGTGGCGCAGTTCCCCGGCGCGCCGGTCTCCAGCCCGCATGCCTACGACGGCGATCAGGGCGAGTACCTGACCTGGCAGGATCCGGGTTCCGACCTGGGCATCCGCCTGGAAGTGTTTGAAGGGAAGGTCATCCTGATGTACTGGGGGACCAGCGAAGCGATTGAACTGATTGAAGGATGTGCCTGAGATGCCTGTTTCCCGACTCGATGACTGTTTCCAGCGCCTGCGCCAGCAGCAGCGCAAGGCCCTGATCCCCTTCATCACCGCCGGTGATCCCTCGCTGGAAGCCACGGTGCCGGTCATGCACGCGCTGGTCCAGGCCGGTGCCGATGTGATCGAACTGGGCGTGCCGTTCTCCGATCCGATGGCCGACGGCCCGACCATCCAGCGCAGTTCCGAGCGCGCGCTGGCCCGCGGTGCCGGCAACCGTTACGTGCTGCAGGCGGTGGCGCAGTTCCGGCAACAGGACACGCAGACGCCGGTGGTGCTGATGGGCTATCTCAACCCGGTGGAGATCCACGGTTACGTGGCGTTCGCCGAAGCGGCGGTGGCGGCTGGCGTGGACGGCGTGCTGCTGGTCGACCTGCCGCCGGAAGAGGCCGGCGAAGCCCAGCAGGCCTTCGACGCTGCAGGCCTTGCGCTGGTTCTGCTGGCATCGCCGACCACCAGCGAGGCACGCGCCGACAAGCTGCTGGCGCTGGCCCGTGGCTATCTGTACTACGTCAGCTTTGCCGGGGTCACCGGCGCCTCGGAACGACTGGACAGCGACGCGGCCAGCGCACGCCTGCAGGCGCTGCGGGCCAGGGCCAGCGTGCCGGTGGTGGCCGGCTTCGGCATCAAGGACGCAGCCAGTGCGGCGGCCATGGCGCGCCAGGCCGACGGCGTGGTGGTCGGCAGCGCACTGGTGGCGGTGCTGGCCGAAGCGACCTCCACCGAGGATGCGGCGCAGCGCGCCGCAGCGTTCCTGGCTCCGCTGCGGCAGGCGCTGGATCAGTAATGGTAGCGCCGGGCCATGCCCGGCGGTGGGGCGCGCAAGAATATCCGCCGGGCATGGCCCGGCGCTACCCAGCACCTAAACGTACGTCCCAGCATGGTTTTTTCCAGCGGGCCCAAGGCCGGGCAGGGGGTGCACGGGCAGGGAAAGCGGAGCTAGACTGTCCGCCTTTGCGGCCCCCGGGCCGCCCTGAACGGAAGTGTCCTCCCGCATGAGTTGGCTCAGCAAGTTGATGCCGTCTGGCATCCGCACCGACAACACCCCCAGCAAGAAGCGCAGCGTCCCCGAGGGCCTGTGGGAAAAGTGCAGCAACTGCGGCAGTGCGTTGTACCGTCCGGAGCTGGAAGAGAATCTGGAGGTCTGCCCGAAGTGCGGCCACCATATGGCCATCCGCGCGCGCGCCCGTCTGGCTGCGCTGTTCGACGCCGACAGCACCACCGAGATCGCTGCCCGCCTGGGGCCGACCGACCTGCTGAAGTTCAAGGACCAGAAGAAGTACAGCGAGCGCATCAAGATCGCGCAGAAGAACACCGGTGAGTACGACGCGCTGATCGCCATGCGCGGCCTGCTCAAGGGCCGTCCCCTGGTGGCCTCGTCCTTCGATTTCGCCTTCATGGGGGGCTCGATGGGCTCGGTGGTCGGCGAGCGCTTCGCCCTTGCCGCCGAGACCGCCGCCGAGATCGGCGCACCGTACGTGTGCTTCTCCGCCAGTGGCGGCGCGCGCATGCAGGAGGGCCTGTTCTCGCTGATGCAGATGGCCAAGACCTCGGCCGCGCTGGGCAAACTGCGTGAAGCCGGACAGCCGTACATTTCGGTGCTGACCCACCCGACCACCGGCGGTGTGTCGGCATCGTTCGCCATGCTGGGCGACATCAACATCGCCGAACCGCGTGCACTGATCGGCTTCGCCGGCCCGCGCGTGATCGAGCAGACCGTGCGCGAGAAGCTGCCGGAAGGGTTCCAGCGTTCGGAGTTCCTGCTCGAGCACGGCGCCATCGACCAGATCTGTGACCGTCGTGAACTGCGCGACCGCCTGGCCGACCTGCTGGCGATGCTGCGTCGCGAGCCGGCACCGGAGGAAGCTTGATGGGGGGCCGCAAGTACTTCGGTACCGACGGCATCCGCGGTCGAGTCGGCCAAGGGGCGATCTCGGCTGATTTCGTGCTGCGCCTGGGCAACGCCCTTGGCCGCGTGCTGGTCGCCCAGCGCGGCCAGGAGGGGCGCCGTCCGATCGTAGTGATCGGCAAGGACACGCGGATCTCCGGCTACATGTTCGAAGCCGCGCTGGAAGCCGGGCTGGTCGCTGCGGGCGCTGACGTGCAGCTGCTCGGCCCGATGCCGACCCCGGCCGTTGCTTTCCTGACCCGTACCTTGGGCGTGGACGCGGGCATCGTCATCAGTGCGTCGCACAACCCGCATTACGACAACGGCATCAAGTTCTTCTCCGCCCAGGGCGAGAAGCTCGACGATGCCACCGAGCTGGCGCTGGAAGCCGCATTGGACGTGCCGTTCACCACGGCCGTTTCGGAAAAGCTCGGCAAGGCCTCGCGTGCACGCGAGGCCGTCGGCCGTTACATCGAGTTCTGCAAGTCCAGCGTGCCGCGCGCGTTCGATCTGCGCGGTGTGCGCCTGGTGCTCGACTGCGCGCATGGCGCCACCTACCAGATCGCGCCGCTGCTGTTCCGCGAACTGGGCGCGGAGGTCATCGGCATCGGTGCCGAACCCAATGGCGTCAACATCAACGACGGCGTCGGGTCGACCCACATCGACAACCTCGCTGCCAAGGTGCGTGAGACCCGCGCCGACCTGGGCATCGCCTTCGACGGCGATGGTGACCGGGTATTGATGGCCGATGACCGCGGCAACCCGGTCGACGGCGATGACCTGGTGTACATCCTGGCGCGCGCATGGCAGGCCGAAGGGCGCCTGCGCGGTCCGGTGGTCGGTACCCTGATGAGCAACTTCGGTCTGGAAAAGGCCCTGGCCGAGCTGCAGATTCCGTTCCAGCGCAGCAACGTCGGCGACCGCTACGTGCATCAGGCACTGGTGGAGGGAGGCGGCGTGCTCGGCGGCGAAGCGTCCGGCCATCTGCTGTGCCTGGACCGGGCCACCACCGGCGACGGCATCGTCAGTGCCCTGCAGGTGCTGGTGGCGCTGAAGCAGCAGGGAAAGAACCTGCGCGAAGCGCTGCAGCCGTTGTCCAAGGTGCCGCAGAAGACGGTCAACGTGCGCCTTGGCGATGTCTCGGCCAAGGCCACCGTGCAGGCCGAGAGCGTGCAGGCTGCGCTGCTCGAAGCGCAGCAGGCGGTATCCGGTCGCGGGCGTGCCTTCCTGCGTCCTTCCGGCACCGAACCGGTGGTGCGGGTCACGGTCGAGGCCGATGACGCGACGCTGATGCAGGACACCCTGGACCGGCTTTCGGCGGCGGTCAGGACAGCGGCTGCGGCCTGAACCCTGTCGCTGGATCGAACCGACAACATGGCCGCTTGTGCGGCCATGTTGCTGTCTGCCGCAAGCAAGGCATCAGACGCTGCGCGGCATCTCCGTCTGCCATTTCCAGGTGTCGCGGCACATGTCCTCCAGGCCATGGCGCGCGGTCCAGCCCAGCTCGCGCAGGGCCAGGGACGGGTCGGCAAAACTCACCGCGATGTCGCCGGTACGGCGACCGGTGATCCGGAACGGAATCGGCCGGCCGACGGTCTGCTCGAAGGCCTTGATCAGTTCCAGCACGCTGTGGCCCTGGCCGGTGCCCAGGTTCAGTGTGATGCTGCGGCGCTTGTCGCGCAGGTACTGCAGCGCCAGCACATGGGCCCGCGCCACGTCCTGCACATGGATGTAGTCGCGTACGCCGGTGCCGTCACAGGTCGGATAGTCATCGCCGAATACCTGCACTTCGGGCAGCAGGCCGGCGGCCACCTGGGCGATGTAGGGCATCAGGTTGCTGGGCGTTCCGTGCGGCAGCTCGCCGATCAGCGCGCTTGAATGCGCCCCCACCGGGTTGAAGTAGCGCAGCGTTGCCACATGCAGCGACGTATCGGCGCCGACCAGGTCGGACAGCAGCTGCTCCACCACCAGCTTCGAACGGCCATAGGGCGTCATCGCGCAGGTCGAGGCCGTTTCGGCCACCGGGCAATGGTCCTGGTCGCCGTACACGGTTGCCGACGAGCTGAACACGAACGTGCCCACGCCGGCATCGCGCATGGCGCCGAGCAGGGCGAGGGTGCCGCTGATGTTGTTGTCGAAGTAGTCCAACGGCATCTGCCGCGATTCGCCAACCGATTTCAGCGCGGCAAAATGCAGTACCGCATCGATCGAATGCTCGCGCAGCACCGCGGTGATCCGCGCACGGTCACGCACGTCGGCCTGTACGAACAGCGGCGCGATGCCGGTGATGTCGCCGATCCGGCCGATCACCCCGGCGTCGCTGTTGCACAGTGAATCGACGACGACCACCGCATGGCCCTGCTGCTGCAGTTCCACGCACGTGTGGGAGCCGATGAATCCAGCGCCGCCGGTAACCAGAACGTTCATTTCCTGTAGTCCTTCCACTCTGTTGGAGCTTCCTTGCCGAAGCTGTGCCAGCCCAGTGCTGGCAGCGCCATCACGGCCCCGGCACCATCTTCTTCTGCCGCGCCTTGAAGCCGTTGAACAGCGGTGCGATCAACGGGTTGTAGCTCCACGCGATGCGCTTGCGCAGCCAGCTTGCCGGCCGGTTGCGGATGGCGAAGCGGTAGATGCGCTCGGGATCGCCGCCGACCACGTTGCGGCCGAAGGGATGGGTGGTATGCAGGTAGCGGAACCCCTGCTCACGTGCCACTTCGATGTAGTCCTGGTCGAAATCGCCGTACGGCCAGCACAGGGTGTCCGACACTTCGCCCAGCTTCTCCAGCAGCACTTCCCTGGCCATCGACAGGTCGCCACTGATGCCGGCGCGGCGCTGGGCGCGATCCAGGTCCTGGCGGCGCAGCCAGCGCGTATGGGTGTGGGTGTGGCAATGGATCTCGAACGTGCCCGCCTCGATGGCTGCACGTGCTTCGCTCCAGCGCATCATCACCTCGTCACTGCGGCCCTGCTTGTAGATCAGGTCTTCGCAGGCGCGATGTTCGGGCGTTTCCGGCAGCGTGGCGCCGGCGATGCCGGCATGCGGGCGCATCGGCCCCTCGTGCATCCAGCCGGTCACCACGAACACCACCGCGTGCATGCCGTACTTCTGCAGGATCGGATGGGCGTAGACCCAGTTATCCAGGTAGCCATCATCGAAGGTGATCACGATCGATTTGCGCGGCACCGGCTTGCCGGCCAGGAAGCCGGCGTACTGGTCCAGCGTCAACGAGGTCCAGCCGGTGCGCGCCAGCCAGGCGATCTGGCTTTCGAAATTCTCCGGCGACACCGTGATCATGCCGGGCGAGTTGCTGACGTGGTGATGCATCAGCACCGGTACGGTTCTGGCATTAGCCATGACCCAGCTCCTTCATCCATTGGTGGTAATAGTGTTCGGTGGCTTCAGCGTGGCCTTCGGGGCTGAAACGCTTGGCGCTGCGGATCCAGTCCCAGCCGGAACGTCCCATCTGCCGGCGACGCTCGGGATCGTCCACCAGCAGCCGCAACGCGCCGGTGAGGGCGCCGCTGTCACCCAGTCGAGTGAGGATGGCATTGCTGCCTTCCACCAGCATTTCAGGCACGCCGCCGACCCGATGCGACACGATCGGCAGGCCGGCCTGGGCCGCTTCCAGGAACACCGTGCCCGATGCTTCCTTGTGTGTGGCCAGGGCGAAGATGTCAAAGCCGGGCATCAGCTGGCTGGCATCGCTGCGGAAGCCCAGCAGATGGACCTGGTGCTGCAGGTCGTGCTCGGCGCACGTGGCCTGCAGGCGCTGCATCACTGCCTGGCCATCGCCGACCACCACCAGATGCAGGCGGGGATTGGCCTTGCACAGCGGCACCATGGCCTGCAGCAGTTCGGCGTGGCCCTTGGGTTCGCGCAGCACGGCCACGCAGCCCACTACGATGTCCTGTTCGTCGAATCCGAGCTCGGCGCGCACGCGTGCGCGCGCCTCCTGCAACGCCTGCCAGGAGGGCTCATGCGTGGCGTCGGTTGGCGCAACCGCCATCGGCGGCACGATGCCGATGTGATCGGCGGGAATGCCACGGTCGGCCAGCAGTTGCTTGACGAAATTGCTCACCGTGATGACCCGGTGCGGCAGGCCGGTGTAGGTCAGCAGCGAATTCACCGGGCTCATCAGGTGGCGCGAGCGCACTACCAGCGGTGTGCCGCCCAGGCGTGCGCCCGCGGCGGCAATCAATGCATCGCGACGGCTGGTGGTGTTGACCACGTCGTAGCGCTCGCGGCGGACCAGCCGTGACACCGACCAGATGCCGCGCAGCAGCCGGGCCAGGCCGCCCATGCGCAGCGTATGCACGGTGAAGCCATCATCGCGCGCGCGCTTTGCCAGGCGCGCGTCCGGCTGGCACAGCAGGGCGACGTCATGGCCGCGCGCGCGCATCACCTGCATGTGGCGGAAAATGTAGATCTCCTGCCCACCCATGCCTTTGGCGGCTTCGGTATGCAGGATGCGCAGCGGACGGTTCATGGTGGATCAGTCCTTGGATTCAGCGGTTGCGGAAGCGCGTCAGCGCTTCCCATGCCGCGCGGATGCTGGCGGCGTCGGGGGTCTGTTGCGGCAGGGGGCGGTAGCGCGCATCGAGCGCGGTGGCGTTGCCGAATTTGTCGAACACGTAGATCGCCTCGCCATTGCGCACCGCACGCTGCGACCAGCTTTCCACCACCAGCGCACGCTTGCCGGTCGGTGCAGCCAGCAGGTCGTGGCCGGTGCTGTAGTCGGTCAATGCGTTCTCGCAGCCCAGGCCGTGGCGCATCAGCGTCGGCACCCAGTCTTCATGCGAACTGACCCGCGCGTCGCGGCCGCCACCCTGGCCGGGCCAATGCAGCACGAAAGGCACCTGCAGCTGGTGGTTGGAGAAGTTGCCGTTGTGGCCCCAGTAGTTGAGTTTGAGGTCGTTGAATTCCTCGGCGTGGTCACCGGTCACCAGCACGATCGTGTCCTGGTCCAGTCCCTGTGCACGCAGGTCATCCAGCAGCGATCCAATCAGGCTGTCGGCGTAATGCACCGCGGTGTGATAACGGTTCAATTCCGGCGTTGGATCGTGCTCGGGGCCGAACTTGAGAAAATCGATGGCATCGGCCATCGGCGTAGCGAGCGGCGGATAGCCGGCCGGCATGTGGTAGGGCGCGTGGGTGGAATCGAGGAACACGAAACCAAACCACGGGCGCTGCGCAGCCTGGCTGGCGCGGATGTCCTTCTGCAGTCCAGCGACGATGGCGGCATCACGGCCGTCGGAGGTCAGTTCGGACGGCCCCTGGTGCAACTGGTCGCGGACATCGGCGAACGCTGTGCGATCGAACTCCGGGCTGTACAGCGGCGCGCTGCCATACAGATGCAGGTCATAGCCCTGCTGTCCCAGCACCTTGAACAACTGCGAGCCGCGCTGCTCGTCGAGCATGCTGGGCCAGTAGCCACCCGGCAGGCCGTACAGCAGCCCGAACAGACCATAACGGGTGGCGTTGCCAGTGCTGAAATGATGTTCGTATACCCGCGAGGAACGGGCCAGTTGCGACACGTTGGGCATGAACTGCGGGGTGAGCACGTCATGGCGCAACGACTCCAGTACCACCATCAGCACGTTCGGCCGCTGGTGGCTCTGGCAGCGCAGGGGCTGCAACGGATAGTTGAGCTGGGCATGGCGCGGATCGGGCAGGCCGACCTGGTGCTGGCTGACCACGCCGAAGCGGCGCATCGCGCTCTTGGCGGTGATCGGCTGCGCCCATGGCAGGTAGTTCCATTGGCTGATCACTGCGCGTTCGCCGAGCGCGTCGTAGTAGGCAGTGGCGACCTGGCCGCCGCCCATCAGCAGGGCAACCACCGCCCAGGCCTGCAGTACCCGCCGCCGCCGTGGCGCTGCGGGCAGCAGCTTCCAGCACGCCCAGGCCAGCAGGCCCTGCGCGGCGAAAATCGCCGATACCAGAGCCGCCGCCTGCAGCCAGGTCTTCCAGGACAGGCTGACCTGATCCTGCAGGGCGCCGCCGAACACCATGTTGGCAACCATCGCGTTGAGGTGGAAGCGATACAGCGCGAAGACCTTGGCATCCACCAGCAGCAGGCACAGCCACAGGCCCTGGCAGATCACCGCCGAGACGCTCAATGCGCGCGCGCTGCGCGGCCACAGGCCGATGGCCAGCGGCAGCAGGCCAGCCAAGGCACCGAACGCGAGCAGGTGGCCAGGCAGGGCGAACGCCAGATAAGCCAGGCCGAGCGTGCCGCCGGGGTTATCGCGTAGCGGCACGTTGCCCAGCGCGATGAGCGCGGCCAGCACGGCGTTGGCGGCCACGAACAAGGACCACCAGGCCAGCCGGCGCCAGCGTCGGGCAGGGCCGGAAATAACAGCGGCGGTGGCGTCGGGCAGGGCGGCATCCATGGCGGGGCGGGTTCAGGTGGGCAACGGGGCGATTCCCGGCGTGACGAAGTCGTTAAACCGCGCGCGGGTGGCGCATTGTATCGGTTTGTTTCAGCGTGTCGGTGGCGTGTTCCGATCTATCTGTCACAATGTTCAGATCGGTCGCCATTGCATGGCGGGCCCGTACCGACTCAACGACAAGCCAGGAACCGCTGTGAGCCAGATCCCCACCCTCGACATCACCCGTTTCGACAGTGACCGCGACGCCTTCGTGGCCGAGCTGGGGGCGGCATATCGCCAATGGGGGTTTGCTGGCATCCGCAACCACGGCATTCCGCAGGCCGACATCGATGCGGCCTACGACGTCTTCAAGGCCTTCTTCGCACTGCCGGATGAGACGAAGCGGAAGTACCACGTGGCTGGCAGCGGCGGCGCCCGTGGCTATACCCCGTTCGGTGTGGAGACCGCCAAGGGCTCCAAGCACTTCGACCTGAAGGAGTTCTGGCACATCGGCCGCGAGATCGCCGACGACTCCAAGTATCGGGACGTGATGGCGCCGAACCTGTGGCCGTCCGAGGTCGAGGGCTTCCGTGAGCGTGGTTACGGCCTGTACCAGGCGTTGGACAACCTGGGTTCGCGCGTGCTTTCGGCCTTGGCTCTGCACATCGGCCTGCCGGAGCACTTCTTCGCCGACAAGACCAATTTCGGCAATTCGATCCTGCGCCCGATCCACTACCCGCCGATCACCACCGACGACATTCCCAACGTGCGCGCTGGTGCGCATGGCGACATCAACTTCATCACGCTGCTGGTCGGTGCCAGCGCGGCAGGCCTGGAAGTGCAGTCGCATGACGGAGACTGGGTGCCGTTCACCTCGGACGAGGACACCATCGTGGTCAACATCGGCGACATGCTGCAGCGCCTGACCAACCACGTGTATCCGTCGACCATCCACCGGGTGGTCAATCCCCCGGGTGAGCTGGCCCGTCAGCCGCGCTATTCGGTGCCGTTCTTCCTGCACCCGAACCCGGATTTCCTGATCGACGTGCTGCCTTCGTGCATCACCGAGGAGAACCCGAGCCGGTACCCGGAACCGATCACCGCGCACGGCTTCCTCGAAGAGCGCCTGCGCGAGATCAAGCTGAAGTAACAAGAAGGCCGCCGAAAGGCGGCCTTCTTGTTACGGGTAGCGCCGGGCCATGCCCGGCGAGCGCAGCGGAGGGGGTTCGGCAGGGTTGCACCCTGCACCCGCAGAGGCCAGAGCCAAAGCCAAGGCCAAGGCCAAGGCCAAGGCCAAAGCCAAAGCCAAAGCGGCTCTGGGCTTCTGTGGGTTGGGCGGGGCGGTGTGGCCTGGCAGGACACGCCGTAAACCCATCCCTGGGGGCTCGATGGCGCCTTGCTCGTGTGCGCTGTCCTGCGCGCACGGCAAGACCGGGGTTGGGCGTCCTGCCCAACCCGCCCGAGGCATGCCTCGGGCCCATGGCGCCAACGGTCCTGCCAACCCACACCGCCCCGCCCCCGACAATTTCCCGCGGCTGTTGGTAGGTGTCGACCTTGGTCGACACGATCTATCTATTTATCCACGCCATGCGTGGATGAGATCTGTCAGGTCTCGAAGCAGGGAGGGGTTGAAGCTCTGCTTTCGCTTTCGCTTTCGCTTTCGCTTTCGCTTTTGCTCTTGATCTTCTTTTTTCTTTCCGTGGCGGGCGGAATCGCCGGAATGTGTCAGGGGCCGGCCGGGTGGGCTGCGCAGGGCGCAGGCGCCATGGATGGCGCCTACGAGCTTACAAGGATGTACTTGCAGCGTCCCCTGCGCAGCCCACCCGACCGGCCAGCCTCCAGATCCCCACCGGGCTCTCCGCGACCAACCAGCCCCAACCCCTGCCACGAGGGGCTGCGCCGTTGGCTGAAAATCCATGTAACCGCTTACACGGAAACGGTTTTTTGCCGCAGCAGGTATCATGGGCGGCTGAGTTCACACAGGAGCCACCCGCTCATGCGCCGCAAGATCGTCGCTGGAAACTGGAAGCTGCACGGCAGCCGTCAATTCGCCACCGAACTGCTGGGGCAGGTCGCTGCCGGGCTGCCCAAGAGCGGGGTGGAGGTGGTCATCCTGCCGCCGATGCCCTATCTGGGTGAGCTGGTCGAAGACTTCGGCGAGACCGGCCTGGCCTTTGGTGCACAGGACGTCAGCAGCAACGAGAAGGGCGCCTACACCGGTGAGGTCTGTGCGGCCATGCTGCACGAGGTGGGTGCCCGCTATGGTCTGGTCGGCCACTCCGAGCGCCGCCAGTACCACAACGAGAGCAGCGAACTGGTCGCGCGCAAGTTCGCTGCCGCCCTGCATGCTGGCCTGGTGCCGGTGCTGTGCGTCGGTGAAACCCTTGAGCAGCGCGAGGCCGGGCAGACCGAGGCGGTCATCGCCAGCCAGCTGGCCCCGGTGCTCGAGCTTGTCGGGGCCGCAGGCTTCGCCAATGCCGTGGTCGCCTACGAGCCGGTCTGGGCGATCGGAACCGGCCGTACCGCAACCAAGGAGCAGGCGCAGCAGGTGCACGCGTTCATTCGTGGCGAAGTCGCGCGCATCGATGCTAGAATTGCTGATTCACTGCCCATTGTTTACGGCGGTAGCGTGAAGCCCGACAATGCCGGGGAACTGTTCGCGCAGCCGGATGTCGATGGTGGGCTGGTTGGTGGTGCCTCCCTGGTGGCCGCCGACTTCCTGGCCATCGCAGAGGCGGCGGCAAACAATTAGTTACGGTTGCCGGCTAGCCGCCGGCACTCTAGTCCGAGGGCGGATTTCCAATGCTGATGTTGATCCTCAATGTCGTCTACGTGCTGGTTGCCGTGGCCATGGTCGCGCTGATCCTGATGCAGCGTGGCTCGGGTGCGGCGGCAGGTTCGGGCTTTGGCGCTGGCGCCTCGGGGACCGTGTTCGGTGCGCGTGGCGCGTCCAACTTCCTGTCCAAGTCGACCAAGTGGCTGGCCGTGGTGTTCTTCGGCATCAGCCTCTTCATGGCCTGGTACGCCGGCCATGGCAACCGCCCGGCCGCCGATCAGGATCTGGGTCTGATGTCCGCCCCGGCGGCCAGCGCTCCGGCCGCTCCGGCGGGCGAAT
This sequence comes from Stenotrophomonas sp. 1278, assembly GCF_029892765.1. Taxonomy (NCBI): domain Bacteria; kingdom Pseudomonadati; phylum Pseudomonadota; class Gammaproteobacteria; order Lysobacterales; family Lysobacteraceae; genus Stenotrophomonas; species Stenotrophomonas sp. 1278. Next base: position 73,174 of record NZ_JARXWD010000007.1, read on the forward strand.
TGCCGGCCGTTCCGAAGGCCGATGCGGTCCCGGCCGCCCCGGTTCCGGCCGCAACTGTGCCGGCTCAGGCGGAATCTTCGGTTTCTGGTGAAGAAAAGCCTTCGGAAGGCTCCCAGAAAGACTGAAGCCGGTTACAATACGCGGCGCATCGGGAAGATAGTCTGATGTGATCGTTTGCCCAGGTGGCGGAATTGGTAGACGCACTACCTTGAGGTGGTAGCGACTTAGGTCGTAGGGGTTCGAGTCCCCTCTTGGGCACCATTTAGTAAGTAAAGCGGGTTGGTCTGGCGCGCAAGGCGCCAGGCAGCTTCCCGTCCACTCCCCCATGCCAAAGCGCCTGCAGGCGCAGCGGCAGAGGCAAGAGAGAATCGCTGTGCTGGCCGAATATTTGCCGTCTCTGCTGTTTCTGATCGTTGCCACCGGTATCGGCATTACGCTGATGCTGGTTGGTCGATTCCTCGGTCCCCGCCGCCCCGATCTGGAAAAGCTGTCGCCGTACGAGTGCGGCTTCGAAGCCTTCGAAGACGCGCGTATGAAGTTCGACGTGCGCTACTACCTGATCGCGATCCAGTTCATCGTCTTCGACCTGGAAATCATCTTCATCGTGCCGTGGACGCAGGTCTTCATGGAGCTTGGCGCGCGTTCGCTCGTCACCATGGGTCTGTTCGTCGGCATGCTGTTCCTCGGTTTCATCTATGTCTGGAAGAAGGGAGCGCTGGAATGGGAGTGATTCAGACTCTCGATGGCCTGATGACCAATCCTGTCCCGGAAGGGCGGGTTGACGACATCCTGCGGCCGGAAGGCGACAACCCGCTGCTGGAAAAGGGCTTTGTCACCACCAGCGTCGATGCGCTGCTGAACTGGGCACGCACCGGCTCGATGTGGCCCATGACCTTCGGTCTGGCCTGCTGTGCGGTCGAAATGATGCACGCAGGTGCAGCGCGCCTGGACCTTGACCGCTACGGTGTGGTGTTCCGCCCGTCGCCGCGCCAGTCCGACGTGATGATCGTCGCCGGCACCCTGGTCAACAAGATGGCCCCGGCGCTGCGCAAGGTCTATGACCAGATGCCCGACCCCAAGTGGGTGATCTCCATGGGCAGCTGCGCCAATGGCGGTGGTTACTACCACTATTCCTATTCTGTGGTGCGCGGCTGTGATCGCGTGGTGCCGGTGGACGTCTACGTCCCGGGCTGCCCGCCGACCGCCGAGGCGCTGGTGTACGGGATCCTGCAGCTGCAGAAGAAGATCTGGCGTACACAGACCATCGCCCGCTGACCCCTTCACCTGACAAGAGCGCGCCAAGCCCCCATGGCAGAGCAAGCATCCTTCATCGACCGACTCTCCGCACGTTTCGCTGGTGCGAAGGTCATCGTGGTCGAACCCCGCGGCGAAGTGACGCTGGAAGTGCCTGCCGCTGAGTGGCACGCCACCGCCCTCGCGCTGCGTGACGAGTTTGGTTTCGAGCAGGCCGTGGACCTCTGCGGCGTCGATTACCTCGGTTATGGCTCCGATGAGTGGGACACCGCCGACGTGTCCTCGCAGGGCTTCAGCCGCGGTGTCGAGGGCAAGGCCCAGGGCCGCTTCGCCTGGGGCGAGTTCCCCAGCGAAGAGAGCGCCGACGGTGCCCGTCCGCAGCACATGCCGACCCAGCGCTTTGCCGTGGTCGCACAGCTGCGTTCGTACCAGCACAACCTGATGATGCACCTGCGCTGCTTCGCGCCTGACGAAGCGCTGCCGGTGGTGTCCTCGCTGACCAGCATCTGGCCGGGCCTGAACTGGTTCGAGCGCGAGGCGTTCGATCTGTATGGCGTGATCTTCGAAGGTCACCCGGACCTGCGTCGGATCCTGACCGACTACGGTTTCGTCGGCCATCCGTTCCGCAAGGACTTCCCGCTGATCGGCAACGTCGAAGTCCGCTACGACGAAGAAAAGAAGCGTGTCATCTACGAACCGGTCACCTCGGTGGAGCCGCGCGTCGGCGTGCCGCGCGTGATCCGCGACGACGCCCGCCTGCAGACCGCTGCCGGCGAGCGCTCGCAGGAGGCAGTGAAGTGAGTCACGTACACCAGGCCGGCGAAGCATTCGCCAGCAACGCTGCCGAAAGCCGGCAGGAAATCCGCAACTACACCATGAACTTCGGCCCGCAGCATCCGGCCGCGCACGGTGTGCTGCGCCTGATCCTGGAGATGGACGGCGAGACCATCATGCGTGCCGACCCGCACGTGGGTCTGCTGCACCGGGGTACCGAGAAGCTGGCCGAATCCAAGCCCTTCAACCAGTCGATCGGCTACATGGATCGCCTGGATTACGTGTCGATGATGTGCAACGAGCACGCCTACGTGCGCTCGATCGAGACCCTGATGGGCATCGAGGCGCCGGAGCGCGCGCAGTACATCCGCACGATGTTCGACGAGATCACCCGCATCCTGAACCACTTGATGTGGCTGGGTTCCAACGCGCTCGACCTGGGTGCGATGGCGGTGATGCTGTACGCCTTCCGCGAGCGCGAAGAGCTGATGGACTGCTACGAAGCGGTCTCCGGCGCGCGCATGCACGCGGCGTACTACCGTCCGGGCGGTGTCTACCGCGACCTGCCGGACCACATGCCGAAGTACAAGGAATCGCGCTGGCACAAGGGCAAGGCCCTGAAGAACCTCAACGCCTCGCGCGAAGGTTCGCTGCTGGACTTCCTGGAGAACTTCACCAATGAGTTCCCGGGCCGTGTCGACGAATACGAGACCCTGCTGACCGACAACCGTATCTGGAAGCAGCGTACCGTCGGCATCGGCGTGGTCACCCCGGAGCTGGCCCACCAGTGGGGCATGACCGGCGTGATGCTGCGTGGCTCGGGCGTCGCCTGGGATCTGCGCAAGAAGCGCCCCTATGCGAAGTACGATGCCGTCGATTTCGACATCCCGCTGGGCAAGGAAGGCGATTGCTACGATCGCTACCTGTGCCGCGTTGCCGAAATGCGCGAGTCCAACCGCATCATCAAGCAGTGCGTGGCATGGCTGAAGGCCAACCCCGGCCCGGTCATGGTCAAGAACTTCAAGGTCGCTCCGCCCAAGCGCGAGGACATGAAGGACGACATGGAAGCGCTGATCCATCACTTCAAGCTGTTCAGTGAAGGCTATTGCGTGCCGGCCGGCGAGACCTACGCTGCGGTTGAAGCGCCCAAGGGCGAATTCGGCTGCTACCTGGTTTCCGACGGCGCCAACAAGCCGTTCCGCGTACACCTTCGTGCGCCGGGCTTTGCCCACCTGTCCTCGATCGATTCGATCGTGCGCGGCCACATGCTGGCCGACGTGGTGGCGATGATCGGTACCTACGATCTGGTGTTCGGCGAGGTTGACCGGTAATGCCGTCCGCCACGCCAACGCCCGCTGCAGGCAGCCGGCGCAAGCCGGCGCCGCAGTTTCTGCAATTTCACGTTATGCATTTCGCTGAGGTCGGCCGATGAAGGCGACAGGTAATTTCGAGGCGGCGCGCGACGTCGACCCGATGGTGGTGTTGAGCGACAAAACCCGCGCTCACATCGATCACTGGCTGTCCAAGTTCCCGCCGGACCGCAAGCGCTCTGCCGTGCTGCAGGGTCTGCATGCTGCCCAGGAGCAGAACCAGGGCTGGCTGACCGACGAGCTGATCGCCGGCGTGGCCAAGTACCTGGACCTGCCGCCGGTGTGGGCCTACGAGGTTGCCAGCTTCTACTCGATGTTCGAGACCGAGAAGGTGGGTCGCAACAACGTGGCCATCTGCACGAACATCAGCTGCTGGCTCAATGGCGCCGAAGACATCGTGCGCCATTGCGAGAAGAAGCTGGGCATCAAGAACGGTCAGTCGACCGCTGACGGCCGCGTCTACCTCAAGCGCGAGGAAGAGTGCCTGGCCGGCTGCGCGGGTGCACCGATGATGGTCATCAATGGTCACTACCATGAGCGTCTGACCCTGGAAAAGGTCGACGAGCTTCTGGACGGGCTGGAGTAAGGGCATGGCACATCACCACGAATCCAAGGGTCCGGTCGGCCCCGCGCCGCTGCCGCACCAGGTGGTCTACACCACCCTGCATTACGACACCCCGTGGTCGTACGAAAGCTATCTGAAGACCGGTGGCTACGCTGCCCTGCGCAAGATCCTCGAAGAGAAGATCCCGCCGGAGCAGGTCATCGAGATGGTCAAGGCCTCGGGCCTGCGCGGCCGCGGCGGCGCCGGTTTCCCGACCGGCCTGAAGTGGTCCTTCATGCCCAAGGGCAACGTGCAGAAGTACATCCTCTGCAACTCGGATGAATCCGAGCCGGGCACCTGCAAGGATCGCGACATCCTGCGCTACAACCCGCATTCGGTGGTCGAAGGCATGGCGATTGCCTGCTACGCCACCGGTTCGACCGTGGGCTACAACTACCTGCGCGGTGAATTCCACCACGAGCCGTTCGAGCACTTCGAGCAGGCCCTGGCCGATGCCTATGCAAACGGCTGGCTGGGCAAGAACGTGCTGGGCTCGGGCGTGGATATCGACATCTACGGCGCCCTGGGTGCCGGCGCCTACATCTGCGGCGAAGAAACCGCGCTGATGGAATCGCTGGAAGGCAAGAAGGGCCAGCCGCGCTACAAGCCGCCGTTCCCGGCCAATTTCGGCCTGTATGGCAAGCCGTCGACGATCAACAACACCGAAACCTACGGTTCGGTGCCGGCGATCATCCGCAATGGTCCGGAGTGGTTCAAGGGCCTGAGCCTGACCGCCAATGGCGGCCCGAAGTGCTTCTCGGTGTCCGGCTGCGTGCAGAAGGGCGGCAATTTCGAAGTGCCGCTGGGCACCACCTTCGACGACCTGCTGGAAATGGCCGGCGGCCTCAAGCCGGGTCGCAAGCTGAAGGGCGCGATCCCGGGCGGCGTGTCCATGCCGGTCCTGACCGCGGCCGAACTGAAGGGCCTGCCGATGGACTACGACACCATCCGTGCGCTGGGCTCCGGCCTGGGCTCCGGTGCGGTCGTGGTGCTGGATGACAGCGTCTGCTGCGTCAAGTTCGCCTGCCGCATCAGCCAGTTCTTCCACAAGGAATCCTGTGGCCAGTGCACCCCGTGCCGCGAAGGTACCGGCTGGATGCACCGCGTGCTGGAGCGCATCGTCGCCGGCAAGGCCACGATGGAAGACCTGCACCAGTTGAAGACCGTGGCCGGCCAGATCGAAGGCCATACCATCTGTGCGTTCGGCGAAGCGGCGGCATGGCCCATCCAGGGCTTCCTGCGCCAGTTCTGGGACGAATTCGAGTACTACATCGTCAACGGTCATTCGATGGTTGACGGCAAGAAGGTGGAGGCAGCCGCTGCATGAGCGCGCAACCCATAAATCCCAGCGTGCCACCGGACCACGTCACCATCGAGATCGATGGCAAGTCGCTGGTCGTGCCCAAGGGTTCGATGATCATCCAGGCCGCCGACAAGGCGGGCATTTCGATTCCGCGCTTCTGCTACCACGAGAAGCTGCCGATCGCTGCCAACTGCCGCATGTGCCTGGTGGATGTGGAAAAGTCGCCGAAGCCGGCACCGGCCTGCGCCACGCCGGTGATGGAAGGCATGAAGGTCGCCACCCGCAGTGAAAAGGCGCTGAAGTTCCAGCGCTCGGTGATGGAGTTTCTGCTGATCAACCACCCGCTGGATTGCCCGATCTGCGATCAGGGCGGCGAGTGCGAACTGCAGGACGTGTCGCTGGGCTACGGCCGTTCGGTCAGCCGCTTCAACGAGCGCAAGCGCGTGGTGGCCGACGAGGACATGGGCCCGCTGGTTGCCACCGAGATGACCCGCTGCATCCAGTGCACCCGCTGCGTCCGCTTCACCGCCGACGTTGCCGGTACCTATGAACTGGGTGGCATGTACCGCGGTGAAAACCTGCAGATCGGCACCTACGACGGCAAGCCGCTGACCACCGAGCTTTCGGGCAACGTCGTCGACGTGTGCCCGGTCGGCGCGCTGACCAACAAGGTGTTCCAGTTCCGCGCCCGTCCGTGGGAACTGACCGCGCGCGAATCGCTGGGCTACCACGACGCGATGGGCTCGAACCTGTTCCTGCACGTGCGTCGCGGCGAAGTGCTGCGTACCGTGCCGCGCGACAACGAGGCGGTCAACGAGTGCTGGCTGTCCGATCGTGACCGTTATTCGCACCAGGGCCTGTACAGCGAAGACCGTGCGGTCAAGCCGCTGCGCAAGGTCAACGGCGAGTGGAAGGAAGTGAGCTGGGCTGAAGGCCTGGCCGCGGCCGCCGAGATCCTCAAGGCCAACCAGGGCGACAACCTGGGCGTGCTGGTGCACCCGTCGACGTCGAACGAAGAGGGCGCACTGCTGGCCCGCCTGGCCACCGGCCTGGGTTCGGCCAACATCGACCACCGCATCAACAACCGCGACTTCTCCGACGCCGCCACTGCCGAAGTGTTCGGCCTGCCGCTGGCCGAGATCGAAGGCGCGGACCGCATCGTCGTGCTCGGCAGCAACATCCGCCACGAGCTGCCGTTGCTGCACGCCCGCCTGCGCAAGGCGCAGACCCAGAACGGCGCGAAGATCCACGTGGTCAACCCGGTCGACTTCGACTTCGCGTTCAGCGTTGCCGGCAAGCAGATCGTGGCTCCGTCGAAGTTCGCCGATGCGCTGGCCAACGCCGAGCTGCGTTCGGCGGTGCAGGGCGGTACCAATACGGTGCTGATCGTCGGTGGCATCGCCGAGAACCATCCGCAGGCTGCCGCGATCCGCGCCGCTGCGCGTGATTTCGCCGCCGCCACCGGTGCCAAGCTGTGCCGCATCCCACAGGGCGCCAATGCGATCGGCCTGACCCGCGCCGGCGTACTGCCGGCCGGCAAGGACGTCGCTGCGATGCTGGCCGATCCGCGCAAGGCCTACGTGGTTTACGGCCTGGAACCGGGCCTGGACTTCGCCGATGCTCCGGCCGCGCGCAAGGCGCTGGTCGGCGCACAGGTGGTGGCCTTCAGCCAGTTCGCCTGCGCCTCGACCCGCGACGTTGCCGACGTGATCCTGCCGATCGGTGCGCTGCCGGAAATCGATGCCACCCTGACCAACCTCGATGGTCGCGAGCAGTCGGCGCGTGCCGGCGGCAAGCTGCCGGGCGAGGCCCGCGAGGGCTGGCGCGTGCTGCGTGCACTCGGCGGTGAGCTGGCCGTGGCCGGTTTCGAGTTCATCGACCTGGCCGGCCTGCGCGCCAGCCTGGCACCGGTGAACGTGCAGGTGTCCGCTTCGGCACAGCCGGTGCTGGCGGGCGAGGGCATGGAAGTGGCCTCGACCGCTGCGATCTACCGCACCGATGCGGTGGTCCGTCGCGCCCCGGCGCTGCAGTCGCATCCGCTCAACAACGCCCCGCGCATCGTGCTCAACGCTGACGATGCCGCCCGCCTGCAGCTGCAGGAAGGGCAGATGGCCAAGGTCGGCACCGATGCCGGCAAGGCCACCCTGCCGGTGGTGGTCGACGCCCGCGTCGCTGCGGGTTCGGTCTGGATTGAATCGGGCCACGGCGCAACCGCGCCGCTGGGTGCCGCTCGTGTTTCGGTGGTGGCTGCATGAACGAATTGCTGATTAACGCGGTCGATCCGCTGCACCAGTGGCTGCTTGGCCTGGGTGACATCGGCGCGCTGATCTGGATCATCCTGAAGATCCTGGTGATCACCGTCCCGGTGATCGTCTCGGTGGCCTTCTACGTGGTCTGGGAACGCAAGCTGATCGGCTGGATGCACGTCCGCCACGGCCCGATGTACGTGGGCATGGGCATCTTCCAGGCCTTCGCCGACGTCTTCAAGCTGCTGTTCAAGGAAGTCCTGCAGCCCAGCAGCGCCAACAAGGCGATCTTCCTGCTGGCGCCGCTGATCACCCTGGCCCCGGCCTTCGCCGCGTGGTCGGTGGTGCCGTTCGACCATCAGCTGGTGCTGTCCAACGCCAATGCCGGCCTGCTGTACCTGCTGGCGATGACCTCGCTGGGCATCTACGGCATCATCCTTGCCGGTTGGGCCTCCAACTCGAAGTACGCGTTCCTGGGTGCCATGCGCGCCTCGGCGCAGATGATCAGCTACGAAATCGCGATGGGCTTCGCCCTGGTCGGCGTGATGATCGCTTCGGGCAGCCTCAATCTCAGCAACATCGTGATGGCCCAGGCCGGCAGCTCCGGCTTCTTCGACTGGTTCCTGATCCCGCTGTTCCCGCTGTTCGTCGTGTACTGGGTGTCCGGCGTCGCCGAAACCAACCGCGCGCCGTTCGACGTGGTGGAAGGCGAGTCGGAAATCGTCGCCGGCCACATGGTCGAGTACTCCGGCGGTGCGTTCGCCCTGTTCTTCCTGGCCGAATACGCGAACATGATCCTGATCAGCTTCCTGATCTCGATCTTCTTCCTCGGCGGCTGGCTGAGCCCGATCCAGGGCTGGGTCAACCCGGGCGAGATCTCGCCGTTCATCGACTGGATCTGGAAGGGCGGCTGGCCGTGGCTGTTCGTCAAGGTCTTCTTCTTCGCCAGCGCCTACATCTGGTTCCGAGCAAGCTTCCCGCGCTTCCGCTATGACCAGATCATGCGCCTGGGCTGGAAGGTCTTCATCCCGCTGACCATTTTCTGGATCGCGGTTACCGCCGTCATGGTGTTCTTCGGCGTGATTCAAAAGGGCGTCTAAGTGATGAACAGGATTACCCATTACTTCAAGAGCCTGCTGCTGCTCGAACTGCTGGCCGGTCTCTGGCTGACGCTGAAGTACAGCTTCAAGCCGAAGTACACGATGATGTACCCGATGGAGAAGTTCCCGCAGTCGCCGCGCTTCCGTGGCCTGCATGCCCTGCGCCGTTATCCCAACGGTGAAGAGCGCTGCATCGCCTGCAAGCTGTGCGAAGCGGTGTGCCCGGCATTGGCCATCACCATCGATTCGGCCAAGCGCGAGGACGGCACCCGCCGTACCACGCGTTACGACATCGATCTGTTCAAGTGCATCTTCTGCGGCTTCTGTGAGGAAAGCTGCCCGGTGGACTCGATCGTCGAGACCCACATCCTCGAGTACCACTTCGAGAATCGTGGCGAAAACATCGTTACCAAGCCGCAGCTGCTGGCCCTGGGCGACCGTCTCGAATCCGAGATCGCCGAGCGTCGTGCCGCCGATGCCGCTTACCGCTGAGGTCGAGAGATGGATTGGGTAAATATCGCTTTCTGGGTCTTCGCCATCGCGGCAACGGTTTCGGCCGGTGCGGTGATCAGCGTGCGCAACCCCGTGCACGCCGTCCTGTGCCTGGTGCTGACCTTCTTCTCCATCGCCTGCGTGTGGCTGCTGGTCGGCGCCGAGTTCCTCGGCGTGGCACTGGTGCTGGTCTACGTTGGTGCGGTGATGGTGTTGTTCCTGTTCGTGGTGATGATGCTCGACATCGATCCGGACAAGCTGCGTGAAGGCTGGGTGCGCTACCTGCCGGTCGGCCTGATCGTGGCCGTGGCGATGCTGGTGCAGATGCTGATCCTGATCGGCGTGAAGGGCAGGACGGTCAACCCGTTCCCGGCCGACAACGCCGCCGCGCTCGCCGCCGACAGTTCCAACGTCACCTGGCTGGCACGCAGCCTGTTCACCGAGTACCTGCTGCCGTTCGAGTTCGCCGCCGTCATCCTGACCGTGGCCGTGGTCGCCGCGGTGATGCTGACCCTGCGCCGTCGTGAAGGCCTGAAGACGCAGAACCCGTCGCAGCAGACCATGGTCAAGGCACACGACCGCCTGCGCATGGTCAAGATGGACGCCGAACAGCCGCAGATCCACAGCAACAGCACGCCGGCCGCGGGCGACGAGGAGACCAAGGCATGATCTCGATCACTCTGGGCCACATCCTGGCGCTGGGCGCGGTGCTGTTCTGCATCAGCCTCGCCGGCATCTTCCTCAACCGAAAGAACATCATCGTCCTGCTGATGTCCATCGAGTTGATGCTGCTGTCGGTCAACATCAATTTCGTCGGGTTCTCCCGGGAACTGGGGGACACGGCCGGCCAGCTGTTCGTGTTCTTCATCCTGACCGTGGCTGCTGCCGAGGCCGCCATCGGCCTGGCGATCCTGGTGACCCTGTTCCGTACACGCCGCACGATCAATGTCGGCGAAGTCGATTCGTTGAAGGGCTGATCCACAGATGGAAATCACTCTCTCCAAGAGTCTGTTGATCGCAGTGGTGCTTGCACCGCTGTTCGGCAGCATCATCGCCGGCCTGTTCGGTCGCCAGGTCAAGCGCTTCGGCGCGCAGACCATCACGATCCTCGGTGTCGCGGTTGCCTGCGGCCTGTCGATGCACACGCTCTACCAGCTGCTGTGGGGCGGGGCGCAGCCGTTCAACCAGAACCTGTACACGTTCTTCGAAGTCGGCCAGTACTCGGCCCACGTCGGCTTCATGGTCGACAAGCTGACCGCGATGATGATGGTGGTGGTGACCTTCGTGTCGCTGCTGGTCCACATCTACACGATCGGCTACATGCAGGATGATCCGGGTTACCAGCGGTTCTTCAGCTACATCTCGCTGTTCACCTTCTCGATGCTCACCCTGGTGATGAGCAACAACTTCCTGCAGCTGTTCTTCGGCTGGGAAGCAGTGGGCCTGGTGTCGTACCTGCTGATCGGTTTCTGGTTCAAGCGCCCGACCGCGATCTTCGCCAACATGAAGGCGTTCCTGGTCAACCGCGTCGGCGACTTCGGCTTCCTGCTGGGCATCGCTGGCGTGTTGTGGGTGTTCGGTACCCTGGACTATTCGCAGGTGTTCTCGCAGGCCGGCATGCTCGCCGACCCGCGCGCCCAGCTGCAGATCTGGGACGGCACCATGTTCGGCATGCAGCTGCTGAACGAGCCGGTGATCTGGTCGATCGCCACCGTCATCTGCATCGGCCTGTTCATCGGTGCGATGGGCAAGTCGGCCCAGGTTCCGCTGCACGTCTGGCTGCCTGATTCGATGGAAGGCCCGACCCCGATCTCGGCACTGATCCACGCCGCGACGATGGTGACCGCCGGTATCTTCATGGTCACCCGCATGTCGCCGCTGTTCGAGCTGTCGCAGACCGCGTTGAACTTCATCCTGTTCATCGGTGCCACCACCGCGTTCTTCACCGGCCTGATCGGCATCGTGCAGAACGACATCAAGCGCGTCGTCGCGTACTCCACGCTGTCCCAGCTGGGTTACATGACCGTGGCGCTGGGCGTGTCGGCGTACTCCGCTGCCGTGTTCCACCTGATGACCCATGCCTTCTTCAAGGCGCTGCTGTTCCTGGGTGCCGGCTCGGTCATCATCGCGATGCACCACGAGCAGGACATGCGCAAGATGGGCGGCCTGCGCAAGTACATGCCGATCACCTTCATCACCATGTGGATCGGTACCCTGGCCCTGGTCGGTACGCCGTTCTTCTCCGGCTTCTACTCGAAGGACACCATCATCGAGGCCGCCGAGATCCACGCCCACATGCAGAACAGCTGGGTGGCCACCTATGGTTACTGGGCGGTGCTGGGTGGCGTGCTGGTGACCAGCTTCTACAGCTTCCGCCTGCTGTTCCTGACCTTCCACGGCAAGGAACGCTTCCGCGACGCGCATGACGATCATGGCCATGGTCATGACGACCACCATGCTGCCGATGCACATCATGCCGACGCGCATGACGACCACGGCCATGGCCACGGTCCGCATGAGCCGCATGAAACGCCGTGGGTGGTGACGCTGCCGCTGATCCTGCTGGCCATCCCGTCGATCGCCATCGGTTTCTTCAGCATCGGTCCGATGCTGCATGGCACCGACTGGGCCGGTCACCACGCCCATGCGGCGATCAAGGGCCAGGTCAACACGTTCTTCACCGGCATCGTCGATTTCTACGATCCGGCCAAGAACACCGTGGCCTTCCTGGGCGAGGAGTTCCATGGTCCGGTGGCGTTCGCGCTGCACGGCATGATGCTGCCGCCGTTCTGGCTGACCCTGGCAGGCTTCCTGCTGGCTGCGTTGTTCTACCTGTGGAAGCCGGACCTGTCGGGCAAGGCACGCAAGACCTTCGCCCCGGTGGTGTCCGTGCTGGAAAACAAGTACGGCTTCGACAAGCTGTGGATCGATGGCTTTGCCGGTGGCAGCGTCAAGCTGGGCAAGGTCTCGCGCTGGATCGACAGCAACATCGTCGACGGTGTGGTCAATCTCTCGGCACGTGTTGTGGACGTCGCAGCCAGCGTGCTGCGCCGTACCCAATCCGGTTTCCTCTATCACTACGCCTTCGCGATGATCATCGGCCTGATTGCCCTCCTGGGCGTGCTGATGCATTACCTGCGTTGATGACCTGTACGGAATAAGAAGACGTGTCGAACTGGCCTCTACTCAGTGTCCTCATCTGGCTGCCGATCCTCGGCGGTGCCCTGATCCTTGCGATCCGTGATGCGCAGACCGCCCGCTGGGCGTCGCTGGGCGTCGCGGTGCTGACCTTCGTGGCGAGTCTGTCGCTGCTGGGCGGCTACAACCCGGGCATCGACGCGCTGCAGTTCGTCGAGACCCACGCCTGGATCCCGACCTACAACATCGGCTACAACCTGGGCGTGGACGGCATCGCCGTAGCGCTGATCCTGCTCACCACGCTGGTCAGCGTGCTCGCCCTGATCGGCGCCTGGAGCGCGATCGACAAGCGCGTGAACCAGTACGTGGCCGCTTTCCTGATCCTGGAAGGTGTCACCGTCGGCATCTTCGCCGCCACGGACGCGATGCTGTTCTACGTGTTCTTCGAGGCGATGCTGATCCCGATGTTCCTGATCATCGGTGTCTGGGGTGGCCCGCGTCGCATCTACGCCGCACTGAAGTTCTTCCTGTACACCTTCCTCGGCTCGGTGCTGATGCTGGTGGCGCTGATCTACCTGTACATGAAGGGCGGCAGCTTCCAGCTGGCCGACCTCTACGCACTGCAGCTGTCGGGCAAGGAACAGACCTGGATCTTCTTCGCCTTCCTGATCGCGTTCGCGGTCAAGGTGCCGATGTTCCCGGTGCATACCTGGCTGCCGGACGCGCACGTGGAAGCGCCGACCGCCGGTTCGGTGATCCTGGCCGCCATCGCGCTGAAGATCGGTGGATACGGCTTCCTGCGCTTCAACCTGCCGATCGTTCCCGATGCCTCGCAGGAATGGGCATGGCTGGTCATCGCGCTGTCGCTGATCGCAGTGATCTACGTCGGCCTGGTTGCCCTGGTGCAGGACGACATGAAGAAGCTGATCGCCTATTCATCGATCGCGCACATGGGCTTTGTCACCCTGGGTACCTTCATCGCCCTGTGGCTGGTGCGTGAAGCCGGCAACGTCGATGCGGCCCGCCTGGGACTGCAGGGCGCCATGGTGCAGATGATCTCGCACGGCTTCGTGTCCGGCGCGATGTTCTCCTGCGTCGGCGTGCTGTACGACCGCATGCACAGCCGCCGCATCGCCGATTACGGCGGCGTGGTCAACGTGATGCCGTGGTTCGCCACGTTCGCCATGCTGTTCTTCATGGCCAACGCCGGCCTGCCGGGCACCAGCGGTTTCGTCGGTGAATTCATGGTCATCCTGTCGGCGTTCCAGCGGAACCCGTGGATCGCCCTGGGCGCAGCCACCACCCTGATCATCGGTGCGGCCTACACCCTGTGGCTGTACAAGCGCATCTTCTTCGGTGAGGTGGCCAACAGCCACGTCGCCGAACTGAAGGACATCAACGGCCGCGAATGGCTGGTGCTGGGCGTGTTCGCCATTGGCGTACTGGCCCTGGGCATCTACCCCAAGCCGCTGACCGACCTGATGGAGCCCTCGATCGCAAAGCTGGCGATGCAGATCGCATCCAGCAAGTTGCTGTAATTCCAGGATTTGATGATGACCACCTCGCCGCTGCTGCCACTGACCGCTGCTGACCTGCCACCGCTCGCTCCCGAGCTGGTGCTGATCGGCAGTGCCTTCGCCCTGATGATCCTCGACCTGTTCGTCAGCGAACGGAACAAGATCGTCACCCACCTGTTCTCGGTCGCCGCACTGGCCGTGGTGCTGTTCATGCTGGCCACCGGCGTGGGCGGGCAGGGGGAGGTCTTCCATGGCATGTTCGTGCGCGATACCGCCGCGGACGTGATGAAGACCGGGATCGTGCTGCTCAGCGGCCTGACCCTGATCTACGGCTGGGGCTACCTGCGCGAGCGCAAGCTGTTCCAGGGCGAGATTCCGGTGCTGATCCTGTTCGGCACCGCCGGCATGATGATCCTGGTGTCCGCCGGCAGCCTGCTGATGGTGTACCTGGGCCTGGAACTGCTGGCCCTGTGCTCCTACGCACTGGTTGCCAGCAACCGTGACAACGGCTTGGCCTCGGAAGCGGCGATGAAGTACATCGTGCTCGGTTCGCTGGCCTCGGGCCTGCTGCTGTACGGCATGTCGCTGATCTACGGTGCCACCGGCAGCCTGCACTTGGACGCCATCCAGGCCGCCATCCCGCACTCGGAAGAGCGCGTGCTGCTGGTCACCGGCGCGGTGTTCATGATTGCCGGCGTTGCCTTCAAGCTGGGTGCCGCACCGTTCCACATGTGGCTGCCCGACGTGTACCAGGGTGCCCCGGCGCCGGTCGCGCTGTTCATCAGCTCGGCGCCGAAGCTGGCCGCCTTCGGCATGGCCTACCGCCTGCTGGAAATGGGCGTGGGCCCGCTGTCCACCGAACTGCAGCTGCTGATCGCTGGCCTGGCCGCGGTCTCGCTGGTGATCGGCAACCTGATGGCCATTGCGCAGAGCAACCTCAAGCGCATGCTGGCGTTCTCCACGGTCTCGCATATCGGCTTCCTGCTGATGGGCATCGCCGGCGGCGGTTCGCAGGGCTATGCGGCCGCGCTGTTCTACGCCCTGGCCTACGCGATCATGTCGACTGCTGCTTTCGGCGCGATCATCGCGCTGTCGCGCGCCGGTTTCGAGGCCGAGAACATCGAGGACTTCAAGGGCCTAAACGCCCGCAACCCGTGGATGGCCGGCCTGGTGCTGTGCATCATGGCGTCGCTGGCAGGCATTCCGCCGTTCCTCGGTTTCTGGACCAAGCTGGCCGTACTCGGCGCTGCCATCAATGGCGGCCTGCTGTGGCTGGCGATCCTGGGCGTGCTGTGTGCCGTGGTCGGCTGCTTCTACTACCTGCGTGTCATCAAGGTCATGTACTTCGATGAGCCGGTGGGCGAGGCCATGCCGCGCAGCAAGGATCGCGTGCTGGGTGTCGTGCTGGGCGTGAACGCACTGGCATTGCTGGCGCTCGGCCTGGCCTGGAACCCGATCATGGTCTGGTGCCAGCAGGCATTTGCGCATCTTGCATAAAAGTTGACACAAAGCTGCGCGATTCGTGTAATATACGCAGCTTGAGTTGTCACTGCAGCGGTTCAGCCAGAACATCGTTGCGGAGCGCCTCCCTCGCCAGAGTGGAGGCAGCGGTTCAAACACTTCCGGTGCGGGGTGGAGCAGTCTGGCAGCTCGTCGGGCTCATAACCCGAAGGTCGCAGGTTCAAATCCTGCCCCCGCTACCAACACATCGAATCGGCGCCAACCAATTCGATGAATGAGGAAAAGCTTGCAGGTTTTGAAGTTATCCCTCATAATTCCGCTTCTGATGCGGGGTGGAGCAGTCTGGCAGCTCGTCGGGCTCATAACCCGAAGGTCGCAGGTTCAAATCCTGCCCCCGCTACCAAGTAAAGAATGCGCCTTCGAAGCTCTGCTTCGAGGGCGTTTTTCTTTGCGGCTTCCGCCGATCCGCCGGGCATGGTCCGGCGCTATCATCGCGCGGTCACCCGGTAGCGCCGGGCCATGCCCGGCGAGTGCAGCGGAGGGTTTCAGGACGGCCGCAGCCTTGCACCAGAGCGGTGCAGGGGCTATCATCAGCGGCCTAGAAGTACCCCTGACGGCGGCACTCCCGATCGGAGATCCACCCGGAAGGAGGGCCGCAGCACGCTTGTTCAGCGCGTTGCAACCGGAATCCAGTCACCGGAGTCTTTCCGGAAAAGGGGCCCAGCGGGCCCTTCGTCGTTTTCGGGGCGTCATGTTTCCATGCTGGCCAAGGCCGGCACCCAACCAAGAGATCAAGGCAGGCTGTGAGCGACAAGGCAACCGACATCGCGAATCTGCTCGCCCCGACCGTTGTGTCGCTGGGCCTGGAGCTGCTGGGCGTTGAGTATCTGCCGGCCCCCGGCGGTGCGACCCTTCGCCTTTACATCGACGTGCCGCTGGCGGAACAGCCGGAGCGCATCATCAATGTGGACGACTGTGAGCGGGTAAGCCGCGAAGTGTCCGCACAGATGGACGTCGAAGACCCGATCAGCGGCAATTACACGCTGGAAGTGTCTTCGCCGGGCGTGGATCGCCCGCTGTTCAACCTGGAGCAGTTCGGTCGTCACCTTGGCGAATCGGCCAAGGTCACCCTGAAGCTGCCGCAGGAAAACCGTCGTCGCCTGCAGGGTCGCATCGAAGCGATCGATGAGGCGCAGGGCAGCATCACCTTCATCGTCGACAACGCCGCACTGGTGGTGTCGGCCGACAACATCGACAAGGCGCGGATCATGCCTGACTGGGTGGCGCTGGGGCTGGCCCCGAGCAAGCCGACCGGTCCGGCACCGAAGCGTCCGAAGCCGAACAAGAATTCTTCTTCCAACGAGCCGGCGGCAAAGAAGCCGCGCGCGGAGTGAGCCAATGAGCAAGGAACTGTTGCTGGTAGTGGACGCGGTCGCCAACGAGAAGGGCGTGCCGCGTGAAGTGATCTTCGATGCCATCGAGGCCGCCCTGGCCTCGGCAGCGAAGAAGCGCTATCCCGACGAGGAAGTGCTGACCCGCGTGGTCATCGACCACAAGGATGGCAACTACGAAACCTTCCGCCGCTGGGAAGTGGTGGCCGACGACGTAGTGATGGAATCGCCGGATCGCCAGATCCGCCTGATGGACGCCATCGACGAAGCCGAAGGCGTGGATGTCGGCGATTACATCGAAGAGCAGATCGAGAACCCCGACTTCGGTCGCATCGCCGCCCAGGCCGCCAAGCAGGTGATCGTGCAGCGTGTGCGCGAAGCCGAGCGCCAGCAGGTGGTCGATGCCTGGGCCGATCGCGTCGGTGAGCTGATCACTGGTGTGGTCAAGCGCGCCGAGCGCGGCAACATCTATGTCGACCTGGGCGGCAACGCCGAAGGCTTCATTCCGAAGGACAAGGGCATTCCGCGTGATGTCCTGCGTGCCGGCGACCGCGTCCGCGGCTACCTGGCCGAAGTGCGTTCGGAGCCGCGTGGCCCGCAGCTGTTCATCAGCCGCGCAGCGCCGGAATTCATGATCGAGCTGTTCAAGCTGGAAGTGCCGGAAGTCGGCCAGGGCCTGGTGGAAATCAAGGCCTGCGCCCGCGATCCGGGCGACCGCGCCAAGATCGCCGTGCTCGCCCACGATGCCCGCACCGATCCGATCGGCGCCTGCATCGGCATGCGTGGTTCGCGCGTGCAGGCCGTGTCCAACGAGCTCAATGGCGAGCGCGTGGACATCGTCCTGTGGAACGAGAACCCGGCCAACTTCGTCATCAACGCGATGGCGCCGGCCGAAGTGCAGTCGATCATCGTCGATGAAGACAAGCATTCGATGGACCTGGCCGTTGCTGAAGACCGCCTGGCCCAGGCGATCGGCAAGGGCGGCCAGAACGTGCGCCTGGCCAGCCGCCTGACCGGTTGGCAGCTGAACGTGATGACCCAGGACCAGGTGACCGCCAAGTCGGAAGCCGAGCAGGCTTCGGCTCGCCAGCTGTTCATGGACAAGCTGGAAGTGGACGAGGAAATCGCTGGCATCCTGGTCAGCGAAGGCTTCGGCACGGTCGAGGAAATCGCATATGTACCGGTCGGCGAACTGCTGGCCGTGGAAGGTTTCGACGAAGACATCGTCGAAGAGCTGCGCGCACGTGCCCGCGATGCGCTGCTCAATGAGGCCCTGGCAGTCGAGGAAGGCCTGGAGGACGGCCAGCCGGCGCAGGACCTGCTGTCCCTGAAGGGCATGGACGAAGCCACCGCATATGCGTTGGCCGGCCACGGCGTGCGTACCAGCGAGGACTTGTCCGACCTGGCCGCCGACGAGGTCATGGACTTCGGCATCGAAGGGCTGGACCAGGAGCGCGCCGCGGCGCTGATCCTGGCCGCGCGTGCCGAGGAAATCGCCCGACTGGAACGCGGCGAATGAGCCGGCAATGAACAGGGCCCTGAGCCGATCAGGGCGTAGAATCCGCGCCACCTCCAGATGCGGGGGGGCGCCCACAAGATCATAGGATCCGAATGTCGCAGCAAACCACCATCCGCAAGCTTGCTGAACTGGTCAATACACCGGTCGAAAAACTGCTGGAACAGCTGGCTGGTGCCGGCATGAAGTTCAGCGGTCCCGACCAGGTCGTGACCAGCTCCGAGAAAGTGAAGCTCCTGGGCTTCCTTCGTCGCTCGCATGGCAAGCCCGAGCAGGCCCCGGAAGAGACTGATCAGTCTGCCAAGAAGATCACCCTCAACCGTCGCAAGCAGCAGGAAGTGACGGTCAATTCCGGTCGCAGCAAGACAACCGTGAACGTGGAAGTGCGCCAGAAGCGCACCTACGTCAAGGCCGATGGTGGTCGCGCGATGACCCCGGACGAAGAGCGTGCCGACATCCTGCGCAAGCTGGAAGAGTCGCGCGCACGCAACCTCGCCGAGCAGCAGGCACTGGCCGAGAAGGACCGCCTGCGTGACGAGGAAATCGTCCGCAAGCGCGAGGAAGAGGTCGCTGCCAAGGAGCGTGCCGAGGCCGAGAAGAAGGCGGCCGAGGAAGCTGCGGTCGCCGCCAAGGCTGCCGAGGCATTGGCTGCCAGCCAGCCGAAGGTGCGCGCACCGATCGACGAAACCGCGCCGCGCCCGCCGCGCGCTCCGGCTGCAGCCCCGGCTGCTCCGCGTAGTGCGCCGCCGCGCAGCGACGACCGCAACAATCGCAACGCGCCGCGCAACGAGCGTGGCCCGGGTGATCGCTTTGCCGGTCAGATGCACTTGTCCGCCGCCGATCGTGCGCGCCGTGGCAACAGCAACAACAGCAACAACCGTGGTCGCCCGGGCAGCCGTCCGACGTCCGGCCGCCGCGACATGTCGCGCGGCGGTGGCAACTCCGGCCCGCACGCCTTCGAACGTCCGACCGCACCGGTCGTGCGTGAAGTGGCGATCGGCGACACCATCACCGTGGCCGACCTGGCGCAGAAGCTCGCGCTGAAGGGCGGCGAGGTGGTGAAGGCGCTGTTCAAGATGGGCGTGATGGCCACCATCACCCAGTCCATCGACCACGACACTGCGGCACTGGTCACCGAAGAGCTGGGTCACAAGGCGATCCGCGCCAGCGACAACGACGCCGAAGACGCGCTGTTGGCATCGGCCGGCGAGAACCAGGGCGAGGCCGTGCAGCGTCCGCCGGTGGTCACCATCATGGGCCACGTCGATCACGGCAAGACCTCGCTGCTGGATTACATCCGTCGCACCAAGGTCGCCACCGGCGAAGCCGGCGGCATCACCCAGCACATCGGTGCGTACCACGTTGAAACGCCGAAGGGCGTCATCAGCTTCCTGGATACCCCGGGCCACGCCGCGTTCACCTCGATGCGCGCCCGCGGTGCCAAGCTGACCGATATCGTGGTGCTGGTCGTGGCTGCCGATGACGGCGTCATGCCGCAGACCAAGGAAGCGATCCAGCACGCCCGTTCGGCGGGTGTGCCGCTGATCGTGGCGATCAACAAGATCGACAAGTCCGGTGCCGACCCGATGCGGGTCAAGAACGAACTGCTCTCCGAGCAGGTCGTGGCCGAAGACTTCGGTGGCGACACCCAGATGGTGGAGATCTCGGCCAAGACCGGCCTGGGCATCGACGATCTGCTGGAAGCTGTTTCGGTCCAGGCTGAACTGCTGGAACTGAAGGCGGTCGACGACGGTCGTGCCAACGGCGTGGTCATCGAATCGTCGCTGGACAAGGGTCGTGGCCCGATCGCGACGGTGCTGGTGCAGCAGGGCCGCCTGAAGAAGGGCGATTACCTGGTGTGCGGCATCCAGTACGGCCGCGTGCGTGCGCTGTTCGACGAAACCGGCAAGCAGCCGGAGTTCGCTGGTCCGTCCATCCCGGTGCAGGTCCTGGGCCTGTCCGGCGTGCCGGAAGCCGGTGACGACTTCGTCGTCGTTGACGACGAGCGTCTGGCCAAGGACGTTGCCCAGCAGCGTGAGACCAAGCGCCGCGAATCGCGCCTGGTCGCCACCGCGGGCAGCCGCATGGAAGACATCATGGCGACCCTGGGCAAGGGCGAGGGCCAGCAGGTCCTCAACCTGGTCATCAAGGCCGACGTGCAGGGTTCGGTGCAGGCGTTGAGCCAGGCCCTGGTGGCGCTGTCCAACGACGACATCCGCATCAACGTGATCCACTCCGGCGTGGGCGGCATCACCGAGTCGGATGCCAATTCGGCCGCCGCTTCGAAGGCCACCGTCATCGGCTTCAACGTGCGTGCGGATGCTTCGGCCCGTCGCATCATCGAATCCAACGGCGTGGACCTGCGTTACTTCTCGATCATCTATGACGTGATCGATCAGGTGAAGCAGGTGGCCTCCGGTCTGCTGGGCGTGGAGATCCGCGAAGAGATCATCGGTATCGCCGAGGTCCGCGACGTCTTCCGCAGCTCCAAGCTGGGTGCCGTCGCCGGCAGCATGGTCATCGAGGGCGTGGTCAAGCGCAACAAGCCGATCCGTGTCCTGCGCGACAGCGTGGTGATCTTCGAAGGCGAGCTGGAATCGCTGCGCCGCTTCAAGGAAAACGTCGAGGAAGTCCGCAACGGTACCGAATGCGGTATCGCGGTGAAGGCCTACAACGACGTCAAGCCGGGTGACCAGATCGAGTGCTTCGAGCGTATCGAAGTGCCGCGCACCCTGTAATGCTGCAACGGACCGGCCCTCACGGGCCGGTCCTGTTTCAACCCGTAGACTGCAACAACGAAACCCAACAAGAGCCTGCCGCGTGCCCAAGACTTTCCATCGAACCGACCGTGTCTCCGCCCAGCTGCGCCGTGAACTCGGCACCCTGGTGCACAACGCCGTGCGTGAGCACGGGTTGCCCTCGGTGAGCGTGTCCGACGTGGAAATCACCCGCGACATGGCCCACGCCAAGGTGTTCGTCACCGCGCTGATGCCGGAACGTTCGGTTGAAGCCGTGAAGGGCCTGAAGGAACTGGCCTGGGGTCTGCGCATGGAACTGGCGCGCGCGATGAAGCTGCGGCATGTGCCGGAGCTGCATTTCCACTACGACGACTCGGTCGATCGTGGCGAGCGCATCGACAACCTGTTGCGCGACCTGCCCGATACCGTGGCCGCCGAAAAGCGTCGCGAAGGCGACGAAGAATAACCGCGCGACGCCGGGCATGCCCGGCGTTGTTGCATTCCGGCTGCGCGATGTCTGATGCAGACCGCGCTGCGCGCTCGCCGGGCATGGCCCGGCGCTACCCGTACCTGTCATGACCCGAATTCAGTTCCGCCGCCTGGATGGCATCCTGCTGCTCGACAAGCCGACCGGCATGAGCTCCAACGCCGCGCTGCAGGTCGCCCGTCGCCTGTTCCGTGCGGAGAAGGGTGGCCACACCGGCAGCCTTGACCCGTTGGCCACTGGCCTGTTGCCGCTGTGCTTCGGCGAGGCCACCAAGATCGCTGGCCTGCTGCTGGGCTCGGCCAAGGCCTACGACGCCGAGATCGTGCTGGGCCAGACCACCGATACCGACGACGCCGAGGGCCAGGTGCTGCTCGAGCGGCCGGTGCCCGTGATCAGCGCCGAGGCCCTGCAGGCGGCGATCGCGCCGCTGCTTGGCGACATCCTGCAGCGTGCGCCGATCTATTCCGCGCTCAAGCAGGGCGGGGAGCCGCTGTATGTGAAGGCCCGCCGTGGCGACGCCATCGAGGCGCCCGAGCGCCAAGTCAAGGTCCACGCCATCGAGATTCTGGAGCAGCACCCCGAGCGGCTGCGGCTGCGGGTCACCTGCGGCTCGGGCACCTATATCCGCAGTCTGGCCCGTGACCTGGGTGAAACGCTGGGCTGTGGCGCGCACATCAGCGCCCTGCGGCGCCTGTGGGTGGAACCGTTCCACGAACCGGCGATGGTCACCCTGGAGCAGCTGAGGGCTCTGGTGGAAGCGCAGGATGAGGCCGCCATGGACGCGCTGCTGCTGCCGCTGGCGGCGGGCCTGTCCGAATACCCCCGGGTTGACCTGGACGCCGAGCAGACCCAGCGCTTCTGCGTGGGCCAGCGCCAGCGCGACCTCTCCTGGCCGCGCGGCCTGGTGGCGGTGTTTGGCCCTGGATCGGTGGTGCAGGGCCTGGGCCAGGTCGACGAAAGCGGTCTGCTGGCCCCGCAGCGCCGCTTCAACCTCTGAACGGGGAGGCCCGGTTCAGCCCCGGACCTTGTTCCAGAGCCCCCTGGCCGTTACAATTCCGCGGCCGTTTTACGGCAGCCTGCCGAAGGCGGGTTTCATCCATTTGTTGGTTCACGGCGAGCCAGGCGGTGCGCGAAAGCGCGTTCCTGCCGGCCACGCATCACAGAGAAAAAAAGACATGTCGATCGACACCCAGAAGGTCATTGAAGACAACAAGCGCAGCTCGGCTGATACCGGCTCCCCGGAAGTCCAGGTTGCACTGCTGACCGCCCGCATCGAACTGCTGACCGGCCACTTCAAGACCCACAAGAAGGATCACCACAGCCGCCGTGGTCTGCTGCAGATGGTCAACCGCCGCCGCAGCCTGCTCGACTACCTGAAGAAGAAGGACGTCGAGCGTTACAAGGCCCTGATCGAGAAGCTTGGCCTGCGTCGCTAAGCAACGAATCCCCCGCGGCGCAGCGATGCGCCGCGGTTTTGTTTTGTAGCACCGCAATACCTTTTTCAGATCGGAATGACCGGTCATCCGTTGGCGGCAAGGGTCGCCCACGGTCCATTCGCAGACAGCATCCCCAAGGACACCCTCCGTGGCAAAAATCACCAAAACCTTCCAGTACGGCAAGCACACCGTCACGCTTGAGACCGGCGAAATCGCCCGCCAGGCCGGTGGCGCCGTCATCGTCAAGTTCGACGACACCGTGCTGCTGGTCTCCGCCGTTGCCGCCAAGAGCGCGCGTGAGGGCCAGGACTTCTTCCCCCTGACCTGTGACTACCAGGAGAAGTTCTACGCCGGTGGCCGTATCCCGGGTGGCTTCTTCAAGCGCGAAGGCCGCGCGACCGAGAAGGAAACCCTGATCTCGCGTCTGATCGATCGTCCGATCCGTCCGCTGTTCCCGGAAGACTACAAGAACGAAGTCCAGATCATCGCCACCGTGATGTCGCTGAACCCGGACATCGACGGTGACATCCCGGCCCTGATCGGTGCCTCGGCTGCGCTGTCGCTGGCCGGCACCCCGTTCAAGGGTCCGATCGCCGCCGCCAAGGTGGGTTACAAGAACGGTGAGTACATCCTCAACCCGACCGTGACCGAACTGAAGGATTCGGAGCTGGAGCTGGTCGTTGCCGGTACCGCCAACGCCGTGCTGATGGTGGAATCCGAAGCCGCGCTGCTGTCCGAAGACGTGATGCTGGGCGCCGTGACCTTCGGTCACCGCGAAATGCAGAAGGTCATCAACGCGATCAACGAACTGACCGTGGAAGCCGGCACCAAGCCGTCGACCTGGGTGGCCCCGGCCAAGAACGACGTGCTGATCAGCGCCCTGCAGGAAGCCATCGGCCCGCGTCTGGGCGAGGCCTTCCAGGTGCGCGACAAGCTGCAGCGCCGCGACGCCATCTCGGCGATCAAGAAGGACGTGGTCGAGTCGCTGGCCGGCCGCGTTGCCGCTGAAGGCTGGAACCCGGCCGAGCTGTCGAAGGAATTCGGCGAGCTGGAATACAGCACCATGCGCAACTCGGTGCTGGACACCAAGGTCCGCATCGACGGCCGTGCGCTGGACACCGTCCGCCCGATCGCAGTGAAGACCGGCATCCTGCCGCGTACCCACGGCTCCTCGCTGTTCACCCGCGGTGAAACGCAGGCCATCGTGACCATCACCCTGGGCACCGCCCGTGATGGCCAGGTCATCGATGCCGTCTCCGGTGAGTACAAAGAGAACTTCCTGTTCCATTACAACTTCCCCCCCTACTCGGTGGGTGAAACCGGCCGCATGATGGGCCCGAAGCGTCGCGAGATCGGCCACGGCCGTCTGGCCAAGCGCGGCGTGCTGGCAGTGATGCCGTCGCTGGAATCCTTCCCGTACACCATCCGCGTCGTCTCGGAAATCACCGAGTCGAACGGTTCCTCGTCGATGGCGTCGGTCTGCGGTTCGTCGCTGGCCCTGATGGACGCCGGCGTGCCGGTGAAGGCTCCGGTGGCCGGCATTGCCATGGGCCTGGTCAAGGAAGGCGATCGCTTCGTCGTCCTGTCCGACATCCTGGGTGACGAAGATCACCTGGGCGACATGGACTTCAAGGTTGCCGGTACCGCTGAGGGCATCTCCGCCCTGCAGATGGACATCAAGATCGAAGGCATCACCGAAGAGATCATGAAGCAGGCTCTGCAGCAGGCCAAGGCTGGTCGTCTGCACATCCTGGGCGAAATGGCCCACGGCCTGACCGCCCCGCGTGAGGAGCTGTCGGACTACGCGCCGCGCCTGCTGACCATCAAGATCCACCCGGACAAGATCCGCGAAGTGATCGGCAAGGGTGGTTCGACCATCCAGGCCATCACCAAGGAAACCGGCACCCAGATCGACATCCAGGATGACGGCACCATCGTCATCGCTTCGGTCAATGCCATCGCTGCCCAGGCCGCCAAGGCCCGCATCGAGCAGATCACCTCGGACGTCGAGCCGGGCCGCATCTACGAAGGCAAGGTCGCCAAGATCATGGACTTCGGTGCATTCGTCACCATCCTGCCGGGCAAGGACGGCCTGGTCCACGTGTCGCAGATCTCCAGCGACCGCGTCGAGAAGGTCGGCGACGTGCTGAAGGAAGGCGATGTGGTCAAGGTCAAGGTGCTGGAAGTCGACAAGCAGGGCCGTATCCGCCTGTCGATGAAGGCCGTCGAGGAAGGCGAAGGCGCCACCGCCGAGTAATCGACCGTAGGTCGATGACGGTAGGTGTCAACCTTGGTTGACACGCCAGAATGAAAAAGCGGGCTTCGGCCCGCTTTTTCTTTGCCTGTCGTCCGGCGCTGCCGGCGTCGTGCCGCGGCGCTATGCTTCACCCATGGACACCCTGCGCCTGCTTGACCTGCAGATCGACCGCCCCGCGCAGCGGGTCAGCCGCGCCGGCGACGTGCTGCCGATCCAGGGGCTGAGCTGGCGCCTGTTCGACGTGCTGCTGGCACACGGCAACGACGTTGTCGACTTCGACACGCTGGCTGCACAGGTGTGGGCACCTGCAGTGGTTGGGGAGGATGCGATCAGCCAGCGGGTCAAGCTGTTGCGGCAGGCGCTGGGTGATGACAGCCGACGCCCGCGCTACGTCCGTTCGGTACGCGGGCGCGGCTATCAGTTGTGTGCAGTACCGACCATCGCACCGCCGGCAGCGGCGGTGCCCGTTACCGCGCACCGGAAGAAATGGCCATGGCTTGCAGGTGCCGGTGTCGTCGTTCTTGCCGCTGCCGCCTCGTTCTGGCCGCGCACGCCGGCGGCCGGTGGCCCGCTGCCGTTGCTGCAGCGCGCCGACTATTACGCCAGCATCGGCCAGGCCAGCAACAACGAGCGCGCCATCGCCCTGTACCGGCAGGCATTGCAGGTGGACCCTGATTCCAGTCCGGCGCGCCGCGGCCTGTCACGAGCGTTGTCCGCGCAGGGCTGTCTGTTCAATGGATCGCCCGAGCAGGTCCAGGAAGGGCTGGCGCTGGCCAACATCGAACGTGAACTCGCGCCGCAGGAGGGTGCTGTGTACGCGCTTCGAGGTTATGCCTACGACTGCCTCGGGCAGATGCCGCAGGCCATTTCCGAATACGAGCGGGCGATCGCGCTGGATCCGGGCGACGAGCGCACCCGTGCCTCGCTCGCCTACCTGCACCAGGAGCGCGGCCACCTTGCCCTGGCCCTGCGTGCCAATCTTGCATTGACGGCGCCCGAGCGCCTGCGCTTCCGTGATGTGCAGGTGGCGCGCGAACTGGAGCTGCTCGGTTTCACTCACGCGGCCGCGCAGCGCCACGCGCGAAATTTCCAGCTGTATCCGGACAACGTCTTCGCCAACATCGCCTGGCCGCGCAGTCTGTTCGCGGCAGGTGACCCGGGCCGGGCGAGGCAGGCGTTGACCGAGGCGCTGGCACGCGGCACGCCACATCCGCAGTTGCTGCGGCTGCAGGGCGAACTGGCGCTGCTGGCGGGCGATCACGCCGCTGCTGCCGATGCCTTCGAGCGCGGGCGGCAGCTGCGTCCACAGCAATCGCTCGGTCAATCGCTGGCGGCCTTGTACGCGCAGCCCGCGGCATCGCCGGAGTGGGTGGCTTCGCGTCTTGCAATGTTACAGGCGCAGCGCGGCGACGGTTGGTCCGATGCCGCGCTTGAGCGGGCCCTGCTGCTGCAGGCGCAAGGCGACCTGGAGGCTGCCGTCACCGCGCTGCAACAGGCGGTCGATGATGGCTTCCGCGATGCGGCGTGGTTGCGTTCCACGCCGCTGTTTGCGTCCCTGCACGAGGCGCGCGGCTGGGCGCCGCTGCTGGCGCGCATCGATGCCGATATCGGCCGCCAGCGTGCGCAGGTGCTGGCGGCCGACTGGCGTCCCGCCGGGCTGGCCGACCTCAGCGCAGCGCCGGCAGCAGGAATTCGGTGAGGATGCGGCGCGACTGCGGGTGAGCGATGCTGCGGTTGTAGGCCTGGCTGGTCACCACCGCGACAGCGCGCTGTTGCGGCAGCAGGAACACGTAGTTGCCGCCGTTGCCGGACATCGCCCATACGGTCTGTGGCTGGCCACCGACAGTCAGTTTCAGGCCCCACCATTGATAGCCGTAATCGCTGCCGTCGCCGGCCGTTGCCTGCGGTGACAGCATCGCGGCGACGTAGTCGCGTGGAACCAGCTGGCGCCCCTGCCAACGACCGCCATCAAGCACGAGCTGGCCAAGGCGGGCCAGGTCCCGGCTGCGGTAGCGTGTGCCGCCTCCGCCCATGCCGATGCCCTCGGGGGAACGGTTCCACTGGCTGTGGGTGATGCCCAGTGGTCGTTCCAGTGCATGGGCTGCGTAATCGGCCAGCGGTTGTCCGGTCACACGTTCCAGTACCGCGCCGAGCACGAAGGAGTTGGCGGTGCAGTAGGCAAACGCGCGCCCGTGAGGACTGTCCTCCGGGCGCGCCATCCAGGGCGCGAAGCCCTTCACCGGCAGCGCCAGGGCAAAATCGAGCCAGCGCTCGCCGACGTACATGCGCTCCTCGTGGCCGGCCGAGAACGGGTTCTCGTCGTCGCACTCCCACAGCGTGCTCATCGCCAGCAGGTCCTCCACCGTGGTGCCACGCAGGCGGGGATCCACGTCGTGCTGGGCGACGAAGGCCGGGAAGTAGTCGTACACCTTCGCGCGAACGCCCGGCAGCCGGCCGTCGCCGATCGCTGCGCCGACCAGCAGGGCGGTCACGCTTTTACTGGCCGAGCGCACGTCGTGCAGGGTCTGCGCATCGGCACCGTTGAAATAGCCCTCGTACACGACCTGTCCATCAACCTGCAGCAGCACGCTGCGGATCTGTTTCAGCTCATCGCTGGCGATGGCCTGCTCCAGCGCGCGCATGCGGCCAGGATCAGGGTGGGCAGGGCCTGCGATGCAGGGGAGGGCGTACAGGCACAGCAGCAGGGTGGACACAGGCAGGGGCGAACGCATGATCGGACTCCATCGAAAGGAGTGCCGATTCGGCCAGAGGGCTGGCTGAAGTGCTGGAAGGACGCCTGAAGAATTCTGAAGGCATTGTGCCGCAAGGCCTGCAGCGCCCTGCCGTCATTCGTCCGCTTGTTCGTGACCCAGCCACCACACCTGGCCCGGCTGCGGACCCTGCTGCGGGTGCTCACGGTGTTCGATCGCATCGAGCGTGCGCCCGGTGCCTGCCGCGGCCCAGGCCGACATCAGTTTTTCGACCGCAGCGCGGCCCTGTGCGGCAATACCGAGATTGCGCTCGCGCACCCAGCCGCCGTCATCCTCGTGGCTGTCGTCATCGTGCTGGTGTGGTGCCCCATAGCTGCAGCGCAGGCACAGGTGACGTACCGAATGGGTCCAGTCTTCGACCAGGCCGATGCCGGGCAACGTCATTGCGCGCAGCGCGGCGATGTCGTCCGGCGAACCGCATTGCACGAACACGGCGTAGGTCGCCATGTCCGACTGCTGCAGGCGCTGCATGGCATTGAACACCGGTACTTCGCGCTCGCCGTAGGTCCGGCGCCCGGTGGAGGCGCCGTCGTGCAGCACGATGTCGCCGAAGCGGAACCCGCTCTCCGGAAGCGGCACGTTTTCCAGCCGCGCGCGCACCGGATCGAGCCGGCGCATGTACACGGTCTCGCCGCTGGACCACGGATTCAGGCGAACACAGGCAACGCCGAAATTGCCGTTGATCGGGCCTTCGCCCTCGGGGAGGGTGATGCCGCAGCGGGTCCATTGCCGGCGCGCCTCGGCCCAGTCGCCGGCGCCGGTGGCGGCAATTCCCGCATTCCACGCGGTCGCCTCATCGACTTCATCGCGCAGCTGCTCGGAGCGGAGATTGTCCTGCAGCGACAACGCCCACTCGCGCAGGTACTTGTGTGCCAGCCCGCGCATGTAGTGCAGGTGGGGGATGTCGGGTGTCCATTCGACGAGCTGGCCGAACAGGATTGCCGCGTCGGCCAGGTCGCCCGCATCAAAGGCCGCATAGGCGCGGGCCTCCAGCGCCTGCAGCTTTTCGAGGGTTTCGTCGTCCAGCAGTTCGCCGTCTGCGTCGTGGTCTGCGGTCATGTCCGTGTGCCAGTGAAGATCCAGCGCCACCTTAGCTCAAGCAGGTCGTGTGTTGTCCTGCAGCGAACTGCTTTCGACGTTGTGCAGCCACGACCGTGTCAGCTTCCAGCGGCACGCCACTGTCCAGCGGACGACATGCACGGACATCCGCACCACGGGCCGATCTGTTTGCTAACGTGGCGGCGCCTTCGACCCGGGAGTTTCCATGTTCCGCCAGACCTTGGCCGTACTTGCAGTGCTGATCGCCGGCGCCCTGCCCATTGCCGCGCAGGCGCAACCGGCGCAACCGCCGATCTTCGGTGCGTACTATCCCGGCGGCTCCGCCGAGCGCTATCCGGTATCGAGCATCCCGGCCGAACGACTCACCCATCTGTTCTATGCGTTTTCCACCATCGAGGACGGACGCTGTGCGATCGGTGCCGAGGCGCCAGCCAACTTCGCCGCATTGGCCGAGCTCAAGCGCAGGCATCCGCATCTGCGCACGTTGATTTCGATCGGGGGCTGGGGCGCGGGCGGATTCTCCGATGCGGCGCTGACCGAGACCAGCCGCAGGCGCCTGGTCGATTCGTGCATGGCGTTGTTCTTCGAGCGCCATGCCGGCAGCTTCGATGGCGTGGACATCGACTGGGAGTTCCCCGTCAGCGGTGGCCCGAAGGAACTGGCGCACCGGCCGCAGGACCGTGCCAACCTGACCAAGCTTGCGCAGGCCTTCCGGCTGGCGCTGGATGCCCGCGGCAGGAAGGCGGGGCAGCCGATGCTGCTGACCGCCGCGCTGGCCGCTGGCCGCCTGCAGACCGATGGGCCGTACGACCCCGCCGCCAGCTACGATCTGCCCGCGTTGGCCAAGGTGTTCGATTTCATCAACCTGATGAGCTACGACATGGGCACCGGCTTCTCGGCGGTGTCGACCTTCAATGCACCGCTGCATGAAGTGCCAGCCGACCCGCTGGCGCCGGAGCTGCGGCGCTGGAACAACGTGGCCGGTGCCGTGCAGTACTACCGCGAGCATGGCGTGCCGGCGGCCAAGCTGGTGCTGGGCGTGCCGTTCTACGGACGCGGCTTCAAGGTCACCGGCGAGTCGGCGGATGGCCTGTACCAGGCCTACAGCGCGCCGGCCGACGCCGGTGACTGGCGGGTGATCAAGGCGCGCTATCTCGACCAGCCGGGTTGGACGAAGCATTGGCAGCCGCAGGCGCAGAGCCCGTGGCTGTACAACCCGGCGCAGAAGATCTTCATCAGCTACGAGGATCCGCGCTCCATCGGCCTGCGTGCGCAGTTCGCGCGCGAGCAGGGCCTGGCCGGTGTCTTCATGTGGGAGCTGACCGGTGACGACGAGCAGGCCAGCCTGCTCAACGCCATGCTTGCTCCGTGGCAGAAGGCCCGCGTCGGCGACTGACCGGTTCGACATCTCCGGACCGGGGCTGGTACGGCGGTGACGGGCAAACGCTGTTGCCTGAAACCGCACATCGGCGCCATGCACGCAGCGCTAAGCTGCGTGCATGATCATCATCGACCGCCTGGACCATCTGGTGCTTACCGTTGCCGACATCGAGCGCAGCTGCGACTTCTACCAGCGCGTGCTGGGCATGCAGGTCGTGCGCTTCGGCGCCGACCGCGTCGCCCTGCAGTTCGGCCAGCAGAAGATCAACCTGCACCCGGCCAGCGCGCCGTTGCAGCCCCACGCGCTGCTGCCGACCCGTGGCAGTGCCGATCTGTGCCTGATCACCCCGCTGGGCGTACAGGCGGTGCTGGCCCACCTGCAGGCCCAGCAGGTAACGATTGAAGAAGGGCCGGTGCCGCGTACCGGAGCGCTTGGGCCGATCGAGTCGGTGTACTTCCGTGATCCGGATGGGAACCTGATCGAAGTGGCCCGCTACGTGGAAGCCATGTAAACCCGCTCGCTGCGAGCTGGCCCGGTCAGTTCGCCCACACGCTGTTGGGGTCACCGTTGCGGGCCCGCCGCTGGCTCGCATACGCCAGACGGGCAAAGCCAAAGGCCATCGCCAGTGCCATCGCATCGATCCAGAACAACGGCCAGTGGCCGCGTGCGGCGGCCAACCACAGCCAGTCACCGTTGAGGGCGCCGTGCGCCACCGGCACCAGCGCGGTGCTGATCGCCGCAGCCCACAGCAGTTCGCGCGCCGCCTGTGCCGGGCGGCGCAGGGCTGCCCACAGCGCACACGCCGCCCAGGTCACGAAGCAGGCCCAGCGGATGCCGTGGTCAACCTGGGCAGGCGCTACCCGCTCCAGCACCAGCGCGGTCACGAAGGCCACCGAGATCGCCACACATAGGCCGATGCAGACGCCCACCGTGGCCCGCGCCATGTTGACGGCCGCGCGCGACTGCTGCGGCTGACGGCGCTTACGGCGCGACTCGATCCACAGCAGGTTGCCCGAATAGAACAGGAAGGCGCCGCCGAGGCCGAGCAGGAAGTACAGCCAGACCACCACGCCGTTGCCGAACTCGCCGAAATGCAGGGCGTAGGCGGCACTGAGCGTGGCGTGATTGGCATCGCGCTGGCCAGGCAGCTGGCTGGCCAGCACGCGGCCGCTTTCTACATCCAGCGCGACAGCGCCGAGCGGGCCAAGCGTACCGCTGGCCTCGCCGGTGATTTCGATGGTCGCGTTGGCATCACCGCCATTGGCCAGTTTCAGGTAGGCCGGTTCGAAGTTGGCCACGCCCTGCGCGCGGGCCACTTCCAGCGCCCGCGCGTGCAGTTCGCGCAGGCTGCCCGGTGCGGCAGGGATGCCACTGGCTTCGCGCAGCGGCGCCGTATCCATCGCCGTCGGTACCGCCTGCAGCGCCTTGCCGTCGTAGATCAGGGGATCGAGTACCGCCATCTGCATGAACACCAGGCAGAGCAGGGCGCCGGTCACCGCGAACATCAGGTGGAACGGCAGGCTGAGCACGCCGATCACGTTGTGCGCGTCCTGCCACTGCTGTTTGAGATTGCGGCCCGGGCGCAGCGCGAACAGATCGCCCAGCAGCTTGGGCAGGTGGATCACCAGCCCGCTGAGCAGGGCCATGCCGTACAGCAGGCTGACGATGCCCATCACGTAGATCCCGGCTACCGGCAGGCCCAGGCTGTAATGCAGTTCGTTGACCAGTTCGGCCAGCCCGGTCTGCGGTGGCGTCGGACTGCCGCTGATCTGTCCCGGCCATGCATAGCGCCAGCTGCCGTCTTCGGCCTGCCAGTAGGCCAGCGGCTGCGGATGATCGGCGCCCGGGAAGGTCATGCCGACGTGGCGACGCGCTTCCGCATGCGTGGCCAGCACGTCGTCGAGCAGGTACTGGGCGTCATCCAGGCCGGCCGGCAATGCGGTTGCCGCGCCAGGCGTCTGCCACAGCGGGAGGTCGTGGTGGAACAGGGTCAGTGCGCCGGCATAGAACGCCACGAACAGCCCGAAGCCGGCGACCAGGCCGACCCAGGTGTGCAGGGTGGTGAACGTGCGCAGGGTCTGTGAACTGAATTTCATGCGGTCGATCTCATTGCACTGCGCCGGCCAGGCGCAGCAGGCCGAGTACGGCGAAGCCAAGCACCGCGCAACCGGCCAGGGTCAGCCAGGCGCGCAACGGGCTGCGGAAACTGAAGGCCCACAGCGCGGCCAGCATCCACAACGGGACGAACGCGATCAGGCTCGGCACCAAGGCCTTCTGCCAGGGGCCCGGCGGCAGCCATGCGACCAGGCCGGTCGCCGCAGCGGCAAGGAAGAAGCCGGCGAAGATGCCGGCCAGTGCGCGCGACCACATCAGCGCGGCTCCACTTCGGGGCGGTGCCACGCGGCCAGTGCCGGCAGCAGCATGGCGGCCAGCATCCAGGTGCACAGCATCGCCACCAGGCCGGCGGCAAAGCCCAGTTCGGCCATCCACAGCCACAGCGCAGCGACTGCAGCGACCAGGCCGATCTGCCGGCCCAGGCGCCCGGCACGGCGCAGGCGTGGCCAGCGGCAGTGCGGGGAGGCGGCATAGAAGGCCAGCGCGGAGAACATCGCCGACAGCATGCCGAGGCTGCAGAAGCCCAGGGTCGACAGGCCAACGGTGATCATCGGGGGCTCCGGGCCCGGCATACGGCCGGTGAACGCGGGGCACGGGCGGGACCGGCAGGCGCCGGTCGGGGCGGGTGGCGCATTGCAGGATCCTGGGGGGAAGCGGGCAGGCCGGCACGGGGCGGGCTGCGCGGACATGGTAATCATTGCGTTTTCACGCCGCCAGCCAGCGCCATTCAGGCACCGCTTGGGCTTTGTCCGCCGCTGGTTTAAGATCACGGGCAACCACATCCTGGAACCAAGGTGGCCCGCGCACTGCGCCGGCCGAGCGTGCGACATGAGCACTACCACCGCCCACTGTTGACCTGCCCCGAAGGCCCTGCATTCCAGGCGCCCTCGCGGCGCTTTTTTATTGCCCGGACGACAGCCCGGGAGCGCTTTCCAGCCCGCTACGGCGGGCCCCGCATGAAGCCATTGCAATGATCACGATTACCCTTCCCGACGGCAGCCGCCGCGAATTCGAAAACCCCGTCAGCGTCATGGACGTCGCCCAGTCGATCGGCGCCGGCCTGGCCAAGGCCACCATCGCCGGTTCGGTGGATGGCGTGCTGGTCGATGCCAGTGACGTCATCGACCACGATGCGTCCCTGCGCATCATCACCGCCAAGGACGAGGAGGGCGTGGAAATCATCCGCCACTCCAGTGCCCACCTGGTCGGCCACGCGGTCAAGCAGCTCTATCCGGACGTGAAGATGGTGATCGGCCCGGTGATCGCCGAGGGCTTCTACTACGACATCTACTCCGAGCGCCCGTTCACCCCCGAAGACATGGCGGCGATCGAAAAGCGCATGGGCGAGCTGATCGCGCAGGACTACGACGTCATCAAGAAAGTGACGCCGCGCGCGGAAGTCATCGAGATCTTCAAGGCCCGTGGCGAGGACTACAAGCTGCGCCTGATCGAGGACATGTCGCCTGACATCCAGGCGATGGGCATGTACTACCACCAGGAATACGTGGACATGTGCCGCGGCCCGCACGTGCCGAACACGCGCTTCCTGAAGGCCTTCAAGCTGACCCGCATTTCCGGCGCCTATTGGCGCGGCGACGCGCAGAACGAGCAGCTGCAGCGCGTCTACGGCACCGCCTGGGCCGACAAGAAGCAGCTCGATGCGTACATCAAGCGCATCGAAGAAGCGGAGATGCGCGACCACCGTCGCATCGGCAAGCAGCAGGACCTGTTCCACCTGCAGGAAGAGGCCCCGGGCCTGGTGTTCTGGCACCCGAAGGGCTGGGCGCTGTGGCAGGTGGTCGAGCAGTACATGCGCAAGGTGTACCGCAGCACCGGCTACGGCGAAGTGCGCTGCCCGCAGATCCTGGACGTGTCGCTGTGGCAGAAATCGGGCCACTGGGACAACTACCAGGACGCGATGTTCTTCACCGAATCGGAGAAGCGTACCTACGCGCTCAAGCCGATGAACTGCCCGGGTCACGTGCAGGTGTTCAACCAGGGGCTGCACAGCTACCGCGATCTGCCGATCCGCTACGGTGAGTTTGGCGCCTGCCACCGCAACGAGCCCTCCGGCGCGCTGCACGGCATCCTGCGCGTGCGTGGCTTCACCCAGGACGACGGCCACGTGTTCTGCACCGAAGACCAGGTCGAGGCGGAAGTGACCGCGTTCCACCAGCAGGCGCTGGCGGTGTACCAGCATTTCGGCTTCGAGGAGATCCAGGTCAAGATCGCACTGCGCCCCGAATCGCGCCTGGGCGATGACGCCACGTGGGACAAGGCAGAGGGCGCGCTGCGCTCGGCGCTGTCCAGCTGCGGGGTGGAATGGCAGGAGCTGCCGGGCGAGGGCGCCTTCTATGGCCCGAAGATCGAGTACCACCTGAAGGACGCCATCGGCCGCACCTGGCAGCTGGGCACCATGCAGGTCGATTTCATGATGCCTGGCCGTCTGGGCGCTGAATACGTGGACGAAAACAGCCAGAAGAAGCATCCGGTGATGCTGCACCGGGCCATCGTCGGTTCGATGGAGCGTTTCCTGGGCATCCTGATCGAGCACCATGCCGGCCAGTTCCCGGCCTGGCTGGCGCCGACCCAGGTGGTGGTGGCCAATATCACCGATGCGCAGGCTGAATACGTCTCTGCGGTGACCAAAAGCCTTGCGGATCAAGGCTTCCGCGTCAGCGCCGATTTGCGTAACGAGAAGATCGGCTATAAGATTCGCGAGCACACGCTGCAGCGCGTGCCGTACCTGCTGGTCATTGGTGACCGCGAGAAGGAAAACGGCGCTGTGGCGGTGCGTACGCGTTCTGGCGAAGATCTCGGCAGCATGAGCCTCCAGGCTTTCACCGAGCGGCTCCAGGCCGAGGGCGCGTAAACAAAGGTCCGGCCCGTGCGCATTGGCGCCCGGGCCGGGTTCGACACCCTTGGGAGATCGCAATATCAGTACCCCTGACAACAAACAGAACCGCAAGAATCAGGAAATCCGTGTGCCGCGCGTCCGCGTGATCGGCAGTGACGGAGAAATGATCGGCGTGTTGACGCGAGACGAAGCGTTGTCCATGGCCGAAGATGAAGGCCTGGACCTGGTCGAGATCCAGCCGCAGGCCGACCCGCCGGTGTGCAAGATCATGGACTTCGGCAAGTTCAAGTTCGAAGCCCAGAAGAAGGCCAGCGAGGCCAAGAAGAAGACCAAGCAGGTCGAGATCAAGGAAGTGAAGTTCCGTCCGGTCACGGACGAGGGCGACTACCAGATCAAGCTGCGCAAGATGCGCGGTTTCCTTGAAGAAGGCGACAAGATCAAGGTCAACATCCGTTTCCGTGGCCGTGAAATGAGCCACCAGGAACTGGGCCGCGAGATGGCTGGCCGGATCGAAGCCGATCTGGGCGAAGACATCGTCATCGAATCCCGTCCGCGCCTGGAAGGGCGTCAGATGGTGATGATGATCGCGCCGAAGAAGAAGACCTGACGCCTGACGGGCTGCCTCGCGGGGCGCCTGGCGGCTGAATGGATGAAGGTGAAGGGACGCCGCTGGCGTCCTTTTGCTTTTCCGGGGCGGGCAGGGCCGGTCTCGGTGTGAAAACGGTGTGGGGGCTGGTTACAGGGCGGATTTGCCTGTATCATGCCCGGCTCGACCCACCCAGGACGGGTCGTACGCCGATCATGGCAGGACGGAAAGAGCGGCCCAGGCCGCCGCCAGATCAGTCAGAAACCAGGGTCATATCCCATCAAGGACATTGCAATGCCCAAGATCAAGACCAACCGGGCAGCGGCCAAGCGTTTCCGCAAGACCGCCTCGGGCAAGTACAAGTGCGGCCACGCCAACCGTAGCCACATCCTCACGAAGAAAGCGACCAAGCGTAAGCGTAACCTGCGTCAGACGAATCACGTCCGCGCAGAAGACGCAGGCCGTCTGGACCGCATGCTTCCCTACCTCTGAGGACTGATACATGGCACGAGTAAAGCGTGGCGTACAGGCGCGTCGCCGCCACAAGAAAATCCTTGATCTGGCGAAGGGCTACTACAATGCCCGTCGCAAGGTCTTCCGCGTCGCCAAGCAGGCGGTCATCAAGGCACAGCAGTACGCCTACATCGGCCGTAAGCAGAAGAAGCGCAACTTCCGTTCGCTGTGGATCACCCGCATCAACGCGGCTGCCCGCATCAACGGCCTGAGCTACAGCCGTTTCATGAACGGCCTGCTGAAGGCTGGCATCACCCTGGACCGCAAGGTTCTGGCTGACATCGCCGTGCACGACGCAGCTGGCTTTGCTGCACTGGCCGAAAAGGCCAAGGGCGCACTGGCGGCATAAGTCCTTCCCGATGCCGTTGCCGTTCACGGAGAACGGTGTCAGGTAGAGGCAATGCATGGGGAAGGGCGCAAGTCCTTCCCCATTCTTTTTTGTGCCGGGCGCAGCCGTGCAGATGGCGGGCGACCGGCAAGCGGTTGCGACGGCGCGGCCCTTCGCGCATCGCGATGGCAGACCGACTGGAGTTCCGGCTACCCATGAGCGACATCCAATCCCTCACTTCCCAGGCGCTGGCCGACGTGGCCGCCGCGCAGAGCCCGGACGCGCTGGAGCAGCTGCGCGTGGCCCTGCTTGGCAAGAGCGGCAGCATCACCTCGCAGCTCAAGCAGCTCGGTGCGCTGCCGGCCGACGAGCGCAAGGCGGCCGGTGAGGCCATCAACCGGGCCCGCGACGCGCTGAGCAGCGCGCTGGGCGAGCGCAAGGCGGTGCTGGAAGATGCTGCGCTTGATGCGCGGCTGGCGGCCGAGGCGATCGACATCACCTTGCCGGGCCGCAGTGGCGAACGCGCCGGCCTGCACCCGATCACCCGCACCCTCGAGCGAATCACCGGCATCTTCGGCCGGCTGGGCTACGAGTTGTCCGAAGGGCCGGAGATCGAGGACGACTGGCACAACTTCGAGGCGCTGAACTTCCCGCCGCACCATCCGGCGCGCGCCATGCATGACACCTTCTACTTCGGTGACGGCCGGCTGCTGCGCACGCATACCTCCGGTGTGCAGGTGCGCTACATGGGCGAACACCAGCCGCCGCTGCGCATGATCGCCGCCGGCAAGGTCTACCGCAGCGACAGCGACCAGACCCATTCGCCGATGTTCCACCAGGTCGAAGGCCTGCTGGTCGACGAGCATTCGACCTTCGCCGACCTGAAGGGCACGTTGTCCGAGTTCGTGCGCGCGTTCTTCGAGCGTGATTTCGAGATGCGCTTCCGCCCCAGCTACTTCCCGTTCGTTGAACCCGGCGCGGAAGTGGACATCGCCTGGCAGCAGCCCGATGGCAGCACCCGCTGGCTGGAAGTGCTCGGCTGCGGCATGGTGCATCCGAACGTGCTGCGCAACGTCGGCATCGATCCGGAACGCTACACCGGCTTTGCCTTCGGCATGGGCGTGGAGCGTTTCGCGATGCTGCGCTACGGCGTCAACGACCTGCGCGCGTTCTTCGAAAATGACGTGCGCTTCCTCAAGCAGTTCGCGTAACGCATCAGGTAGCGCCGGGCCATGCCCGGCGGACTCAACAACGCAGGCCCAGGCGCATGCGCCGGGCCCACCAGGGTGAACCCATGAAATTCTCCGAAAACTGGCTGCGCAGCCACGTCCCGACCACTGCCTCGCGCGATGAGCTCAGCGCGGTGCTGACCGCCATCGGCCTGGAAGTGGAAGACGTGACCGCGCTTGGCGATGGCCTGCAGCACGTGGTCGTCGCGCGTATCGTCGAAGCCGAGCGCCATCCCGAAGCCGACCGCCTGCAGGTGTGCAAGGTTGATGCGGGGCAGGCTGAGTTGCTGCAGATCGTCTGTGGTGCGCCGAATGCACGACCGGGCCTGGTCGCGCCGCTGGCGATGGTCGGTGCGCAGATCGGTGAGTTGAAGATCAAGCCGGCCAAGCTGCGCGGCGTCGAATCCAACGGCATGCTGTGCTCGGCCAAGGAGCTGGGCCTGGACAGCGATGCCTCCGGTTTGCTGGAACTGCCGGACGACGCGCCGGTCGGCCAGTCCCTGGTGGAGTACCTCGGCCTGCCGGATGCCAGCATCGAGATCAAGCTGACCCCCAACCGCGCCGACTGCTTCAGCATCCGCGGCATCGCCTATGACGTCGCCGCAGCGACGCGCAGCGAGGTACTGGATTTCATCGCAGCGCCGATCGCTGCCCAGAGCAGCCGCGAGCTGGCAATCCAGCTCGATGCAGGTGCCGAAGCGCCGCGCTATCTGGGTCGTGTCATCGAAGGTGTCAACGCCGCGGCGAAGACCCCGTTGTGGATGGCCGAGCGCCTGCGCCGCAGTGGCGTGCGCCCGGTATCGCTGCTGGTCGACATCACCCAGTACGTCATGCTCGAGCTGGGCCAGCCGATGCATGCCTACGATCTCGGCACCCTGCAGGGCACGATCGGTGTGCGCCGTTCGCGCGCAGGCGAAAGCCTGAAGCTGCTGGATGGCCGTGATGCTGCGCTGGACGACAGCTTCCTGGTGGTCACCGACGCTGATCGCGCGGTCGGCCTGGCCGGCCTGATGGGCGGCTTCGATACGCGCGTCACCGATGCCACCACCGCCGTGTTCCTGGAAGCGGCGCACTTCGCGCCGGCCGCGATCATGGGCCGCGGCCGCAAGCTGGGCCTGCACACCGATGCTGGCCACCGCTTCGAGCGTGGCGTCGACCCGGCGCTGCCGCGTACTGCCATCGAATACGCCACCCGCCTGGTGCTGGACCTGGCCGGCGGTACCCCCGCACCGGTTACCGAAGCGGTACGAGAGGCCGACCTGCCGCAGCCGGCGACGATCCTGCTGCGCCGCGCGCGCATCACCCGCGTGCTGGGCATCACCATCGAAGACGCCGAAGTCGAGCGCATCCTGCGCGCGCTGGGCATGCAGGTGGTGGACGCTGGCGAAGGCTGGCAGGTCACCGCGCCGAGCCGCCGCTTCGACATCGCCATCGAAGAAGACCTGATCGAGGAGCTGGCCCGGATCCACGGTTATGAGCAGATCCCGACCACGCTGCCGGGTGGCGCATCGCGTGTCGCGATGCCGTCCGAGACCCAGCTGGACGCGCTGAGCGTGCGCCGCCAGCTGATCGCACGCGATCTTCAGGAAACCGTCAATTTCGCCTTCGTCGACGATGGCCTGCTGGGCCAGTGGCAGCTGCGCGAGGATCTGGTGCCGCTGGCCAACCCGCTGTCGGCCGAACTGGCGGTGATGCGCCCGTCGCTACTGCCGGGCCTGGTTGCCACGCTGGGCCGCAACGCCGCCCGCCAGCTCGGCCGGGTGCGCCTGTTCGAGCTCGGCCGGGTGTTCGCGCAGCAGGCCGGAGACGGCCAGCCGGCGCCGCTGGAAACCCCGCGCGTGGCCGCTGCGGTCTGCGGTGAAGCGCAGGCGGTGCAGTGGGGCCTGCCGACCCGCAAGGTCGATTTCCATGACCTGAAGGGCGACCTGGAATCGCTGGCCGCGGCCAGTGGCGCGGTCCTGGAGTTCCGCCCATCCTCGCGTGCCTACGGCCATCCGGTGCGTTCGGCCGAGGTGTTCCGCGACGGCCTGGCCATCGGCTGGATCGGCCAGATCCACCCGCGTCTGGCCAAGGCGATGGACATCGACGTGGACGTGTACGCCTTCGAGCTGGATCTGGAAGCGCTGTCGGCCCGTGCGCTGCCGCGCGCCGGTGAACTGTCGCGCTACCCGGCAGTGCGCCGCGACCTGGCCTTCCTGGTGCCTGAACAGGTGGCCTGGAGTGACCTGGCCGCGACCATCCGTCAGGCTGCCGGTCCGCTGCTGCGCGAGCTGAACCTGTTCGATCGCTATGTCGGCCAGGGCGTCGAGCCGGGATTCAAGAGTCTCGCTATGGGCTTGATTTTGCAGGACAAGTCGCGCACTCTGACGGACCGCGACGTGGAAGCGGTAGTGGCCGAGGCGGTCACTGCCATCGAGCGTGAACACCACGCCCGGATCCGCGGCTGAGCGGGCAGCACTCGGGGGTAGCAGGCAATGGCATTGACCAAGGCGGAGATGGCGGAAAAGCTGTTCGACGAAGTCGGTCTGAACAAGCGGGAAGCCAAGGAATTCGTCGACGCGTTCTTCGATGTGCTGCGTGAAGCATTGGAACAGGGACGTCAGGTGAAGCTGTCGGGCTTTGGCAATTTCGACCTGCGGCGCAAGAACCAGCGCCCAGGTCGCAACCCCAAGACCGGCGAGGAAATTCCGATTTCCGCCCGTACGGTGGTTACCTTCCGTCCGGGCCAGAAGCTCAAGGAGAGGGTGGAAGCTTATGCTGGATCCGGGCAGTAACCGCGAACTTCCGCCGATTCCGGCCAAGCGCTACTTCACCATTGGTGAAGTCAGCGAACTGTGCGACGTCAAGCCGCACGTGCTGCGTTACTGGGAAACCGAGTTTCCCAGTCTCGAGCCGGCCAAGCGCCGTGGCAACCGTCGTTACTACCAGCGCCACGACGTGCTGATGGTGCGGCAGATCCGCAGCCTGCTGTACGAACAGGGCTACACCATCGGTGGCGCGCGCCTGCGCCTGGATGGTCCGGATGCGCGCGAGGAATCGGCCTTGAGCAACCAGATCATCAAGCAGGTGCGGATGGAACTGGAAGAAGTGCTGCAACTGCTGCGTCGCTGACCCATTTCCGCCGTAATCCGCTATACTTCACGGCCCGCCGCACTGGCGGGCACATCGCAGCATCAGTCGGGGCGTAGCGCAGCCTGGTAGCGCATCTGCCTGGGGGGCAGAGGGTCGTCGGTTCGAATCCGGCCGTCCCGACCACTGTGATGTAACAGACAAGCCTGCGCAGCGATGCGTGGGCTTTTTTGTTGCGGCGTTGTATCCTGCGCGCACTCGTACTACCGCGGCTGCTGAACCCGGTACTCACGAGAACACGATCATGGAAACGCAAAGGAACCGCGCCTGGAGGCGCTCGCAGTCGCGCCACCACGCTGGCGACCACACGGCAGCACCGTCGATCTTCAAGCCGGAAAAGAACTGGAAGCTGATGTATACGCGCGGCGACAAGCTGCTGCGGGCGCGCCAGCTGGGTTTCACCTATCCAGTCCTCAGCCCGCGGCAACTGCTGGACCAGGAATGTTGAACCTGTTGTTTGTCTGCAGTCGCAACCAGCTGCGCAGCCCCACCGCTGAAGCGATGTGGCAGCGCCGGCCAGGTATCAGTGCGCGCTCGGCAGGCACCAGCCCGCATGCGCGCCGGCCCATCAGCCCAGCGGATATCCGCTGGGCTGATGTCATCTTCGTGATGGAGCCCAAGCACCAGCATCGGCTGCAGGCGAATTTTGCCCGCCTGCTTGAACACACGCCGCTGCACTGCCTGGATATCCCCGACGACTATCGCTGCATGGATCCGGCGCTGATGGCGCTGCTTGAAGCGAAGGTCGCGCCTTACCTCACATCGTCAGTAGCGAAGCGGTAGATCAACTCCGGATCGCCTTCGTCGAGGCCGTGCACGATGCCGCACTGCTGGAAACCAGCGGCTGCCAGCAGCCGCTGCATGTTGGCGTTGGATTGGTTGGTGGAGGTGAAAAGCCTGGCACCTGCGCTGCACGACGTGGCATGCAGAAGCAGCGCGCTGCCGACGCCGTGTCCGCGCAGTGGCGAGGCGACCATCAGCATCTCGATGAAGGCTTCACCGAAGAAGTGCCGGTGCTGGACCCGGTAGCCGGCCAGCGTGTCGTCGAGTTCGGCGACGTGCATGTGGCCATCCGCCAGCCATTGGCCGATCTGCACGGCACGCCGTGGGTCATCGGCCGCAACGCTGTCCAGGGAGATCAGTGCCGGAAGATCCGTGCACACGGCCGCGCGTATCCGAACTGCTGGAGCCCGCACGTTCATCGCCGACGGCTGCGCAGCATCAAACCGCTGCCGCTGACCAGGCAGGCCAGAAGCGTGAGCAGCGACAGCGGCAGGTGGAATTCACCACGACCGGCCGCAGCGAAGCCTGCATCGATGAGGGCTGTGCCGATACCCAGCGCGCCGCACAGCAGTGCGTAGCGGCGCGCAGAGCCCAGGCCGAGCACGACCTGACGGTAACCGTGCAGCAGTACGCCGATGGCAAGCAGATTGAAAAGCAGGAATCCCTGGATGCCGCCGGGCACCTGGAACATACGCCACTCCTGCCAGAACGCGGCATCGATCTGATGCAGCAGCAAGGACATCATCGTTGCCAGGTACCAGCGTTCCATGCGGTGTTTCCTGCTGCGGGAGCTTCATTCTAGCGATGATGGGCCCGCAGCCATCGCACTCAGTAGACGCGGAATTCGGCGCGGCAACCGTCGCTGACCCATACACCGCGTCGGTCCCAGCCCCAGTTGCGGTCCTCGGTGCAGGTGGTGACCGATTTCTGCTTGACCAGCCGCACGTCATGACGGACGCGGATGCGGCACTGTTTCTCCTTGTTTTCGTAGGATTCGCAGACCAGGCGCTCGCCATCGCGATCACGGTCACGCTCACGCCCGGGCCAGCGGCCACGCCCGCGTTCTTCGGCGACGAATTCGGCGCGACAGCCGTCGGTAACCCACAGCATGCCGCGGCGCTGTCCCCAGTTGTCATCTTCAACGCATCGCGTCACCGACAGCTGCCGCGCCAGTCGCGCGCGTCCTTCGAACGGGCACTGCTGGGTCTTGTTGAAGTGCGATTCGCAGGTCGTGCGCGGTGACGATTCGCTGTCGTAATCCTGTGCCGAGACGGTCGTTGCGGCCAGCAGCAGGGCAAGTGCAGAGCCGCCCAAGGGCAGTAGCAGGCGAAGGCTCATTGAAACCTCGGTTTGGGGATGGGACGCAAGAATGGCGCACGTATGGCGCGCTGCGACGACTGCGGGCTGCGCTGGCTCAGGACGGATTTATAAGTGTGCGACGGCGCATGCAGGGCGTTACATCCCGTATCATCCCGGGCACATCCGATTGCATCGGTTTACAGTTTTTTACACGTTCCAGCGCTTTCGGACGCGGCCTTCGGGCATCGCCCGTGGCCGCTGGCGCGGGTGCGGACAAGGATGTGCGGACCACGACGACCACAGGGGGTTGCGTTGATCAGCAGTATCGTCATTCATCGGTCGGCCGGCACAGGCACGGCCGACGTGCAGGTCCTGGACACGACGTTCAAGGGCAAGCGTGTTTTTGTTGCGTGGGGCCTGCGTGGCCTGGAACTGACCCGCGAAGTCGAGCCGGAAGATACGGTTGCGGCCCGCGATGCCTTGCGGCGGGCTTCCCGCCAGGCCGACGGGCCGCGCAGCAGCGAGATTTTCATTGCCAGCCAATCGGGCGTGGCCATCAGTGTCTACCGGATGCTGACCGAAGCCCGCAGCGGTGACGCCGTGTTCTTCCTGTGCGATTCGCCACCGGTGGTGGAATGGCTGGTTACTTCGCTGGAAGTGCAACCCGAATCGCCTGCGTGACCGGACGCCTGACCGTGCAGTCGAGCCTGCTCGACTGCATCCCGCCGTGGGTTACGCCAACGCTGCGTCCACTGCCGCGCGCGCATGCAGGGTCGTGGTGTCGAACAGCGGCACCGGGCTGTCTTCGGCGCGTACCAGCAGCATGATCTCGGTACAGCCGAGGATGATCGCCTCGGCACCGCGGGCAACGAGGCGTTCAATCACTTCGACGTACACCTGCCGTGATCGCTCGTTGACCACCCCGGCGATCAACTCCTCGTAGATGATCGCGTGTACCTCGCGGCGGTCATCGGCCTCCGGAACCAGTACGTCCAGGCCGAAGCGCTCGCTCAGGCGGCCACGGTAGAAGTCTTCCTCCATGGTGAAGGCGGTGCCGAGCAGGCCGACGCGCTGCAGACCGGCCTGCACGATCGCCGTGGCGGTCGGGTCGGCGATATGCAGCAAGGGCAGCGGGCAGGCCGCCTCGATCTCAGCAACGAGTTTGTGCATGGTGTTGGTGCAGATCAGCAGCAGGTCGGCGCCACCGGCCTGCAGCCGCCGTGCGGCATCGACCATTTCGTTGCCCAGGGCATTCCAGTCGCCGTCGTGCTGCAGTTGCTTGATGCGGGCGAAATCCAGCGACCACATCAGCAACTGCGCCGAATGCGCGCCGCCCAACCGCGCGCGTACCTCTTCATTGATGAGGCGGTAGTACTGCGCCGAACTTTCCCAGCTCATGCCACCGATCAGGCCAAGCGTCTTCATGCGTGTCTCCGTGCCGGGGAAGCGCCATTGCAGCACAACATGGGCCGGGGCGTGCAATTGTGGGTGGAGCCGTCGCAGCAGCAGCCGACGGGCCTGATCGGCGTGATAATGGGGTACGACAGGCAGAGGGCAGGGCGATGGGCGAGTGCTGTGGCTGCGGCAAGACGCTGGATGTGGCAGCCATGCAGGCGCGCCACCGGCGCGTGCTGTGGGTCGTCCTGCTGATCAACCTGGCGACCTTCCTGATGATGGTCGGCGCGTCCTGGTACAGCCATTCGTCCTCGTTGCTCTCCGGTGCGCTGGACAACCTGGGCGATGCGGCGACCTATCTGCTGAGCCTGCTGGT
Source organism: Stenotrophomonas sp. 1278 (assembly GCF_029892765.1). NCBI lineage: Bacteria > Pseudomonadati > Pseudomonadota > Gammaproteobacteria > Lysobacterales > Lysobacteraceae > Stenotrophomonas > Stenotrophomonas sp. 1278. The sequence goes on from NZ_JARXWD010000007.1 coordinate 118,079, forward strand.
GGTGGGGGCCGGCGTGGCGGCCAAGGCGCGGGTTGCGTTGTTCAAGGGCGTGCTGATCCTGGCTGCGGCCGTGGCAGTGGCCGTGCAGATTGGATGGCGGCTGGCGCATCCGCAGGTCCCCCTGTTTGAAAGCATGGGCCTGGCCGCGCTGTTGAACCTTGCTGCCAACGGTTTCTGCCTGTGGCTGCTGACGCCGTATCGCAATGATGACGTGAACCTGGCATCGGCCTGGGAATGCGCACGCAACGATATCTTCGAGGGCGTTTCGGTGGTGCTGGCGGCGGGGCTGGTGGCGCTGTTCGGTGCCGGTTGGCCGGACCTGCTGGTCGCCATCGCGCTGCTGGTCGTGTTCCTGCGCTCGGCGCTGCGGGTGCTGCGCATCGCGATGACCGAGCTGCGCGCATCGCGCATTGCCAGCGGCTGAGCCGCAGCAGCTGTAACCGTCGAATCGACCCCGGACTGTACATGGTGGTGACAGCCGCTGCGCACTATCCTTGCAGGGATTATTACGGTGGATGAAGTGATGGCCCTGCATACCTGGTGGTGGTTCCTGGCGACAGTCTTCGTGCTGTGTGGCACGCCGGGCCCGAACATGCTGCACATCCTGGGGCGCAGCGTCGGCTTGGGCTTCCGTCGCAGCGTGCCGGCCATGGCCGGTTGCCTGCTGGCGATGCTGCTTGTGCTTGCGGCGTCCGCGGCCGGCCTGAGCGCGGTGCTGCGATCATCGCCGATGCTGTTCGATGTGCTGCGTTACCTGGGTGTGGCCTACCTGGCCTGGCTGGGCATCAAGGCGTGGCGGGACAGCTACCGGCAGGCGCCGGTGGCGACAGGCGTCGATGCAGCAGCGCTGGCGCCGGTGCACGGTGCCTGGGCAGTGTTCCGTGGTGGCCTGCTGGTGGGGTTGAGCAATCCCAAGCTGCTGCTGTTCGCCGCCGCGTTCCTGCCGCAGTTCGTCGACCCCGCGCGTGGCCAGGCCGTGCAGTACACGGTGCTGGTGGCGACCTTCGCCACCTGCGAACTGTTCTGGTACGTGATGTATGCCGCAGGCGGACATGGGCTGCGCCGTTGGCTGGCAAAGCCATTTGCGCAACGCTGGTTCGAACGCCTGGTCGGCAGCGTGTTCCTCGCTTTCGCAGTGGCGCTGCTGCGCTTCCGGCCGCGCTGAGCGGGTTCGTTTCACGCCGCGCCTGCGACCTGTTCACGCGTGTGGCATCGCGGCGTACCTAACCTGATCCCACCTTCAGCATTCCCGCCAGGGAGAGGATCGACATGATCAAGTGGGCCATCATTTTCGCCATCATCGGCCTGATCGCCGGTGCGCTGGGTTTCGGCGGCGTCGCCGGCGCTGCCGTGGGCATCGCCAAGTTCCTGTTCTGGGCCGGCATCATCATTGCCGTCGTACTTTTCGTGCTTGGCATGACCGTCGCCAAGAAGGTCGCCTAGCCCGGGTGTTCGTGCAGCAGCGCGTTCAATGCGCGCTGCTGTGCGAGAACAGGTTGATGACCAGCACGCCGGCACAGATCAGGCCGATACCGATCAGCGCCGGAGCGTCCAGGCGCTGTTTGAACACCAGCAGCCCGATCAGCGAAATCAGCACGATGCCGACTCCGGACCAGATCGCATAGGCGATGCCGGTGGGGATCGACTTCATCGTCAGCGACAGCAGGTAGAAGCACACACCGTAACCGGCAAGCGCGCCCAGCGTGGGACCGAGCCGGGTCATGCCTTCGGATGCCTTGAGCAGGGACGTGGCGATCACCTCCAGCACGATCGCACCGGCCAGGTAGACATATGGGTTCATCGAATCCTCCTGCTCATGCCGGTTCGCACAGCTTCAGTGCCTCCAGGGCCATCGCCTGGGCGCTCTGCCGCTCGTCTTCGTCCAGCGGCCGCCCATAGGCGGTGGCCCAGTAACCATCGGCAACGCAACGCGCGGCGTACAGGCGCGGATCGCTGGCTTCATCCGGGAACTCGGCGAGCATGCCGCGCAGCCACGTGCGCCAGTACACCAGAAGCGCCGGCTCCAGCATGTTGCCCATGGTGAGCCCGATGTCGTTGATCTGCTCCTGCTGCAGCAGATGTTCGAAATTCACCTGCACATAGGCACGGCTGAAGCCGCCATGTCGGCTCGGGGACTGTCGCAGCACCGCACGCACTCTGTCCTCGAAGTCGGCGATGAGCGAGGTCAGCGTCGCCTCGACCAGGTCCTGCTTGCTGCTGAAGTGATGGAACAGCGCGCCCTTGCTGACACCGGCGGCGTCGGCGACGTCCTGCACGGTGAGGGCCGCCAGCCCATTCTGGCCGAGGGTATGGGCGGTTGCGTGCAGCAGTGCCTGGCGCACGCTGTCGGGCGCCTTGCGGCGGGAGCGAGGAGGGGATTCTGTCATGGGGGGACGAAACCGACTGGACGGTATGATTGTAGCGCGAGGGCGATGCGCCCGGGGCGCACGATCAGGTCTTGAGCTCACTGCAGATAGAACGCGATGCCGGTGCCGAGCTGCAGGTCGGGGCTGTTGCGATTGAGGCCCAGGTCGAACGAGGCGTCCAGCTGCACGTTCGGCCGCAGCATCCAGGTCAGCCCTGCGCCGGCGATGGCCTGGTCAGGTTGCTGGTTGGCGTGGGTGAAACCGGCTTCGAGATAGGTGCCAAGCCGCTCGGTCACGCTCAACGAGAGGCTGGGCGACCAGGTGGTGCTGCGCTGGCCGGCGCCACGCTGATGACTGCCATACAGCGCGCCGCTCCAGCGGTCGTTGAAGCTGTGCTCGACGCTGGCGGCCAGCGCGTACTGGCGGCCGTCGCTGAAGGCTGCATCGCCACGCGCGATCACCCCGCTGGCCAGCAGCGCCCACGCCGTGCGCTCGGTACTGCCGGGACCTGCCCATTTCAGTCCGACGGTGCTGTCGCCGGCGCCGCGCTGCTGCGTGCGCGGCATGTCGGGGCCACGTTCTCGCTGACGCTGCCATGGCGAGGACGCCAACTGCAGTTCCCAGCCCGGCGCCAGGCCCGTGCGCAGCAGCAGGTCGCTGGACAGCGTCGTCGTGCGCAGGCCGTCGCGATCACGCTCGCGTTGATAGCTGGGCAGGCCCAGTTCGACGGCAAGGCCGCCACGCGGCACCGTGTCGGTGCCGAAGCCGATGCCGGGACGATCGAAGCTGGGAGGTTCCGCGCCCAGCACCGGGGTGCTGGCCAGCGACAGGGCGATCAACAGGGTGTGGCGCATGCGGGTTCCGTCTCGCAGGGGGTCTTCAGCATGCCCGGCGATACCGTGCGCGCGGCGTGAGCCGCACCGCTCAGTCGCTGATGCGGGCGAAACGCGCCTGCGGGCCGTGCTCGCCGGGCACCTGCTCAATGAACATCGTATAGGGCCGCACCCACAGGCCGCCCTCGCCATACAGAGCGCGGTAGAGAACCATCGGCTGCAGCGTCTCACTGCTGCGGACGATGTCGATCACTTCGTACTCGCCACCCTTGAAGTGGCGGTAGCGGCCAGGTGCCAGCGCGGGCAGCGGGGTCAGGTCGGTCATTGGTGGGCCCGTTACCTGCGTGCCGGCGACGCCGGAGTGGCGCAGTAGGCATCGATGGCTTCGGCGGTGTTGGCCAGGCCCTGCGCCTGTGCCAGTTCCCACGGGCGCTCGCAGCGCTGGCTGCGTTCGCACCACTGATAGCCGGCCGAACCGATGCAACCGTGCGCATCGCGATCGCCACCGACCACGGGTGTGGCGGTGTCATGGGTGACTGGTTTTTCCGGGCTGGCACACGCGGCCAGAGCCAGCAGCGGGATCAGCATCAGGACTTTCATGGGCGCGGCTCCGTGCCGTAAACCGACAGTCTGTTCGGTCCCGGCAGCAGCGGCAAGCATCGCTGGCCGATCCTCAACTCAGCGATGCGCGGACCAGTTCCTCGATCAATACCACGTAGCTGGCGGCGAAATAGAACTTCAGCAGCGTCGAACGCTGCAGTGGAAGCGAGGTGCGCATGTGGAAGGGGCCCCTGTTGATGACGATAGTGTGAAGCGCGGCTGACTTCGTGACAAGAGTCACGGAACGAGTTTCCTAAATGGCCTCAGGGATGTGATGGGGGGCGCGTTCTGAGGCGATGGTGGGGAGTTTTCGGATAAATCCGATAGGTCTTCTCCGGGGCGCTGGCTAGGCTGGTCGGGCATCGGAGATCGGCCTTGCGCCGGTCCCCCGATTTCCCAGAAACGCAGGAGCCCACCATGGTCATCACTGTCCAATGCACCGCCCAGCGCTGGTCCGTCCTGGATCCGCAGACACGCGCGACCGAAGTGTTCAGCACCGGTGCGGCCGCCTTCGATGCCGCTGCCTCCCGGGCCAGCGAGCATCACTGCCGTACCGGCCAGCACAGCACCGTGCGCGTGGAAGCGCTGGGCACCGCGGTCGACGCGCTGCACTTCGGCCGCTGAGCCACCGCAGCCGCAGTCAGTTGCGGTTGGGTTGGTTGAATGGGGGAAAAACCGCCGTCGCGGCTCCCTCTGTGCGGCACGCCGGGAATCCCTGATGCTTGCCTCCACCGTATTCACCTGGAGACAAGGGATGGGCAAGGGACTCACTTGGCGCACCGTGGCGTGCACCCTGTTGCCGATGATGGCTGCTGCTGGCGGCGTGCAGGCGCAGAACTATGGCTACGACGATCGCTACGATGATCGTGGTGGCAATGGCATCGTGCGCTGCGAATCGATCAAGAACCGCAGCAACGAGTGCCGGCTGGAAGGGCGTGCGCGCATGATCCGCCAGTTATCCGGCTCCCCCTGTGTGGAAGGTGAGACCTGGGGCCAGTCCCGTTACGGTGTCTGGGTTACCCAGGGCTGCCGTGCCGAATTCGTCGGTGAATACCGGCGGCCGGGCGGTGGCGGCGGTGGTTGGGGTGGCGGTGGTGGCAACGGCTGGGGCGGAAGCCAGTGGGGTGGTGGTGGCCAGGTGATTGCCTGCCATTCCAATGACCGGCGCCAGCAGTACTGCGATGCGCAGGTTCGTCGCGGCGTGCGTCTGGTACGACAGGAATCGCGCAGTGCCTGCATCGAAGGCCAGTCCTGGGGCTGGGACCGCCGTGGCATCTGGGTCAGCAATGGCTGCAGGGCCCAGTTCCAGGTGAATTGAGCGGCTGTCGCAATCGGCTCAAGATCAGAAAAATCTGATAGCGATCACACTTCTTTCCTCGTATTGTCGACTCCCGGGACGCCTTGCGCGTCCCGGTTCGCACTGGCCATTCCTGTCGCGCCTGGTGCGGTCATTCTCTCGTCGTCGATACGCTGTTCAAGGAGTGAGCAACGCATGTTGATCCGACTGCAATGTGAGCAGCGCCAGTGGCGCGTGCTGCACCCGGACAAGCCGGAGCCGATCGAGTTCCGCGATGGCGTCCGTGCCTTCGATTTCGCCGAAACCCTGGCCCGCCTGCATTTCACCGATACCGGCCAGCGCGCCTCGGTGCGGGTGGAGTCCAGCGGTGCGTTTGTCGAGGCGATCAGCTACGGCTGAGCACGCCGCGTGTCGGCACGGTCCGCGCCATCCACGCATGGCGTGGATCTGCTTTTGCGCCACCAGCAATCTGGTAGATCCACGCCATGCGTGGATGAGGAACCTGGGGAGCCACGCATGGCCTGGCCCCACCAGACCCCTGCAACGCTCTCAGCCCGCCGCGCTCAACGGCGGGTTGCCGGCGGCCAGCTGCGGCCAGCGCTTGAGCAGGGCCGCACGGATGCCGGCCGCATCGATGCCGGCCTCGGCCAGCAGGTCCTCGCGGCTGGCGTGATGCTGGAAGGCATCGGGCAGGCCCAGGTGCAGGATCGGACGCAGCACGTCCTCGGCATTGAGCAGTTCGGCCACGGCCGAACCTGCGCCGCCCGCCACCACGTTGTCTTCGATCGTCACCAGGGCGTCGTGCTGGTTGGCCATGGCCAGCACCAGCTCGCGATCGAGTGGCTTGATGAAACGCATGTTGACCACGCTCAAACCCAGTTCGCGACCCACCTGTTCGGCGGCGGCGACGGTGCTGCCGAACGCGAGCAGCGCGACGCGGTTGCCTTGCAGGCGCAGCTCGCCCTTGCCGATCGGCAGGGTCGACAGATCGCTGCCGGCATCCACGCCGGTACCGCTGCCGCGCGGGTAGCGCACCGCAGCCGGGCCGGGGTGCTGCAGGCCGGTGCTGAGCATCTGCCGGCACTCGGCCTCGTTGGAGGGTGCCATCACCACCATGTTCGGCACGCAGCGCAGGAAGCTGAGGTCGAGGTTGCCGGCGTGGGTTGCACCATCCGGGCCGACGACGCCGGCGCGATCGATCGCGAACAGCACATCCAGGTCCTGGATGGCCACGTCATGCACCAACTGGTCGTACGCGCGCTGCAGGAAGGTGGAATAGATCGCCACCACCGGCTTGCCGCCCTGGGTGGCCATGCCTGCGGCCAGGGTCACCGCGTGCTGCTCTGCGATGGCTACGTCGAAGTAGCGCTGCGGATATTCCCTGCTGAAGCGCACCAGGCCCGAGCCTTCGCGCATTGCCGGAGTGATGCCATACAGACGCGGCTCGGCCGCGGCGGCGTCACACAACCAGTCGCCAAACACATCGGTATAGGTGGGCTTCTTCGCGCCGGTCTTGGCCACCAGGCCCTTGTCCGGATCGAACGGGCCCACCGCGTGGTAACCGATCTGGTCGCCTTCAGCCGGCTCGTAACCCTTGCCCTTGGTGGTCATCACATGCAGCAGCTTCGGGCCCTTGGAGGCACGCAGCGTCTTCAGCGCGGACAGCAGCGCCGGCAGGTCATGGCCATCGATCGGGCCGGTGTAATGGAAGCCCATTTCCTCGAACATCGTGGACGGCACGAACATGCCCTTCCAGTGTTCTTCCCAGCGCTTCACGAAACGCGCGGGATTGTTCTTCTTGTCGCCAAGGATCTTCTTGCCGCCTTCGCGCAGCGCATTGAGCGTGCGGCTGCCGGTGGCGCGGCCGAGCATCTTGGTCAGCCCGCCCACTGCCTCGGAGATCGACATGTTGTTGTCGTTGAGGATCACCAGCAGGTTCGGTTCCGGTTCCATGCCGCCGGCGTGCATCAGCGCTTCGAACGCCATGCCGGCGGTCATCGCACCGTCGCCGATCACGGCCACGACCTTGCGATCATCACCTTCGGTCTGGCGCGCGATGGCCATGCCCAGTGCCGCCGAGATCGAGGTCGAGGAGTGGCCGACACCGAAGGTGTCGTACTCGCTTTCCTCGCGCTTGGGGAACGGCGCGACGCCATCCTTCTGCTTGACGGTATGGATCTCGTCGCGGCGACCGGTGAGGATCTTGTGCGGATAGGTCTGGTGGCCGACGTCCCAGACCAGCTGGTCGACCGGGGTCTGGTACAGGTAGTGCAGGGCCACGGTGAGCTCGATCACGCCCAGGCCGGCGGCGAAATGGCCACCGCTTTTGCCGACCGATTCGATCAGGTAGGCACGCAGTTCATCGGCGACCGCCGTCAGTTCGGATTCGTCGAACGTGCGCAGGTCATCCGGTGTCTGGATGCGCGCGAGGCGGGGATAGCGGGCAGAGTCGATCATCATGTTCGCACTTGTTCTGAACGCCCATTTTCGCCCTCAAACGGGGGTGGGGCAAGCAAACGCCGCCGCCCGTGACAGGACGGTGAGGGTTGCATTCCCCGATGTTCAGGTGCAGAGCTTGGAACGCTTGGGCAGCTGGGCCCTCAGGAACGCCATCTGGTCGGCCAGGATGTTGCGGTTGGACAGGATCAGGTGCTCGATCCAGCTCGGCCGGTACGGCACTGCCAGCAGCGGCATGCCGGCCTGTTGCGGGGTGCGGTCGCTCTTGCGCGAATTGCAATGGAAGCAGGCGGTGACTACGTTTTCCCAGGTATCCAGGCCGCCTTTGGACAAGGGCATGACGTGGTCGCGGGTCAGAGTCGGGCGTCCGAACTGCTGTCCACAGTAAAGACAGAGATGGGCATCGCGGGCGAACAGGGCCGGGTTGGTCAGGTTCGGTGTCGGGTCCAGTGCACGCGAGCGGGCATGGCCGCGCGCGGCGATGATCGGGTGCAGGTCCATTCCGCTCTGCATGCCACTGCGACGATTGGTCCCACCGTGGATGTGCAGGCAGGGATCGCCGAGGGTCCAGGCGACGGCATCACGGGCGTAGAGGCAGGCGGCGTCCTGCCAGGTGATCCAATCCAGGACCCGGCCATGACCATCCAGTGAGAGCAGCCGGACCGTGCCGGGGCGATGCAGCGTCGTGGCGTTGGGCGATGCTTCGGCGCCCGGAGCAGAAAACGGAGCTCCGGCTTCGATCAGACCCAAGCGTGTAGTGTCTGTCTCCATCGGGAAAACAGCTTATACCTGAATGTTGACGATTTGTGTATCGCCCGCTGGGCGATACACAAATCGTCAACATTCAGGTCCGCGCATTCTTCCTATCCCCCGCGCCGTCGGCGCGCCCCCCCTTAACAAAGGGGGGCTTTTCTCCAGAGGGATTTCGGTGGTTTCCATCCACGCTTGGTGTGGATCTACCGGGAAATTGTCGAAGGCGGGGTGGGGCCGGTTGCGGGGGCGTGAGCCGCATGGATGCGGCGACCGAGCTTACATGGACGTACTTGCAGCGTCCCCCGCAATTGGACCCACCCCGCCATCCCGCAGGAAACCAGCTGTTGCTGTTGCTCCAGCTGTTGCGGTTGCCGGCCAGCGGCCGGCACTACCGTGGGTGCCGGGTGCCGGGTGCCGGCTGCGGCCCGGCTCAGGCGCCGAAGCGTTCGTCGTCCATTGCCATCAGCGGTGCGGCACCTGCCTGGATGGCGGCGGCGTGGCTGAGGGTGCGCGGCAGCACGCGGGCGAAGTAGAAACGTGCGGTCTCGCGCTTGCCCTGCGCGAATGCTGCGCCGTGTGTGCTGGCATCGGCGGCGGCAACGCTGCGGGCCCACCAGTAGGCCAGCACCACATAACCCGAATAGAACAGGTAGTCGTAGCTCGCTGCGCCCAGTTCGTCCGGATTGGCGGCCGAACGCTGCAGCACGTCCATCGTCAGCTTGCCCCACTCGGCGGCCTTGGCGCGCAGCGGGCCGATGAACTCGGCCAGGCTCTCGTTGCCTTCATTCGCCTTGGCGAACGCCTCGATCTCGGCCAGCATCAGCTTCAGGCCAGCGCCCTGGCTGGACGCGGTCTTGCGGCCGATCAGGTCCAGCGCCTGGATGCCGGTGGTGCCTTCATACAGCGTGGTGATGCGGGCATCGCGGGCCAGCTGTTCCATGCCGTGCTCGCGGATGTAGCCGTGGCCGCCGAAGCACTGCAGGGCGTTGTAGGTGTTCTCGATGCCCCATTCGGTCTGGCAGGCCTTGGAGATCGGGGTCAGGAAGCTCACCAGGGTGTCAGCGCGCTCGCGTTCACCGGCATCTTCCGCATGGTGGGCGACGTCGATCAGGGTGGCCGCATGCAGGGCCAGCAGGCGGCTGCCTTCCACCAGCGACTTGATGGTCAGCAGCATGCGGCGCACGTCCGGATGCACCAGGATCGGGTCGGCCGGCTTGTCCGGGAACTTGGCGCCGCTGAGCGAACGCGACTGCAGGCGCTCACGGCTGTACTTCAGCGCGTTCTGGTAGGCGCGCTCGGACAGGCCGATGCCCTGCAGGCCGACACCCAGGCGAGCAGTGTTCATCATGGTGAACATCGCCTGCAGGCCCTTGTGCGGCTGGCCGACCAGGTAGCCCTGGGCGCCATCGAAATTCATCACGCAGGTGACCGAGCCCTTGATGCCCATCTTGTGCTCGATCGAGCCGCACCGCAGCGCGTTGCGCTCACCGACGTTGCCGTCGCGGTCGACCTTGAACTTCGGGGTGACGAACAGCGAGATACCCTTGGCGCCCGGGGGAGCATCGGGCAGCTTGGCCAGCACCAGGTGCACGATGTTGCCGGTCAGGTCGTGCTCGCCGGCGGTGATGAAGATCTTGGTGCCGGTGATCGAATAGCTGCCATCGGCGTTCGGCTCGGCCTTGGTCTTGAGCAGGCCCAGGTCGGTGCCGCAATGCGGCTCGGTCAGGCACATGGTGCCGGTCCAGCGGCCCTCGATCAGCGGCTTCAGGAAGGCCTCGTGCTGCCAGGCTTCGCCATGCTGCTTCAGTGCTTCGATGGCGCCGTGCGACAGCAGCGGGAAGTTGCCCCAGGCCAGGTTGGCGGCGTTGATCATTTCATTGAGCGGCACGCCCAGCGTGTGCGGCAGGCCCTGGCCGCCCAGTTCCGGCGATGCGGTCAGGCCGGTCCAGCCGCCGTCGACGAACTGGTCGTAGGCCTGCTTGAAGCCGGGTGGCGTGGTCACTTCGCCGCTGGCCTGGTCGAGCACGCAGCCGATCTCGTCGCCCACGCTGTTGAGCGGGGCCAGCACGCTGGCGCTGAAGCGGCCGGCTTCTTCCAGCACGGCATCGACGACATCGGCGGTGGCGTCGGTGAAGCCAAGACGGGCGAACAGCGGCTCGACCTTCAGCACATCGTGCAGGCCGAAACGAAGGTCGGAAAGCGGGGCGGTGTAGCTGCTCATCGGTGCGTCTCGATTTGATCAGTAACAGGGGGAGCGGCGCGATGCGTCGCGGCGGAAAGCGGAGATCAGCGCAGCACGCCGGGCAGGCCCGGGGCCTGGTTGAGCGTGCTGCGGCTGTTGATATCGAAGGTGCGCTGCTTCTTTTCCTGCGGCGTGGCCGACACCGTGCCCTTCAGGCTGTAGGCGAGGGTGCGGTTGCTGGCCAGTGCGTCGGCGATCACCAGGCGCGCGGCCGGGCTGGGCTTGAAGTTGACGTTGATGACATCGGCAGAGACGCCGCCGATGGAGATACCCGGCTTGGCCGACAGCGGGCCGGCCTCGGTGTCGCCGATGGTCAGGGTCAGTGCGACGTCGTCGAAACTCATCGGCATCGAACTGTAGTTCTGCAGGCGCAGAGCGACAGTCCAGTCACCATTGGCCTGCACGGTCAGCTGCTGCAGGCTCGCGGCCGGTTCCGAAACACGCTTGACGATGCCATCGCCGCAAGCGACCAGGGCCAGGGTGCACAGGACGATCAAGACGGTACGGAAGCGGTGGAACATGGGCGCAGGTCCTCTGAAGGCGGTGCGTGGGATAAGCATACTACGGCGTATGGTGGAAAGGGTCGCCCGCGGCGACCGGCCACAGAGGGTAGCGTGTGAAGATGCACGCGAGGCGTGCGCGATGCTGGATTGCGGACGTTGCGTGCGCCGGTTGGGCGGCGCCTCAGTCGGCGGGCGCGTCGCGCACGGGCGCGTCGTGCACGGGCGCCATCAGACGCAGCGGCGCCAGGTCGTAGCCCATCGCTTGCGCCTTCGCCTTGAGCTGGTCGAACAGGGCGCGGTCCATCTCCGGCAGGCGCGCGAGGATCCACAGATACCTGCGGCCGGGCTCACCGACCATTGCCCACTGGTAGTCCGGGTCCAGCGCGATCACCCAGTAGTCGGCCCAGACCAGAGGCACCCAGCTCAGCCAGTCGGGAACGAAGCGTACCTGCAGCTGGCCGGGCTGCCCCGCAACGGGCCGCGCCACACCCTCGGCGACAATCCGCTCGCCATCGGCCTTGCGGCAGGCGTTGGTGACGCTGATCCGGCCATCGCGGCGCAGCCCGTAGTTGGCAGTGATCTCGCCCACGCACTGCTTCTGGAACGACACCGGCAGATGTGCGATCTCGTGCCACTGGCCGGCATAGCGATCGATGTCCAGTTCGCTGACCGCGCGCACGGGCTCGGCAGCGAGTGCCGGTGCGGCGAAAAGCAGCAGGCAGGCGAGCAGGGCAGGGTGCAAGCGCATTGGTCGGCTCCGGGCAGGAGTCTGGAGCGTAGGTTGCGAAGCACGCGGAGGTGTGAATGTTTCGTCAACCCACGTGCCGCGTCCGTGCAGGATCGGTGCGGCGCGATCCATGTCGTGCGTGGAAGGAACGTCACGGACAAAAAAAGACCTGCATTTCTGCAGGTCTTTGAACATGGTGGCCGAGGACGGAATCGAACCGCCGACACGGGGATTTTCAATCCCCTGCTCTACCAACTGAGCTACTCGGCCATGTAGAAAAAAAAGACCCGCATTTCTGCAGGTCTTCGAAAGTGGTGGCCGAGGACGGAATCGAACCGCCGACACGGGGATTTTCAATCCCCTGCTCTACCAACTGAGCTACTCGGCCACTTGTTTCGTTGCAGCGATGTCGCTGCCGAGGACGCGCATATTACGGACGTAGGACAGGTTCGGCAAGCGTTTTGGAAAAAAACCTTCACATTGGTGTCTGCGGCCAGCGGAAGTACCTGCAAGTGGTTGATCCTGCGTTGAGCCGGCCTGACCGGGAATGCCGGACGCGGAAAACAGCGGCCCGTCGCTGGCGCCAAAGGTGACGGGGCAAGCGATGCAGCGGCGGAGTGGGGAAGGCACCGATGGAACGCTGTTTTCATGGCACCCACGAGGGCAGGGCGCGGCGTACTGTCGCGGTTCCTCTCCCGACGCTGCCCGCAGCAGAGCCATTGGACATGTCCGATTCAACCACCCGCATCGTGCTTGCCTCGCGCCCCCAAGGTGCGCCGGTCGCCGCCAATTTCCGCCTCGAACAGGTGCCGCTGCCGGCATTGGCCCCGGGCCAGGTGCTGCTGCGCAACCGCTACCTGTCGTTGGATCCGTACATGCGCGGACGCATGGACGATGGCCCGTCGTACGCACCGCCGGTGGCAGTGGATGCGGTGATGGAGGGCCAGACCGTGGCCGAGGTGCTGCAGTCGCAGGCGCCTGGCCTGGCGGTGGGCGAACTGGTGCTGGCCCCCGGCGGCTGGCAGACGCATGCCGTGGTGGCGGGTGATGCGATCAGCCGGCGCCTGGATCCGGCCGGGCTGCCGCTGAGCACAGCGTTGGGCGTGTACGGCATGCCGGGGTTCACCGCGTACTCCAGCCTGATCGAAATCGGCAAGCTGCAACCCGGCGAGACCCTGGTGGTGGCCGCTGCCAGTGGACCGGTTGGCGCCACCGTGGCCCAGTTGGCCAAGCTGCAGGGCGCGCGGGTGGTTGCCATCGCCGGCGGCGAGGCCAAGCGTGCCTATCTGGAAACACTGGGTGTGGACGTGGCGCTGGACCATCGCGCCTCTGGTTTTGCCGAACAGCTGCGCGCTGCCGTGCCGGATGGCATCGACGTGTACTTCGAGAACGTGGGTGGTCATGTGCTCGATGCCGTGCTGCCGCTGCTCAATGATTTCGCGCGCATTCCGGTGTGCGGCACCATCGCCACCTACAACGCCCGCGGCGTCGCGCAGCCCGGACCGGATCGGCTGCCGGCGCTGTTCAGCCAGATCCTGCGCCAGCGCCTGACCGTGCGTGGCTTCATCGTGCATGACTTCAAGCATCTGTGGCCGGATTTCGAGCGCGACCTGCCGCAGTGGCTGCGCGATGGACGCATCCAGTATCGCGAGGACGTCGTGCAGGGCCTGGAAAATGCACCCGAAGCCTTCTTCGGCCTGTTGCAGGGGCGCAACTTCGGCAAGCTGGTGGTGAAGCTGGATTGAGCGACCGCGTCAGCGACGGGTCATCTTTTCCCGCCGCAGCAGTTCGCGCTTGCGTTCCACGCCCCAGGCATAGCCGGACAGATCTCCGTCGCGCCGCACCACGCGGTGGCAGGGCACCGCCACTGCGAGAGGATTGCTGGCACAGGCGCGGGCTACCGCGCGACTGGCACGCGGCGCGCCGATGCGCGCTGCGATGTCGGCGTAGGACGCGGTCTGCCCGTGCGGAATGCGCTGCAGTGCCTGCCATACCCGCTGCTGGAAGGCGGTGCCACGGATATCCAGCGGCAGCGCGGTGCCGCGCGCGGGCTCTTCGACCAGGCCGATGACCTGGGCGATGAGATGTTCGTAACCCCGGTCAGCACCCACCAGTTCAGCTTGCCGAAAGCGCTGCTGCAGGGAGTGCAGCAACGCTTCTGGATCATCGCCCAGCAGGATCGCGACCACGCCGGTGCTGCTGCTTGCCACCAGTACGCTGCCCAGCGTGCTCTGTGCAATCGCGAATCGGATGACCTCGCCGCCGCCACCCGCGCGCCAGCGCTTGGGTGTCATCCCCAACAGGCGGGGTGCATTTTCGTAGAAGCGTCCGCTGGAACCGAATCCCGCCTCGTGGAAGGCATCGGTGATCCGGTCCTGGCGCTCCAGTCCTTCGCGCAGGCGGTCGGCCCGCAGGGCAGTGGCGTACTGCTTCGGCGTCACGCCGGTGGCCTGCTTGAACAGGCGATGCAGGCGGGACGGGCTGCAGCCCGCGATGTCGGCCAGTTCCTGCAGCGACGGTTCGTCAACGCTGGTCTGCAGATGACGGCAGACCCGTTCAATACGGGCATCCAGAGCGATATCGGCGGTGCTGTCCATGTCGTGATTCTGGCATGCACCAGGGCAGTGGAAACTCCGTTTCCTGCACCCACCGGCCGGGTCTGGAAACGGAGTGTCGGCGTGGCCATGCAGGCGCATTGTTGCGGGCACATCCCAACCCGGAGCACATCCATGCGGCTGCACGACAAGATCATCCTCATCACCGGCGCCAGCGCCGGCATTGGCCGCGCCAGCGCGCTGCGTTTCGCTGCTGAGGGCGCGCGACTGGTCCTCAATGCGCGGCGCCCACAGCCGCTTCATGAACTGGCTGCGCAGATCCGCGCAAGCGGCGGCGAAGTGGCCGTGCATGCGGGTGACGTGGCCGATGCTGCCACCGCGCAGGTGCTGGTCGATCTGGCCCAACAGTCATTTGGCGGATTGGATGCCGCCATCAACAACGCCGGCATGCTCGGCCCCAGCCTGCCCACCGCAGAGCTCCCTGCCGATGCCTGGCGCGAGGTGGTGGCCACCAACCTGGATGCCGCTTTCCATGCCGCGCGCGCGCAGTTGCCGGCATTGCTGGCACGCGGCGGTGGCTCGCTGGTGTTCGTCGGCACGTTCGTCGGCCACACCGTGGGATTCCCGGGCATGGCGGCCTATGCAGCGAGCAAGGCCGGGCTGATCGGCCTGAGCCAGGTGATCGCCGCCGAGTACGGTGCGCGCGGCGTACGCAGCAACGTGCTGCTGCCCGGTGGCACCGACACCGAAATGGGCCGGCAGGCCGCGCCCACGGGCGATGCGCGTGATTTCGTGCGCTCGCTGCACGCCCTCAAGCGCATGGCTGAGCCGGAGGAGATCGCCAACGCGGCGTTGTTCCTTGCCAGCGATGAAAGCAGTTTCGTCACTGGCAGCGCGATGCGTGTCGAGGGAGGAGTGTCGATTACCCGCACCTGAGCATGCTCACCGGCGTGGCCGGTAGCGGATGCCGCTGCTGGCCATGAACCCCTTCGGATCGAAACCGGCCCAGGCCTCGCCCCAGTCGAAGCGGGCGTGCCCACCGGTCAGCGTCCGCCCCAGTGCCGCGCCGAGCGTGCGCTTCATGAAGGCGACCTCGGCGTCGATGGCCGCCTGGGTTGGCCAGCTATCCAGCAGCTCTGCACCAGGCAGTTCGACGCCCATCGTCACCATGTCCAGTTGCTGGCCGTGGAAGCACAGGCTGATGCCTGCGCGGGCGCCGCCTAGGCTCAGCCCCTGCAGGCTCAGCCACAGATAGCCTGTGCCGACGTTGCGTTCGCCGTGGATCCACGCGGCAAACGCGATGCGCGCCTGGTCCAGTGACAGCGCGGGGCCGATCCGGGTCGGCAGATTGCCGATCTGGATGCGTCCATCGGCGGCGTCGATGGTCATTGGCGTTGCTGGCGAAGCGGACTGCGCACGAGAGGGCATGGCATATTCCGATAAACATGATGCTTTCTGATTCTGGGGGGTGAGCCGATTGCGGTCGCAAGGCCGAGGCTGCACACGGTGTTGGCGCCGGAATGACCTGCGGCTCACGCCCCACGCTCTAGCGTGGCCGGGAGCATCGGTCCCCCGCCGATGACGGAGCTTTCGATGAGCGAGCGCGACAAGGACCAGGCTGACCCCAAGCAGGGCGTGCAGGAAAGCCGGCAGGACAAGCAGCAGGATGAAGTGGCCAAGCAGCGTCCCGGCCAGCAGGACCAGAAGGTGCGCGATGCACATTCGCGTGCACCAGCGCGCAAGGACGGCGGGCAGGACCCGGCCTGAGCGGCTGGCCAGAACAGAAAGCCCCGGCAGTGCCGGGGCTTTCTGTTTTTCATATGGTGGAGCCAAGGAGGATCGAACTCCTGACCTCGTCATTGCGAACGACGCGCTCTCCCAGCTGAGCTATGGCCCCATGGGGGTGTTGCATCCCGTGGGCAGCGGAGCTGGCGCCACGTGACGGCCCTAGCATAGCGCTGGCCGGTGCCGGCTGCAAAGGGGCGGGCCGGACACAGCGGCGCAGGTGCTCTGCGCCGCTGCAGGCCTGGCTCAGGGCAGCAGGGCCGCCGCGCGCTGGATCGCGATGTCGGTCGCCGCCGACACACCATGCAGGTGGATGCAGGCGTGGATCATCCCCGGCAGGCGCTCCAGCGTGCAGTCCACACCCGCTTCCCGCAGGTTGGCGGCGTACTGTTCAGCTTCGTCGCGCAGCGGATCGAACTCACAGCTCAGCACCGTGGCCGTCGGCAGGCCACGCAGATCGCGGGCGTGCAGGGGCGAAGCCAGCGCCTGTCGGCGGTCACTGTCGCCGAGGTAGGCCTGCCAGCAGCGCTGCATCAGTTCAGCGCTGAGGTAGTAGCCGTCGGCGAACTCGCGGTAGGAGCCGCTGGCCATGGTGGCATCCAGTGCCGGGTACAGCAGCAGTTGATGCGATGGCAACGGCAGCCCCTGATCGCGCAGCAGCAGGCAGCATGCGGCGGCGAGATTGCCGCCGGCGCTGTCGCCGCCGATGACCAGACGCGCTGGATCAAGACCCAGCGCGGCGGCATGGGCCCGCAGCCACAGCCAGGCATCGGCGACGTCGTGCAGCGGCGTCGGGAACGGATGCTCCGGCGCCAGGCGATAGCCGACGGCAGCGACGACATGGCCGCTGGCATTGGCCAGGGCCCGGCAGGGGTCGTCATAGACCGCCAGCGAGCACTGGAACCAACCACCGCCGTGGGCGAACAACAGGGCAGGGCGCAGCTCGGTGCCGTTGGCTGCGGGCGTATACAGGCGCACGACGAGCGCATGGCCGTCGCGCGCGCTGATGACGTGCTCCACGACATGCGATACCGCCTCGGTGGCACCCTGCAGCGTGGGCAGCGCCTGTTCGCTGAGTGCACGCAGTTCCAGCAGATCGTCTGGCAGTGGTTGCGCCGCCACCGCATCCACGAACGATTGCAACGCGGGTTCAAGCGGCATGGTCAGCCTCCTGCAGGAACGGCAGCAGCTGGGCGAGGAAGGCGTCCGGTGCCTCTTCCATGATGAAGTGGCCACACCCCGGCACGACGCTGCCGCGCAGGTCATCGGCGTGCGGCTGCAGGGTCAGCATCGGGGCATTGCCGGTGGCGTGCTCGGCGCCGATGGCCAGCACCGGCATCGTCAACCGGCGTTGTGCGCGGAGCTGGTTCTGGCGGATGGTTTCCGGAATCGAACGGTACCAGGCAAAGCCTGCACGCAACGCGCCGGGGCGGCTGTAGGCGGCGATATAGGTTTCGCTGGCCACCGCATCGCGCCGGTACGACCAGCGGTCGAACATGAAGTCCAGGTAGGCACGTTCGCGACCGGTGATGAGGGCCTCGGGCAGATCGGCCACCTGGTTGAACATGAAGTGCCACAGGAAGATGTTGTCGGCCGGCGCGGCGAAGATGCCCGGCTCAGGCGCCAACCCGGGAATCACCGCCTCGGTCACGGCCAGGCGCTGCACCGCCTGCGGCTGGTCGCTGGCCAATGCATAGGCGATCCACATGCCGATGTCATGGCCGACCACCTGATAGCACTCGTGGCCCAGCGCCTGCATGGTCTGGTGCAGTACTGCGGCGGCGCTGCCGGTGTCGTAGCCGTGCGCAGGGCGATCGGATTCGCCGATGCCGGGCGGGTCGACCGCGATCGCTTCGAAGCCGGCCTCGGCCAGCGCATGCAGCACGTGGCGCCAGGCGAACCAGGTCTGCGGCCAGCCGGGAATCAACAGCACCGGTTGACCGCTGCCGGCGGAGACGCAATGCACGCGCTGGCCGTCGATGCGCAGGTAGTGGTGGCGCAGGGTGTCGTCGCCGGGGGTACCAGCGGTGGAAAAATTCGTCATGGGGATGTTCCTGTGGGGGCTCAGGCGATGCCGAGCATGTGCTGCATCTGGGCGCTGCTGATCGGCGCGCCGGCGAAGTCGTCGAAGATCTTGTCGGTGACCGGGATGATGTGGTCGCGGATGAAGGCGGCACCTTCGCGCGCACCGGCTTCCTGGTCCTTCAGGCAGCACTCCCATTCCAGCGTTGCCCAGCCGGCGTAGTCGTACTGCGCCAACTTGGAGAAGATCGACTTGAAATCGACCTGGCCATCGCCCAGCGAGCGGAAGCGGCCCGCGCGTTCGGTCCAGTCGGCGTAGCCACCGTAGATGCCCTGGCGGCCATTGGGACGGAACTCCGCATCCTTGACGTGGAACATGCGGATCAGCGGATGGTAGATGTCCAGAAACTGCAGGTAATCCAGCTGCTGCAGCACGAAGTGGCTGGGATCGAACAGGATGCGGCAGCGCTCGTGCTGGCCCACACGCTCGAAGAAGCGTTCGAAGCTGGTGCCATCGTGCAGGTCTTCGCTGGGATGGATTTCGTAGCAGAGGTTGATGCCGTTGTCCCCGCAGGTATCGAGGATCGGCCGCCAGCGGCGTGCCAGCTCATCGAATGCGGCATCGATCAGGCCCGGCGGACGCTGCGGGAAGGGGAACAGGTAGGGCCAGGCGAACGCGCCGGAGAAGGTGCCCATGTCCTGCAGCCCGAGCCGGCGCGAGGCGCGGGCGGCCAGATGCAGCTGCTGCTGTGCCCATTCTCTGCGTGCCTGCGGGTTGCCGCGAAGTGCTTCCGGTGCGAAACCATCGCACAGCTCATCGTAGGCCGGATGCACCGCCACCAGCTGGCCCAGGATGTGGGTGGTCAGCTCGCTGACCTGCAGGCCGTGCTCGGCCAGGGTGCCACGCAGGTCATCGCAGTAGTCCTGGCTGTCGGCGGCGGTGGCCAGGTCGAACAGGCGCGCGTCCCATGCCGGAATCTGCAGGGCCTTGAAACCATGACCGGCCGCCCAGGCGGCGATGCCGGACAGGCTGTCGAACGGCGCCTGGTCGCCAGCGAACTGCGCCAGATGCAGGCTGGGGCCTTTGAGGGTTTGCATGTGTTGCTCCAATTGTTTGTCGGTCGACAAAGAATAGGCGCGTGCATCGGGATGGTCAACACCCGCGTTACACTGCGCGCCTCAGAACGGCAGGCAGGCAGATGGCAGGGCGACCGCGCGAATTCGACAGGGACCAGGCATTGCGCAAGGCGATGCTGCTGTTCTGGCAGCACGGCTATGAGGGCACCTCGATGTCGGCCCTGGTCGAAGCGCTTGGCATTGCCTCGGCGCGCATCTACGCCGCGTTCGGCAGCAAGGAGCAGCTGTTCCGCGAAGCGGTGGCGCTGTACGAGGAAGGCGAGGGCGGCTTCGCGCCGCGCGCGCTGGAGCAGGCGTCACTGCGCGATGCGATCGGCAGCATGCTGCGGGATGCCGTGTTGACCTACACCCGTCGCGGTCGTCCGCATGGCTGCCTGGTAGTGTCCTCGGCCAGCAGCGTGTCACCGGATGGCGAGGGCGTACGCGACTGGCTGGCCAGCCACCGCCGCCAGCGCACGGCGGCGATCATCGCGCGGCTGCAGCAGGCGCAGGCGGCTGGCGAGCTGGCGGCCGATCTATCCGTGCAGGCGCTGGGCGATCATTTCGCCACGGTGCTGCATGGCATCTCGGTGCAGGCGCGAGACGGCATCAGCCGCGAACGCCTGCTGGCGATGGTCGAGGTCGCGCTGGCGCCGTTACCGCAGCACGGCTGAGGCGGGGACTGTGCCGAAAGCGGCCTGATCCCCCTGCTGCCCAGCGGCGCAACGAAATTGTAACAATTTGGAGGATAATGGCCGCTTGCGCAGTTTTCCTCCTATTTGCCGCCCGGTCAGCGCAGGCCGCACGGACGCCTCCTCAGAGCTTTCGATGCCTTCCCATTCCGATTCCCGCCGTTCGTCGGGCATGTCGTCCTCCTTCGTTTCCTTCCGTCGCCATCCGCTGGCTCTGGCCTGTGCAGGCCTGGCGCTGGCTGCCAGCTTCGGTGCTGCCGCGCAGGACAGTGCACCGACCCCGACCGGGCTGGACACCATCACCGTGACCGCCGAGCACCGCGAGCAGAACCTGCAGGAAGTGCCGGTGTCGGTAGGCGTGGTGCAGGGCGAGCGCATGCGCGACTTCACCGCCGGCGGCGACGACACCCTGCTGGCGCTGTCCGGCCGCGTGCCGAGCCTGTATGCGGAAACCACCACCGGCCGCATCTTCCCGCGCTTCTACATCCGCGGCCTGGGCAACATCGATTTCTACCTGGGTGCCTCGCAGCCGGTCTCGATCATCCAGGACGACGTCGTGCTGGAGCACGTGGTGCTGAAGTCCAACCCGGTCTATGACGTGGACCAGGTGGAAGTGCTGCGCGGTCCGCAGGGCTCGCTGTTCGGTCGCAACACCACCGCCGGCATCGTCAAGTTCGACACCCTCAAGCCGACCCAGGACTACAGCGGTCGCGTCAGCGCCAGCTATGCCTCCTACAACAGCGTGTCGATCGACGGTGGCTTCGGCGGCCCGATCAACGACATCGCTTCGTTCCGCGTGTCGGCGCTGTACCAGCACCGCGACGACTACGTCGACAACACCTACACCGGCCCCAGCGCCGACGGCACGGTCAGCCCGAAGAAGAACGCCATGGGCGGCTTCGACGACCGCAACGTGCGTGCGCAGCTGCTGCTGACCCCCAGCGACGAGTTCTCGATCCTTGCTTCGGCCCACGCCCGCGACTACGAAGGCACCTCGACCCTGTTCCTGCGCAACGCACTGACCAAGGGCTCGAACAAGACCGACGTGCCGCGTGACCAGGTCGCCTACGACGAGGCCGACAACAACCCGCAGGCGTACAAGACCTACGGCGGTTCGGTGAAGGCGCGTTATGACTTCGGCGCGATCGACTTCACCTCGATCACCGCTTACGAGACCACTTCCGGCTACAGCCGCGGTGACACCGACGGCGGCGCTGCGGTCAACTTCCCGGTCAATGGCGTGCCGAACGGCTACGGCCAGTCGATGGGCCAGATCCGTGACCTGGACCAGTGGACCCAGGAGTTCCGCCTGGCCAGCCATGACGACAGCGCCCTGCAGTGGCAGGCCGGTGCGTTCTACTTCAACGGCAGCGACACCACCGACTTCTACCAGCGCGCCTGGTTCCTGAAGGGCGCTGCGCGCAACCCGAACAACTGGGTGCGCCTGCGCAACAAGAACACCTCCTGGGCCGGTTTCGGCCAGCTCAGCTACGCCTTCACCGACAAGTTCACCGTCACCGCCGGCCTGCGCCAGACCCGCGATGAGAAGCACACCCGCCTGCTGAAGACGGCCGATACCGCTGCCGGCCTGGTCACCTACAAGGGCCGCACCGACGTCAAGATGACCGACACCACCCCGAGCTGGGATCTGAGCGCGATGTATCAGATCACCCCGGACGTGAGCGTCTATGCGAAGGTCGCCCGCGGCTTCCGTGGCCCGACCATCCAGGGCCGTTCGGCGGTGTTCAATGCCGACTTCACCACCGCCGATTCGGAGACGATCCTGTCGTGGGAAGCGGGCGTGAAGAGCAGCCTGTGGGACAACCGCCTGCGCCTGAACGCCACCGCGTTCACCTACGCCGTCAACGACATCCAGCTCAACGGCAACGATTCGGACGGCAACGGCGTGCTGTTCAACGCAGACAAGGCCAAGGCCTACGGCTTCGAAGCGGACATGGAGCTGCGCCCGATCCAGAACCTGACCCTGAGCGCCGGCCTGAGCCTGCTGCACAGCGAGATCAAGGACAAGCGCGTCTACGCGCAGGTCTGCGGCCTGAACGGCCAGGTGGTGTGCACGGTGAACGATCCGACCATCAAGGTCGGTGCCAACACCTTCGCGCAGATCGATGGCAACCCGCTGCCGAACGCGCCGAAGTACAACATCAACCTGGCAGCGCGTTACGACTTCCCGGTCAGCGACGCGGCCACGATGTTCGTGTCCACCGACTGGAACAAGCAGGGCTACACCAGCTTCGTGCTGTACGACAGCAAGGAGTTCAACTCCAAGGGTGATTTCGAGGGTGGCCTGAAGATCGGCTACTCGGGCAACTACGGTGCCTACGAAGTGGCGCTGTTCGCGCGCAACATCACCAACGAGAAGAACCTCAAGGGTGTGATCGAGAACTACATGGCCGCGGTCTACAACGAACCGCGCACCGTGGGTGTTTCGTTGAACATGAACTGGTAAGCACTACCGGTTGGAGTATCGAAAACGGCGCTCATCGAGCGCCGTTTTTCGTTGTCCGCCCGGTTCCTCAGACTGCGGGCAACAACGCCTGCAACCGCGGCTCCAGTTCCTGCTGGCGCCAGCCGGCCAGTGCAGCCGGCCACTGCTGATGCTCCAGATAGCTTTCCAGATGCTTGCGTGAGGCCAGCACGCCGTCGGCCAGGCCGAGCTCGCGGCTGCGTTCGGCCACCGCATCCTGCAGCTTCTTCAGCAGCTGCTTGCTGGCATCGCTGGCCTGCATCGCCAACGGCGCATCGGCTTCGTCGGCCAGCGGCGTGTCCAGCGCCTGCCATACCGCAGCGGCCAGCTTGCGCGGCGCCTTCGGGAACTGTTCGAACAGCTTGCTCACTGCAGCGGCATCGGCTGGCGGGGTGCGTGCCAGGGTGGCGGCCAGTTCGTTGTCCAGGATCCAGCTGCGCGGGCGGTCGCTGGCGCGCGCCTGCACGTCGCGCCAACGCAGCAGGCGCAGCAGGCGGCGCTGCGCGGGCGCGTCCAGGAACTGCGCCGAGCGCATGCCCAGGTGGGGCCAGCGGTCTTCGTCATTTGCCACGCTGGCCAGCAGGCGCTCGCCATCGTCGTGCAGCCACTGCTGGCGCCCCAGCGCTTCCAGCTTGGCGGAGATGGCGTCGTGCATCGCGAACAGATGCTCGACGTCGTCGGCGGCGTACTTCAGCTGGGAGTCCGACAACGGCCTGCGCATCCAGTCAGAGCGGGTTTCGCCCTTCTCCAGTGCCACGCCGGTGATCTCCTGCACCAGCTTCTGGTAGCCCATGCCAGCACCGATGCCAGCCAGCGCGGCGCCGATCTGGGTGTCGAACAACGGACGCGGCAGCACGCCACAGGTCCACTTGAACGCCACCAGGTCTTCGCTGGCGCTATGCATCACCTTGGTGATGGATTCATCGGCCAGCCACGGCGCCAAGGCCTCGGGCATTCCGGGAATCAACGGGTCGATCAGCAGGATGTCCTGGCCGACGGCCATCTGCACCAGCGCCAGCTGTGGCCAGAAGGTGCGTTCACGGATGAATTCGGTATCCAGGCCGATGCGGGTCGGCCGCTGCTGGCGGTATGTGTCCAGCTCGGCGGGGGTGGTGATCCAGGTTGCCACGTGTCAGGGCCTACTACTCGGGTTTGCTCAGGCAGGGGAGAATAGCCTAACGTCGGTCCGCATCCGTGCCGAAGGAGCCCCTGCTTGCGTTTTCTGCTGTCGCCCGCGCTGTTTACCGCCTTGGCCGTGAGCCTGGCCGGTTGCACGCCGTCGCCCCCTGCGCAGACCGCCGGTGCCACCGCAGCCCAGCCGGCCGATGCCGCACCAGAGGGCGGTCCGGCGCGTGGTACCGGGCGGGGCACGGTGACCATTGCCGGTGACGACGCGGCCGAGGACATCCAGCAGTGGACGCCGCCGCGGGTTGATCGCCAGGGACGTACGCTGGCACAGCTGCGCCGGGCTGCCGACCAGGCATTCGCGCGGGGGCATCTGTATGAAGACGGCGATGCGGCCGTGCCCCTGTGGCTGGCAGTGCAGGAGGAGGAACCCGACGATCGGCAGGCGCGCCTGGGCCTGCAACGCGCGAAACAGAAGCTGCAGCAGCAGGCCGATGCGTTGCTGCAGCAGCCATTGCAGCAGCGTGAAGCGCTGGCTGAAGCCGGGCGCCAGGCGCTGGTGCTGCTGACCCTGGCGCCGAAGGACGAGAAGGTGCGCGCGCTGCAGGGGCGGGTCGAGACCGCGCAGCGTGTGGTCGCCTACAACCGCGCGGGCGAAGAGGATCTGCGTGCCGACCGTATCGGCGAAGCGGGGGATGGTGCGATTGGCAACTTCCGTGAGGCACTTGCGCTGGACCCGGCGAATCGTCGCGCGCGGCAGGGCCTGGCAGCTGCGGAAAGTGGGCTGATCCGGCGTGCCGAGGATGCCGCGCGTATCCGCGATTTCGCCAGTGCCGGCGCGTGGTTGGCAGAAGCCAGCAAGGTGCGGGACTCGTCACCGACCATCGCCGATGCGTTCGAGCGCATCGAGCAGATCCGTGCAGCGGCACTGGTCCAGCTGCGCGATGGCGGCCTGCATGATCTGACCACCCCGCAGGGGCTGAAGCCTGCGCGCGAGAAGCTGGCCGAAGCGCTGCGCATTGCCTTGCCGGGCGACGCGGTGGTGGCGCAGCTGCGCGAACGCATCGAACTGGCCACCCATTACGGCAGCTTCCGGCCGGGGCAGGTGTTCAGCGATGCGCTGCGTGATGGCGGCCGTGGACCGCAGATGATCGTGGTGCCGCATGGCGGATTCCAGATGGGCGCCAGTGATACCGAACCGGGCGCAACCGACGCAGAGCGGCCATCCCACTATGTGCGTTTCGAGCGAGGGTACGCGATGGCGATCACCGAGATCACCGTGGGTGACTTCGAGCGCTATGTGAAGGCGACCAATGCCCGCCCACGTGCGACCCGGCGTGGACATTCGGTGGTCTATGACGAGCGCAGCGGCAATTTCATCCGTCGCAGCGGCGTGGACTGGCGGTCCGACTATGACGGCGGGCGGGCACTGGGCAATTCGCCGGTGATGCACGTGAGCGTTCGTGATGCCGAGAACTACGCGAACTGGCTGTCCGAACAGACCGGCCGCAGCTACCGCCTGCCCAGCGAGGCCGAGTTCGAGTACGCGATGCGTGCCGGCAGCAGTGGCCGCTACCCGTGGGGCGATGCCGGGCTGCCACCGGAAGGCAGTGGCAATTACACCGGCAGCAAGGATGTTTCGCCTTCGGGCAGGCATTGGCACAACGCCTTCGTCGGCTATGGCGATGGTTGGTGGGGACCGGCCCCGGTCGCCAGTTTCCAGGCCAACGCCTTCGGGCTGCATGACATGGGCGGCAATCTGAGCGAGTGGGTGGCCGATTGCTGGCATGCCAGCTATCGGCGCGCGCCGGCTGATGGTGTGGCGTGGTTCAACCCGGGCTGCCGTTCACGGGTGATCCGGGGTGGCAACTGGGCCAATGCGCCGGAGCAGACCCGGGCGGCGTGGCGGCAATCGCAGGATTCGGATACCACCAACGCGCGCATCGGCTTCCGACTGGTGCGAGGGATCTGACGGGCACGACTGGATCGGCGCCGGTTTCACCCGCCGCAGGCAGCGCCGCACTAAGATTGCGCCGTACCCGCCGGCCGGCGGGGTCAGCCGGAAGACCAGCCGATGCGCAACGATCCTTTTTCCCGCTCGCCGCAGCAGCGGCGTGGCCTGTTCGGCAACATCCGCTGGTGGGTGCTGCTGCTGGCCGCCGGCTACGCGGCGTTCTACTGGTTCTCCAACCGTGCGGTCGACCCCTATACCGGCGAGAAGGTGCTGATCGACAGCAGCCTGGACGCCAGCCAGGAGAAGGCGCTGGGCCTGCAGGCCTACCAGCAGATCCTGTCGCAGGAGCGCCCTTTGGGCCCGGATGAACAGGTCTCGCGGGACGTCCGGGCGATTGCCGAGCGACTGATCGCCAAAGTGGATGTTGTCGAAACCGCGCTGGCGCAGGAACACGGGCTGCAGCCGGCACACTTCGCACGCGACTTCGAGTGGGAAGTGAACGTGATTCCGTCCGAGCAGGCCAATGCCTTCTGCCTGCCCGGTGGCAAGATGGCGGTCTACACGGGGCTGATTCCGGTGGCGCGCACCCGCGATGCGATGGCGGTGGTGATGGGCCATGAGATCGCCCACGCATTGCTGCGCCATGGTGCACAGCGCATGGCCCAGCAGAAGCTGACCCAGATCGGCCAGGTAGCCGGCGCCGCCAGTGGCATGGATGCGCAGCAGCAACAGATGATGATGTCGGCGATGGGCTATGGGTACCTGTTGCCGTATGCACGCAGCCACGAGACGCAGGCCGATGAAGTGGGCCTGATGCTGGCGGCCGCGGCGTGCTTCGACCCGGGCGAGGCGGTGCCGCTGTGGCAGCGCATGGGCCAGGCCGGTGGTGGCCAGTCGCCGCCGGAGTTCGCCTCGACCCACCCCAATCCGGGTACCCGTATCCAGAACCTGCAGGCGTTGATGCCGAAGGCACTGGAGTATCGGCAGAAGTTCTGCGAGCAGGCCAGGTAAAGGGTGGTTCGGCAGGGCTGCGCCCTGCACCTGCCGAAGCGGTAGTGCCGGCCGCTGGCCGGCAACCTCAACAGCAAAAGCTGGCTTCCTGTGGGATGGCGGGGTGGGTCCGGTTGCGGGGGACGCCGTGAACCCGTCCATGGGGGCTTGGCAGCCGCATCCATGCGGCTGACACCCCCGCAACCGGACCCACCCCGCCTTCGACAGATTTCGCGATCTGTCGGAACGGCATGGCCTGCCCTTGGTGGGTGTCGACCTTGGTCGACACGGTAGATCCACGCCATGCGTGGATGCATTTCGATCAATTGTCGAAATATTCGATCTCGATGGAGATTCATTCACGCGTGGCATGGATGTACCAACCGCCACCGGGAAACTCTCGAAGGCGGGGTGGGTCCGGTTGCGGGGGCCTGAGCGCCATGGATGGCGCGACCGAGCTTACATGGACGTACTTGCAGCGTCCCCCGCAACCGGGCCCACCCCGCCATCCCTCAGGAAACCCGCTTCTGCCGTTGCTTCGGCTGTTGCCGTTGCTTCTGCGGGTGCAGGGCGCAGCCCTGCCGAACACCCCTTACTTGACCGCAGTCACTTGTACGTCGATCACGCCGTCGCCGACCCGGGCCTGCAGTGCGTCACCCGGTTGTACCTGCTCGATCCGGCGCACCAGCGCGCCATCGTCTGCACGGGTCACGATGCTGTAGCCACGCGCGACGGTCGCCAGCGGACTGACCGCTTCCAGCGAACGTGCAAGGCCACGCAGGCGCAGCGCATCACGCTGCAGCAGGCGCTGCAGCGCCGCTTGTGGGCGCCCGCCCAACGCGGCAAGGCGACGTCGCAGCGCCTCCATCTGCCGCTGCGGATGATGGCCCCGCAACACTGCGGCAGCGTGGCGCAAACGGGCTGCGCGACGCTCCTGCTGCTGGTTGTGCGCCGCATGCAAGCGACGTCCGAGGTCCAGCTGACGACGGCGCAGCAGATCCAGTCGTGCCTGCGGACTCTGTGCGTTCAAGCGCAGCAGGGCGCGATCAGCGCGCTGCATGGCCTGCTGCATGGCGTGGCGTTGCAGCTGCACCATGCGAGCCGCGTTGCGGCGCAGGCGCAGGGCCAGGTCGCGCTGATCGGGTACCAGCAGTTCCGCGGCCACCGATGGCGTAGGCGCGCGCAGGTCAGCAGCGAAATCGCTGAGACTGAAGTCGGTTTCGTGACCCACCGCCGAGACCACCGGCGTGCCGCTGGCGGCGATTGCGCGGGCCAGCGCTTCATCGTTGAAGGCCCACAGGTCTTCCAGCGAGCCACCACCACGGGTCAGCAGGATCACGTCGTAGCGACCGCTGGCATCGGCGGCCTGCAGCAGGCGGGTGATCTGTGCGGCAGCGGTTGCGCCCTGTACCAGGGTCGGCAGCAGATCCACTTCCAGCAACGGGAAGCGGCGGCCGAGCACGCTCAGCACATCGCGCACAGCGGCACCGGTGGGCGAGGTGATCACCGCCAGGCGCTGCACGTGGGCCGGCATCTGCCGCTTGCGGGCCGGGTCGAACAGTCCCTCGGCCTCCAGCCGCGCCTTCAGTTCCTCGAACGCGCGACGCAGCGCGCCTTCGCCGGCTTCCTCCATGTGGTCCAGCACCATCTGGTACTCGCCACGGGCGTCGTACAGGGTCACCTTGCCGCGCACCAGCACGCGCATGCCCTCGCGCGGCACGAACTTCAGGTACTGCGCCTTCATCCTGAACATCGCAGCGCGCAACTGTGCACGCGCGTCCTTCAGGGTGAAATACAGATGGCCGGACGCCGGCCGCGCCACGCTGCCCAGTTCGGCTTCCACCCAGATCGCCGGGAAGCTGCCTTCCAGCAGGTCGCGCGCCAGGGTGTTGAGCTGGCTGGGGGTGAAGACGTCGTTGTTGCGTGGCTGCATGGTGACGGCGTGGGGCAGATGGAGCAGGGGGCTCAGGATCGCACGTCAGCGCTGGCCGTGCTGGGCCAGTGCCCATTGCACGTGTTCGCGGACTACGGGTGAAGCAGCCTCGGCGCGCGTCTGCAGCGCCGACAGCGTCTCTGCCGTGGTTGGCGCATTGCCCAGCGCCACGGCGATGTTGCGCAGCCAGCGCTCATGGCCACTGCGGCGGATCGGGCTGCCTTCGGTACGGCGCAGGAATTCAGCTTCGTCCCAGGCGAACAACTGGTCCAGGCGTGCGGTGTCCAGGTTGTTGCGGGCGCGGAAGTCAGCTTCGTCGGTGCGCTTGGCGAACTTGTTCCAGGGGCAGACCAGCTGGCAGTCGTCGCAGCCATAGATGCGGTTGCCGATCAGCGGTCGCATCTCCACTGGAATCGCACCGTCATGCTCGATGGTCAGGTAGGAGATGCAGCGGCGCGCATCCAGCCGCTGCGGGGCGGTGATGGCCTGGGTCGGGCAGACGTCGATGCAGCGCGTACAGGTGCCGCAGTGCGCGCTGGCCGGCGTGTCGATCGGCAGCGGCAGGTCGATGTAGATCTCGCCGATGAAGAACCACGAGCCGCCGTGGCGGTCGATCAGGCAGGTGTGCTTGCCGATCCAGCCCAGCCCCGCGTTGCGTGCCAGCGCGCGTTCCAGCACTGGCGCCGAATCGACGAAGACGCGGTAGCCCAGCGGCGCCACCTCATCGTTGATCTGCGTGGCCAGCTTCTGCAGGCGGTTGCGCATCAGCTTGTGGTAATCGCGGCCTAGCGCGTAGCGGGCGACGTAGGCGCGCCCCGGATCGGCCAGGGTCGCCCA
The DNA here is from genome assembly GCF_029892765.1 of Stenotrophomonas sp. 1278. Classification (NCBI taxonomy): domain Bacteria; kingdom Pseudomonadati; phylum Pseudomonadota; class Gammaproteobacteria; order Lysobacterales; family Lysobacteraceae; genus Stenotrophomonas; species Stenotrophomonas sp. 1278. The sequence continues at coordinate 147,351 of NZ_JARXWD010000007.1, forward strand.
CGCTTCGGTGTCGTCCCTGTGGCTGTAGTCCATGCCCACCGAGATCACCCGCACGGTGCCGGGAAGCAGTTCTGCCGGGCGCGCGCGCAGGGTGCCGTGGCGTGCCATCCAGTCCATCGTGCCGTACAGGCCCTGGCCCAGCCAGTCGGCCAGGTGCGCCTCGTCCTCGCCCAGTTCGATGCCGGCGATACCGCAGCGCTGGAAGCCATGCGCGCGCGCCAGATCGCGGATGCGCTGTACGGCCAGGGCCGGATCGAGGGGGGCAGGGACGGGGGACATGTGCACCAGTATAAAATCCCCGCATGGCCAACCTCGCCGATCTGTTCGATTCCCGTGCCGCACGCACACTCGATGCCCAGGCCTCCGCGCTGGATGGCGATGGTGGCTGGGGCCTGATGGCCCAGGCGGGCCAGGCGGCCTGGCAGAGCCTGCTGCAGCACTGGCCGCAGGCGCGGCGGATCGGCGTGGTGGTTGGCAGCGGCAACAATGGCGGCGATGGCTATGTGCTGGCCTGTCATGCGCTGCAGGCCGGGAGGCAGGTGCAGCTGATCGCGCTGCCGGGCAGCCCACCTTCCACGGCGTTGGCGCAGCGCGCCGCAGCGGATTTCAGGTCCGCGGGCGGCACCGTCACTGATTTCAACGGCGAACTGGCCCAGGCCGATATATGGGTCGATGCCCTGTTCGGCCTTGGCTTCTCCAGGGCACCAGAGGGCGCGGCACTGGCCTTGATCGAGGCGCTGAACGCGCAGCAGGCGCCGGTGTTGGCGTTGGACGTACCCAGCGGTGTCGACGCCGACCATGGCTGCGTGCCGGGCGCAGCCGTACGCGCGGCCCTGACAGTGCAGTTCATCGTCGCCCACCGCGGCCTGTACACCGGCGATGCACTGGAATACACCGGGCGCAGGCACCTGGCACCACTGGCGCTGGCCGATGCGGCCTGGCAGGGTGTCGTCGCTGCTGCAGAGTGCTGGACGCAGTCGCGCCTGCCTGATCTGCTGCCGCCGCGCCGTGCCAACAGCCACAAGGGTGAATCCGGCCACGTGCTGTGCGTGGGCGGCAACCATGGCAGCGGCGGTGCCATCGCGATGGCCGCCGAAGCTGCGCTGCGCGCTGGCGCGGGCCTGCTGAGCATCGGCACCCGCCGCGACCATGTCGGCCCGCTGCTGGCGAGGTTGCCTGAAGCGATGACGCACGCGCTGGAAGATGGCTCAGCGCTGCCGGCGTTGCTGGCAAAAGCCAGGGTGGTGGCGATCGGCCCGGGCCTGGGCCAGGACGAATGGGCGCGCGCGCTGTATGCGCGTGTGCTGCAGTCAGGCCTGCCGCTTGTGATCGACGCCGATGCGTTGAACCTGCTGGCGCAGGATGCACATGCGCTGCCCGATGCGATCCTGACCCCGCACCCCGGCGAAGCCGCGCGCCTGCTGGAAACCACCACGGCGGCAGTCCAGGCCGATCGCTATGCCAGCGCGCAGGCGCTGGCCGAGCGCTATCACGCAGTGGTGGTGCTGAAGGGAGCGGGCAGCGTCGTCGCCGCGCCCGGCCACGCACCGCGACTGATTGCGGCCGGCAACCCGGGAATGGCGGTGGGTGGCATGGGTGACCTGTTGACCGGCATCATCGCCAGCCTGCGAGCGCAGGGCCTGCCTGCGTTCGATGCGGCGGCAGGCGGTGCGCTGCTGCATGCCCTGGCCGGCGATGTCGCCGCCGCCGACGGTGCCCGCGGCCTGCTTCCCACTGATCTGCTGGCGCCCCTGCGGCGGCTGGCCAACCCGGAACGTTCCCGATGACCGAATTCTTCCTTGCCGACAGCAACGCCACCGAACTGCTGGGGCAATGGCTGGCAGCCACCCGTCCGCCGCAGGCGCTGGTCGAGCTGCGCGGTGATCTTGGCGCCGGCAAATCGACCACGGCGCGCGCGCTGTTGCGAGCGCTGGGCGTGCAGGGGGCGATCCGCAGCCCCACCTATACCCTGGTCGAGCGCTATCCGTTGTCCAGTGGCGGCGAGGCCTGGCACATGGACCTGTATCGCATCGGCCAGGCCGGCGAGCTGGATTTCCTCGGGCTGGACGAGGGCAGTGCCGTGCTGTGGCTGGTCGAATGGCCGGAGCGCGGTGCCGGTGCGCTGCCGCCAACCGATCTGGTGGTCGCACTGGAGATTGAAGGTCAGGGGCGTCGCGTGCGTCTCACTGGCATCAGCGACACGGGGCGTGAATGGCTGCAGCGGCTTCCCGAAGGTGGCGACTTGCAGGCCCTTTCTGTCGGCTGACGAGAACAAACACCGGCAGGTTACGGATTATTAAGGAAAAAGGTGTTGCATTCCGTTCAGTGCGGTGATTGAATCCTGAGTCATGCGCCCGGGGAATCGACTCATTGCCATCTGTGCCGCCGTCGGACTTGGTCTGGCGAGCGTCAGTGCGTGGGCCGGTGAGGTCCGCCAGGTACTGCTCAATACCGGTGCGACCGGAACCCGCGCGGAAATCGCCCTGGTCGGCAGTGGTGGCTACAAGACCCTGTCGCTGGCCGGCCCGAACCGGCTGGTGGTCGATTTCCCTGATTCCAGCGCGGTGCGCAACCTGAAGATGCCGTCGCCGCAGGGCGTGGTGACTGCGGTGCGCACCGGGCAGCCGGTGCCGGGCACTTTCCGTGTCGTATTCGACCTGGCCGAGACGGTCGCCCCCTTCCGCCCGCAGATGCAGCGCGAAGGCAATGAATCCAAGCTGGTGATCGAGTGGCCGGGCGATGGCCCGGCCGTGGCCGCCAGTCGCCCCGCGCCGACGCCTGCGCAGCCGCAGCCGCCAGCGCCGTCTTCGGTGAGTCCGGCTCCGGTCCCGGGCCCGACCCCGGCACAAACCGCACAGTCCCGTGGTGATGCCGCGCGAGCCACTGCGCTGTTGACCGCGCAGGTCCAGCAGCAGGCCAGTGCCAGCGCTGCGGCACCCGCCGCGCCGACGCCGGCACCCAGCACCACCCCGGTGCAGATGGCGGCAGCAGGCACCACCGCCAGCAGCACCCCGACGTCGTCGCCGGCAGCCATCCTGGCTGGACAGGCCGCCACTGCAGTTGTGGCCACCCAGCCGAAACCGGTGCCGACACCTGTTGCGCCGACCGAGTCGCCGCGTCCGACCATGCCCAGCGATGCCTCGCGCATCCGCATGCAGCCTGGCATGCGTCACCTGGTGGTGGCGATCGATCCGGGCCATGGCGGTCAGGATCCGGGCGCCATCGGCCCGACCGGCAAGCGCGAGAAGGATGTCACCCTGGCGGTGGCGCGTGAACTGGCCCGCCAGGTCAACGCTACGCCTGGCCTGAAAGCCTTCCTCACCCGCGACAGCGATGTGTTCATCCCGCTGCCGATGCGTGCGCAGAAGGCGCGTGCGAACAAGGCCGACATCTTCATTTCGATTCATGCCGACGCTGCCGAAAACCGCTCGGCCACTGGTTCGTCGGTGTATGTGCTGTCGACCAAGGGTGCGTCCTCGCAGCGTGCCCGCTGGCTGGCGGACAAGGAAAACGCCGCCGATCTGGTCGGTGGCGTGCGCCTGCAGCAGACCGAAGGCACGCTGGCCAACGTTCTGCTGGACCTGGCCCAGAGCGGTTACATGAAATCCTCCGAGGACGCAGCCGGGCACGTGCTGGGCGGCCTGAAGCGTATCGGCAACAACCACAAGCCGAACATCGAGCGCGCCAACTTCGCCGTGCTGCGCACTTCGGACATGCCGGCGATGCTGGTGGAAACCGCGTTCATCTCCAACCCGGATGAAGAGCGCCGCCTGATCGACCCGGCCTACCAGCGCAAGGTCGCCGGTGCGGTGCTGGATGGCGTGCACACCTTCTTCAGCCGCCAACCGCCGCCGGGCACGTTGTACGCCGCGCGCGCGCAGGCCGAGATCGACGCTGCAAGCACCGTGGCGGGCGGCAGCAAGTAACCCGCTGGATCGCCTGCTTCCGCTGAAGCCAGGCCATGCCTGGCTGGCGCCGCGTACGGTGGAACTCGACTCTCCCTGGCGCCGCTCCGCTATCATCGTGGCATGACGTCTGCCTGCCTTGCCTGCCCATGAACGCGCCCGATCCGCGTCCGATCCGGCCGCTGCCGGAAATCCTGATCAACCAGATTGCCGCCGGTGAAGTGGTCGAACGACCCGCATCGGTGGTCAAGGAACTGGTAGAGAATGCGATCGATGCCGGCGCCAGCCGCGTCGATATCGAGCTGGAAGAAGGCGGTGTGCGCCTGATCCGCATCCGCGACAACGGCAGCGGCATTGCCGCAGAACAGTTGCCGCTGGCGGTTTCGCGGCACGCCACCAGCAAGATCGCCAACCTGGATGAGCTGGAAGCGGTGGCCACGCTGGGTTTCCGTGGCGAAGCGCTGCCGTCGATCGCCTCGGTCAGTCGTTTCACCCTGGCCTCGCGCCGTGCCCATGATGAGCACGGTTCGGCACTGCAGATCGAAGGCGGCAAGATCGGCGAGGTGACCCCGCGCGCGCATGCGCCCGGCACCACGGTGGAAGTGCGCGAGCTGTTCTACAATGTGCCGGCGCGGCGCAAGTTCCTGCGCGCCGAGCGCACCGAACTGGGGCATATCGAAGAGTGGCTGCGTTCGTTGGCGCTGGCCCGTCCCGATGTCGAACTGCGCGTCTCGCACAACGGCAAGGCCTCGCGTCGCTACAAGCCGGGCGACCTGTATTCGGACGTGCGCCTGGCCGAGACCCTGGGCGAGGACTTCGCCAACCAGGCTGTGCGCGTGGACCACAGCAGTGCCGGCCTGCGCCTGCATGGCTGGATCGCGCAGCCGCATTATTCGCGCGCCAGCACCGACCAGCAGTACCTGTACGTCAACGGACGTTCGGTACGTGACCGCAGTGTCGCCCATGCAGTGAAGATGGCCTACGGCGACGTGCTGTATCACGGGCGGCAGCCAGCGTATGTGCTGTTCCTGGAGCTGGACCCGACGCGCGTCGATGTGAACGTGCACCCGGCCAAGCACGAGGTTCGCTTCCGTGACTCGCGGCTGGTGCATGATTTCGTCTACCGCACCTTGAAGGATGCGCTGGCCGACACCCGCGCCGGCATGAGCGCGCAGGAGATCGGTGCAGGCGCGGTGCATCCGGCCGAGGGCGGCAGCGCGTCTGCGATGCCGGGCGCGACGGCCTCCAGCTTCGGCTACGTGCGCGGCCCGGCGCCCGGTGCCGGGCAGGGCGGCGGCGGTGGCGGCTTCTCTGGCTGGCGCCCGCAGCAGCCGCTGGGCCTGCAGGTGGCCGACGCACCCGCCGCCTATGCTGCGTTGTATGCGTCGCCAGCGGGTGCCGAGCGTGGTGCAGTACTGCCGCCGATGCCGATGGAGAACGGATTGCCGGTCACCAGTGCCGACGCCGGCGTACCTCCGCTGGGCTACGCCGTTGCCCAGCTGCATGGCATCTACATCCTGGCCGAGAACGCCGAAGGCCTGATCGTGGTCGACATGCATGCGGCGCACGAACGCATCGGCTACGAGCGGTTGAAGAATGCGCACGATGGCATTGGCCTGCAGTCGCAGCCGTTGCTGGTGCCGATCACCCTGGCGGTGGGCGAGCGCGAGGCCGATACCGCCGAGGCGGAGGCCGATACGCTGGCCGCGCTTGGGTTCGAGATCACCCGTGCCGGACCGGGCGCGCTGCACGTGCGCAGCATCCCAGCGCTGCTGGCCCATGCCGAACCCGAAGGCCTGCTGCGCGATGTGCTGACCGACCTGCGCGAGCACGGCCAGAGCCGTCGCATCGCCACTGCGCGCGATGAGCTGCTGTCGACCATGGCCTGCCATGGCGCGGTGCGTGCGAACCGGCGCCTGACCGTGCCGGAAATGAACGCGCTGCTGCGCGACATGGAAATCACCGAGCGGTCCGGCCAGTGCAACCACGGCCGACCGACCTGGGCCCGTTTTTCGCTGGCGGAGATCGACCGCTGGTTCCTGCGCGGACGTTGAGGGGAGCACCGATGCGATTTTGCCGAATGGGCAGCCTGCTGGCGGCCCTGCTGTTGGTGGCCTGCAGCCCGGCATCCACGCCGGCACCGGCCGCCGTTGAGGATCCGGCCTTCGCCGCACAGCAACAGCAATGGCGGGTGCGGCGCTACCAGGACCTGACCCGGCCCGATGGCTGGACCGCGCTGGTCGGCCTGCACTGGTTGCAGAACCGATCGCACTTCGTCGGCAGCGGCGACACCAGCGGCATCCGCCTGGCGGTGGGGCCGGCCAAGCTGGGCCTGCTGCGCCGTGACGGCGACCAGTGGTGGTTCACGCCGGAGTCCGGCACGGATGTCACCCTTGACGGACAGCCCGTGCGCGGGCGTGTGCGCATGGATACCGACAAGGATCCGCAGCCGACCCTGCTGGCCTTCGATGGTGGCAAGGGCCAGCTCAGCCTGATCCGTCGCGGCCCGCGTGACGCACTGCGGGTCAAGCATGCCGATGCACCGGCGCGCCGCGATTTCGCCGGCCTGCAGTACTGGCCCGGTGGCCCGCAATGGCAGGTGCAGGCGCGCTTCATCGCGCATCCGCCAGGCAAGACCCTGCCGATCGTGGACATCACCGGCCTGACCACCGAGATGCCCAACGCCGGTGCCGTGGAATTCGATCGCGACGGCCGCAGCTGGCGGCTGGAAGCGATCGGCGAACCGGGGCAGCCGCTGTTCCTGATTTTTGCCGACCGTACCAGTGGCCACGGCAGCTACCCTGCCGGCCGCTATCTGGATACCGATGCGCCCACGGCCGACGGCCACGTGACGATCGACTTCAACCACGCCCACAACCCACCGTGCGCGTTCACCGCCTATGCGACCTGTCCGTTGGCACCGCCGGAAAACCGCCTGGACCTGCGCGTGGAAGCGGGTGAAAAGACGTATCACCTGCCTGAAGGAGAGGGTTGAACATGTTGATGAAACTGTTGCTGCGCAGTGCCGTTTTTCTCGTTGCCTGCGCGGCCGGCCCGTTGGCCATCGCGCGCGATGCGCCGGCCGAAGCCACGGCCGGTAAGCCGCCGGTGCCGCTGCTGTGGAAGGTCACCGGGCAGGGAGATGCACGCCTGTACCTGCTGGGTTCCTTCCATCTGTTGAAGCCGCAGGACTATCCACTGTCGACCGAGGTCGAGCAGGCATTCGAAGCCTCGCAGCGTGTGCTGTTCGAAGTGACCCCTGAGGAACTGCAGTCGCCGCAGATGGCCAGCCAGATGGTGCAGGTGGCTACCCGCAAGGACGGCAGCGAACTCAAGCGTGACCTGGATGCGCCGACCTGGCAGAAGCTGCAGGCCTATGCGACGCAGAACCAATTGCCATTGGCGCAGTTGCAGGGCATGAAAGCGTGGTTCGTCGGCCTGACCATCACCGTCGGGCAGATGCAGAAACTGGGCCTGGACCCCGAGCTGGGGCTGGACCGGCACTTCATGCAGCGGGCGCAGAAGGCCGGCAAGAAGACCGCAGGCCTGGAAGACATGTCCAGCCAGATCAACCTGCTTGATGGCATGAGCGTGCAGGAGCAGCGGCAGATGCTGTCCGAGGCGCTGGATGAAGCAGGCAAGGGTGACGCCCAGGCGCAGATGCTGCATGAGGCCTGGCGCCGCGGTGACGATCGCCTGCTGTGGAGCCGGATGGGCGTGGAGATGCGCCAGAAGTATCCGCAGCTGTACCAGCGCATCAATACCGACCGCAACGATGCGTGGGTGCCCAAGCTGCTGCCGTACCTGCAGGCCGGGCAGGGCGGCACGCTGGTGGTGGTGGGCGGCCTGCACCTGCTGGGCAACGACGGCGTGGTCGAGAAGCTGCGGGCGAAGGGGTACAAGGTCGAGCGGGTCTGCAAGGGCTGCAGGAAGTAGAACCACGCCCCGCGTGGAGGCGTTCAAAACAGAACGGCGCGCCGATGGCGCGCCGTTTTCGTATCCGCCGGGGCGGGGGCTCAGCGGCGGGTCTTGCCGCCGGTGCCGGTGCCGCCGGTCGGATCGTTCGGCTTGCCGGCCGTACCGGCGCCGGTGCCCGTTCCGGTGCCACCCGGACGCGGGCCACCGAAACCGCTGCCCATGTTGCGCTGGAATTCCTGCCACAGTTCCAGGTTGCGCTCGGTCAGCTGGTTCATCATCGCCCACGGCGTCTGCCCCAGAAGGTTGCCCATCTGCTGGCGGAACTGCTGCTGCTGGTCGAGGAAGACCTGCATGCTGCGCTCCAGGTAGTTGCCCATGAAGCCCTGCAGGGAATCGCCGTAGAAGCGGATCAGCTGGCTCAGCAGCTGGGTGGAGAGCATCGGTTCACCGTCCTGCTCCTGGTCGGCGATGATCTGCAGCAGGACCGATCGGGTCAGGTCGTCGCCGCTCTTGGCGTCGCGGACTTCGAAGTCTTCGCCGTCGAGGATCAGCTGGCGCACGTCCTCAATGGTGATGTAGCTGGAGATCTCGGTGTCGTACAGACGGCGGTTCGGATACTTCTTGATGATGCGGGTCGCAGCCATGAAGCGGTACTCGTCACAGTAGACGCGCAGCATGGCGCAGTGCAGCAGCGGTTGCAACCGCCCCAGCCCCCGCCAGGCTTGGCTTTCCGTTGCCGGAATGTTGCGCAGCAAGGCTTTGCGTGCTGCGCAGCATGACCAACGGCAGGGTGCAGCACGGGCTTTCAGGCCCTGGCGCCGTTTACCAGCCCATGTGATGGCCGCCGTTGATGTCCAGGTTGCTGCCGGTGATCCACGAGGCCTCTTCGGCCACCAGGAAGGACACGCCGTAGGCGATTTCTTCCGGCTTGCCCAGGCGCCCGGTCGGGATGTCGGCAATGATCTTGGCGCGCACTTCCTCGGGCACCGCCATCACCATGTCGGTGGCCACGTAACCGGGCGAGATCGTGTTCACGGTGATGCCGAAGCCTGCGTTCTCGCGCGCCAGCGAGATGGTGAAGCCATGCATGCCGGCCTTGGCGGCGGCGTAGTTGGCCTGCCCGTACTGGCCCTTCAGGCCGTTGATCGAGCTGATCTGGATGACCCGGCCCCAGCCGCGTCGACGCATGCCCTCGATGACCGGACGGGTGACGTTGAACACCGAATTGAGGTTGGTGTTGATCACATCGTGCCACTGCTCCGCGCGCATGCGGTGGAAGGTGGTGTCGCGGGTGATGCCGGCGTTGTTGACCAGGATCTCGACCGGGCCCAGTTCGGCCTCGACCGCGCGGATCAGGCCTTCGGCGCTGGCAGAGTCGGAGACATCGCCCGGGAAGATCGCCACGTGGTAGCCGCGTTCGGTCATCGCCTGCTGCCAGGCGCGGGCCTTGGTTTCATCGCGGTAGTTGGTGGCGACCCGGTGGCCCTGGTCGGCCAGGCGTTGGCAGATGGCGGTACCGATGCCGCCGGTTCCGCCGGTGACCAGTGCGACGCGAGATGTCATGGAAAGCTGTCCGGATGTCAGGTGGGGGAAGGGGGATTCTGCAACATCGGCGCGGAAAGTGCGCCGGCCGGCAGCAGAATGTCCGCGCGCGGCAGCAGGCCGGGGTTGAAGCTGCGCTGCGCGGCGGCCAACAGCGCGTCGCGGTCGTCGATGCCGTCCAGTGCGGTGCCCGGCTGGCCCAGCAGTTCCCACAACCGGCGCAGCACCGGTACCGGCTCGCCGGCATCCACCGGCAGCGCGGCCAGTGACTTGGACAGTTTGTGGCCCGGTGCATCCAGCAGCAGCGGCAGGTGCCAGTAGCGCGGCGTCGGCAGGTCCAGCGCCTGCTGCAGCAGGATCTGCCGGGCGGTGGAATCGAGCAGGTCGGCGCCGCGCACGACCTCGTTCACGCCCTGCGCGGCATCGTCGACGACCACCGCCAACTGGTAGGCCCAGCAGCCGTCGGCGCGGCGCAGTACGAAGTCACCGACCTCGGCATGGACATCCTGTTGCTGCGGGCCGCGCAGGCCATCCTCGAAGCGCACGATGCTGCCGGGCGGCACGCGGAAGCGGACGGCCGGGTCCGGTCGTGCCTGCCGCGCGACGCAGCGATGGTGGATGCCGCCATTGGTGGCCAGATCGCTCCGACTGCAGTGGCAGACGAACGCGTGGCCATCGGCCAACAGGCGGTCCAGCGCGGTCTGGTAGGCGTCGCCACGCGCGCTCTGCCAGATCACCGGCCCGTCATGAAGCAGGCCGAAGGCGGCCAGCGCCTGCAGTTGCGCCTGTGCGGCGCCGGCAACCGTGCGGGGTGGGTCGACGTCTTCGATGCGCAACCGCCACAGGCCGCCATGGTGGCGCGCAAGCAGCCAGCTGCCGAAGGCGGCAAGCAGCGAGCCGGGATGCAGCAGGCCGGTGGGCGAGGGCGCGAAGCGGCCGCAGGAGAGGGAGGAGGTCATGCAGCTGAATCGTCGGTCAGGTTGGCGCTTGAATTCAAGCTGACTGCACCGCAGATTGACGGATATCGACCCCTTCCGAGCCGGAATTTCCCATGTTCACCCGTATTGCCCTCTTTCTAGCGACCAACCTCGCGGTGCTGATCCTCGCGAGCATCGTGATGTCAATCCTGGGCGTGGACTCCCGTTCGATGAGCGGCCTGCTGGTCATGGCTGCCATCTTCGGTTTTGGTGGTTCGCTCATCTCGCTGCTGCTGTCCAAGTGGATGGCCAAGCGCTCCACCGGTGCGGTGGTGATCACCGAGCCGCGCAACCAGACCGAGCGCTGGCTGCTGGCCACCGTCGAGCGCCAGGCCAAGGCAGCCGGTATCGGCATGCCGGAAGTGGCGGTGTATGACGGCCCGGAAATCAACGCGTTCGCCACCGGTGCCAACCGCAACAACGCGCTGGTGGCGGTGTCCACCGGCCTGCTGCACAACATGAGCGAGGACGAAGCCGAAGCCGTGCTCGGCCACGAGATCGCCCACGTCGCCAACGGAGACATGATCACCATGGCACTGCTGCAGGGCGTGCTGAACACCTTCGTGATCGTGCTGGCCCGCGTAGTCGGCGGGGTGATCGACAGCGCGCTGTCGGGCAACCGTGAAGGTGGTGGCCGTGGCTTTGCGTACTACATCATCGTGTTCGTGCTGGAGATGGTGTTCGGCCTGTTCGCCACGATGATCTCGATGTGGTTCTCGCGCCACCGCGAATTCCGTGCCGATGCCGGCGGTGCATCGCTGGCCGGTCGCCAGAAGATGATCTCGGCGCTGGAGCGGCTGCAGCTCAACCACGGCCAGAGCACCCTGCCGACGCAGATCGCCGCGTTCGGTATTGCCGGTTCGACGGCGAAGAAACTGTTCATGAGCCACCCGCCGCTGGAAGAGCGCATCGCCGCGCTGCGGGCGTCGACGGTGGCATAAGCCTCCGCGTGTAGAGCAGTGCAGGAACGCCTGGCCTCGCGCCGGGCGTTTTTGTTTGCGCGCCCACGCGTCGGTAGCGCCGGGCCATGCCCGGCGGATCGTTTCCGCGCCTGCGGGGAGGTGTCACTTTCTTTGCTCGTGCAAAGAAAGTAACCAAAGAAACACGCCGCCAGTATGCGAGCCGGTGCTGCGCACCGGTGCCCTGCGCTTCTCGGCGAATCAGGGGACGGCGCCGAACTCGCTGCGCTCAGACATCGGCGCCTCTGCGCCCCTGATTCCCCTGCGATGCTCGGCTCGCTGCAAGGCGGACCCGAGATCAAACGCCACAGCTGCACCCGGTACCACGCCATGCGTGGATGCTCTTGCCGTTGATCTTGATCTTTCGGCCCGCCTTATAGCGAGCCGAGCACCGCAGGTCCGGCGAGGGCGAAGAGGTGCGGGTGTCTGAGCGCAGCGAGTTCCCGCACCGTCCCTCGGCGGACCGAGGAGCGCAGGGCACCGGCGTGCGCAGCACGTCGGCTCGCGGCCGGCGGCGTGTTTCTTTGGTTACTTTCTTGATGGCGCACATCCCTGTGCGCCACCCTACGGGCCGGCTCCGCCGTTCCGCGCTGCTCCTGCAGCACGGTGCACGAGCAAAGAAAGTGACAAGCACGATCACTGCGGATACGAAAACGGCACCTTCGCAGGTGCCGTCTCCATGAACCGCTTTACGCGCGAACTCAGAACTTCGCGTCGAACTCGGCAGCGTAGCCGGTGTTGACCAGCACCTTCTGCAGCGACTCGGCCACCTTCAGGTTGCCGGCCACGATCTGCTGGGTGTCCGGGCCACGGTTGTCCATGCGGGCCGGGGTCGCGCCCTTGAAGTCGCAGACCTTGCCACCGGCTTCGCGCACCAGCAGCACGCCGGCAGCGATGTCCCAGGCCTTCACGCCGGCCTCGAAGTAGGCGTCGGCGCGGCCACAGGCGACGTAGGCCAGGTCCAGCGCGGCCGAACCCGAGCGGCGGATGTCCTCGGCGTGCACCAGCAGGGCGTCCAGCGACTTCAGCTGCGCACTGGCGCGGGCACGCTCGCGCGGGGCAAAACCGGTGTGGATCATGGTGCCTTCCAGATCCTTGCGGTCGGCCACGCGGATGCGGCGGTCGTTGAGCACGGCGCCGGCACCACGGCTGGCGGTGAACAGTTCATTGCGCAGCGGGTCGAAGATCACCGCGTCGGTCGGCTCGCCGTTCTCGACCAGGGCGATCGACACGCAGTAGTGCGGCACGCCGCGCAGGTAGTTGCTGGTGCCGTCCAGCGGGTCGATGACCCACATGTGGCGACGCTCGCTCTGCACGCCACCTTCTTCACCGAAGATGCCGTACTCGGGGTAAGCGCGCTTGAGTTCCTTGACGATCACCTTTTCCGCGTCCGCATCGACTTCGCTGGCGTAGTCCATGCGGCCCTTCTGGACTACATTCAGTGCCTCGAGCTTGTTGATGTTGCGCAAGAGGACGTTGCCGGCGAGGCGGGCGGCCTTGACCATGACGGTGACGGCGGGTTTCTGCATGGCATGGGCTCCCGGAAGGGCAGAAGAGAAGGGCTGGCGGGGGAAAAGAGCGGGTCCGGCGCAGTGGCCGGCCGCACAGTTTACCATTGGTCTTCGTCCAGCTCGACATTTTCCCTGTTCATGTCCCAGTTTCCTGTCGCCACCCGCCTCCGATTCGTCCTTGTCGGTACCCAACACCCCGGCAACATGGGGGCCGCCGCCCGTGCCCTGAAGACCATGGGCCTGGCCCGCCTGGTGCTGGTGGCGCCGGAGAAGCCGCTTGATGAAGAGGCCTTCCGGCGCTCGGCCGGTGCCGAGGACGTGCTCGGCGACGCACCGGTGGTGGCCACGCTGGCCGAAGCCGTGGCCGACTGCCGCTTCGTGCTGGGGTGCACCGCACGTGCGCGCCGGGTCCAGCTGGAGGAGTTCCTGCCAGCAGATGCCGCCGCCCGCGCAGTGGCCAAGGCCAGCGAGGGTGCCGAGGTGGCGCTGGTGTTCGGTCGCGAGCGTACCGGCCTGACCAACGAGGAGCTGCAGCTGTGCCATGCCGCCGTGCACATTCCGTCCGACCCGCAGTTCAGCTCGCTCAACCTGGCCGCCGCAGTGCAGGTGCTGGCCTATGAGGTGCGCATGCAGCTGCTGGGCGCACAGCCGGTGGCCGCGACCGAGCCGGACAACCGCGAGCAGGTTGCCAGCCACGATCAGATGGAGAGCTTCTTCGCCCAACTTGGCGAGACTCTGGACGAGATCGATTTCCACAAGGGACGCGCGCCCGAGTCGGCGATGCGCAAGCTGCGCCGCCTGTTCCTGCGCAGCGAGCCCAGCGAGCAGGAAGTGCGCCTGCTGCGCGGCATCCTGGCCGATACCCAGCGCATGGCGCGGCTGGCGCAGAAGAACGGCAAGGACAGCTGACGACGGTCTCATTTTTTCGGGTAGTCTGTCCGGATACCCCGGGGGGATGATGCTTGTGTCGGGTCTGCGTAGGGCAATGCAGGGGGAACTGCTGCGCCTGGCCTTGGCCCTGCTGGCCGGGACGGCGCATGCTGCGCCCGGTTCACAGAAGGGGCGTTGGGCAGCGATGAGGGGCAACTCGCGATGACGCAGGATCATGCGCTTGGCAGTGTGGACCGGCAGGGTGCCGGACCGGCGCCGGGGGTATCAGGCCGGGCGTCCGCCGGCTTGTCGCGTGTCGTCTGTCTTCGGCGGGTGCAGGGTGCGTTGCAGAAGGTCTTGGGGGCTTCCGGTTTCCGCCGCGTCGATGCGCATGCGCAGCCGTGGCGGGATGATTTGAAACAAGGGTCGACGCGCGTGCGGATGGAAGTGGAATGAAGTTGCTCGGCTCGGGGATGCAGGCCCGATTCCTGCTTGCGATGGGCGGGGCGATGCTGGTGGTGGTGGCGATCCTGGCCGTGCTGCTGGGGCGGCAGGCGGCGATGCAGGGCGAGGTGAGGTCGCTCAGCAACGGCGTCATCCACGAACTGTTCGACCGCAGCGTGCGCAGCCGTGGCGAGGCCATGGTGCGCGAGCTGTCCGATGCGCTTGCCGGTCCGCTCCACAACAACGACCTGGACCAGGTCGGGGCGCTGGTGCGCAGCATTTCGCGGCAGCCGGTGGTGCGCTACGTACTGGTGTTCGACGACCGCGGGCGGCTGGTCCACGACGGCTCGGCCGGAGTGCCCGGATCCGGGCGGCCGATGACCGATCCGTTGGCGGCCGGGGCGGTTGCCGCGCAGTCGCTGGTGGTGCAGCAGTCGCCCACGGTGCTCGACAACGCGATGCCGATCAGGATGGGCAAACAGCGCATCGGTGGTGTCCGCGTCGGCATGGCACTGGATGAAGTGCTGCAGCGTGAGCAGGCGGCCAACGCGACACTCGGTGAGCGGCTGCAGCAGATGGGAAGCCGGCATCTGGGCTGGCTGCTGCTGATGCTTGGCCTGCTGGTGGTGATCGGCGTGGTGGTGATCCTGTACGTACAGCGCACGCTGGTGGCGCCGATCCGCGAGCTGGCCGCGGCCGCCCGGCGCATCGAAGCGGGCGACTACCAGGCGCCGCTGCGCGAAAACACCCGCGACGACGAAGTCGGGGAACTGGTGCGCGGCTTTGCCCGCATGCGTGATGCGATCGCCCGCCACGACCGCGAAGTGCGGCGCATGGCCTACACCGACGCCTTGACCGGGCTCACCAACCGCCTGGCGTTCCGCGAGGCGCTGGACCATCGGTTGATGGCCGCACGTGCGTCCAATCACCGGTTGGGTCTGCTGTTTGCCGATATCGATGATTTCAAGCGGGTCAATGACACGCTGGGCCATGAGGCCGGCGACGAGGCGTTGCTGCAGTTCGCCCAGCGCATCGGCCGCGCAGTGACCGAGGCCGGCGGCGACGATGCCGTGCTGGCGCGGTTCGGCGGCGACGAATTCGTGATCCTCGTCGGTGATGGCGATGTTGCGGCCAATGCGCGGTTGCTGGCCGAAGTGCTGGTGCGCGAGCTGGGCAAGCCGCTGGTGGTGCAGGGCAGGGAACTGTTCCTGGGCACCTCGATCGGCGTGACCCTGTTCCCCGACGATGCCGCGGATGCGACGACGCTGCTGAAGAACGGCGACATCGCGATGTACCAGGCAAAGATGGCCGGCAAGAACTGCTATCGCTATTACAGCCGGGCCATGGATCACGCGGTCGAGCGGCGCGTGCACATGGAACAGGAGCTGCGTGGCGCCTGGGAGCGCGGCGAGCTGCGGCTGGCCTACCAGCCGATCTTCCGCATGCGTGACCGCCGCATGGTCGGTGTCGAAGTGCTGCTGCGCTGGCAGCACCCGACGCTGGGCACGATTCCGCCATCGGTGTTCATCGAGGTGGCCGAGCAGAGTGGCCTGATCGAGATCATCGGTCCGAAGGTGCTGCGTGCTGCCTGCATGGAAGCGGTGCAGTGGCCGCGGGGCGTGGCCGGTGACGAGTTGTTCGTCTCGGTCAATGTGTCGCCACGGCAGTTGCGCGGCGGGGAGCTGCCGGCGTTGGTTGCACAGTGCCTGCAGGAGTCGGGCCTGCCGGCCTCGCGCCTGCACCTGGAGCTGACCGAGACGGCGGTGATCGGCGATGAAATGCTGGCCGCGCAGCTGCTGGACCGCCTGCACCGGGCCGGGGTGAAGGTGTGGCTGGACGACTTCGGCACCGGTTTCTCCGGTCTCAGCCACCTTCGGCAGGTGCCGGTGGACGGCGTCAAGATCGACAAAAGCTTCGTCGCCGACATGCAGCGCGACCCGGACGACCTGGCCCTGACCACGGCGATCATCGCCATGGCCCACGCACTGGGCATCACGGTGGTGGCCGAGGGTATCGAACAGGAGGCCCAGTTCGAGCTGCTGGCCCAGCGTGGCTGCGACCTGGGTCAAGGCTACCGGCTGAGCCACCCGGTCACCGCCACCGAAGTGGTGCGGATGATCGAATCGGGCGCGTGAGGCGCTACAGCGGGCGCTTGCTCGGGTCGCCGGGCAGTTCGCGGACCAGCTTGGGGACCAGGTAGCCGGACAGCCGGGCAGTGAGGCCGGCAATCAGGGCCTTGGCCTGGATGTCGTCCACTTCGAAGTGGGCCACGCCCTCGACGCGATCCAACTGGTGCAGGTAATACGGCAGCACGCCGGCGGCGAAGCTGCGTTCGCTCAGGTCCTGCAGGGCCTGCACGCTGTCGTTGACCCCGCGCAGCAGCACCGCCTGGTTCAGCAGCTGGGCGCCGATACCACGCAGGCGGGCCATCGCCATGTCGACGCTGGCGTCGAATTCATTGGCGTGGTTGGCATGGACCACGATCGCCAGTGGCCACGGCAGGCTGCCCAGCCAGGCCAGCAGTTCCTCGTCCACGCGCTCGGGCAGCACGATCGGCAGGCGCGTGTGGATGCGCAACCGGCGGATGTGCGGGATCTGGCGCAGCGCATCGGTCAGCTCGGCCAGCTTGTGCGTAGCCAGCGACAGCGGGTCGCCGCCGGACAGGATCACCTCATCGATGTCCGGGTCTGCGGCGATGGCCTCCACGGCCTCCTGCCAGCCCCCCTTGGCGGCGTTCTCGGCGCCATAGTCGAAATGCCGGCGGAAGCAGTAGCGGCAGTTGATGGCACAGCTGCCGGTGGCCACCAGCAGGGCCCGGCCACGGTATTTCTGGATGACCCCGGTGGCCTTTCTGGCCGCGCCGTCGCCCACCGCGTCAAAGCTGAACCCGGGCGCCGGGCGCATCTCGGCGTCGATCGGCAACACCTGCCGCAGCAGCGGATCGTGGGCGTCGCCACGGCGCATGCGGGCGACGAAACCCTCCGGCACGCGCAGCGCGAACTGGGCGATGGCCGCCTCCGATACGCCCAGCGCCGCGGCATCCAGATCCAGCCGGGCCAGCAGCGTCTGCGGGTCGCGCAGGGCCTGCCGCCACAGCTGCTGCCAGCGCGCGGGCGCGCTTGGCGACTGGGTCCGGGGGAAGGCGGAAAGCTGCATGGAGAGGGGGCCTGCGGTTATCATGGACACATAAACAGTTGCCCGCCGGGGTTCCGGTGGGCTTTCCATTCTATCCGGCTCGCCGCACGCGCGGCGGTTTCGCCATTTGAGGAGCTTGAGCATGGCCACTGCGGGCATGAACGATGTCAAGAACGGGATGAAGATCCTGGTCAACAATGAACCGGCCGTCATCTCCGAGACCGAGTTCATCAAGCCGGGCAAGGGCCAGGCCTTCACCCGCGTGCGCTATCGCTTCATCAAGTCGGGCCGCACGGTCGAAATGACCATGAAGGCGACCGACGACGTGGAAGTGGCCGATGTGGTCGATACCAACATGGACTACATGTACAGCGACGGCGAGTACTGGCATTTCATGGACCCGGAGACCTTCGAGCAGGTGCAGGCCGACAAGGCCGGCATGGGCGGCGCCGAGAAGTGGCTGAAGGGCGAGGAGTCCTGCATCGTGACCCTGTTCAATGGTTCGCCGATCTTCGTGCAGCCGCCGAATTTCGTTGAACTGAAGATCACCGAGACCGATCCGGGCGTCCGCGGTGACACCTCGGGCGGCGGCGGCAAGCCGGCCACCCTGGAAACCGGCGCCGTGGTGCGCGTGCCGCTGTTCGTCAACCAGGATGAAATCATCAAGGTCGACACCCGTTCGGGCGAGTACTCCTCGCGCGTCAAGTAATCCGGGTAGGCGCCGGCGCATTCGCGCTGGCGCTCCCACGATCCGCCATGGCGGATCGTGGGCCCCCACTCACCAGCATCCACACCCCGCCGCTTCGCGGCCGCCCCTGACTCAGGGGCTTGCCTTCCAGAAGCCCAGCGGTAGCCGTTTGACCGGTGATCAGTCGCCAGGTCGGAGCCAAGGCTACGTATGGTCCTTCCCCCAGCCAGTGAGCCCGCATGAGCGATAGCCCGCACCTCCCCGAAGCCTGCGACCTGCTCATCGAAGCCGGTTATGTCGTTCCGATCGAGCCGCATGCGGTGGTGCTGGAAGACCATGCCGTGGCCATCCGTGGCAGCGACATCGTGGCCATCCTGCCGCGCGCCGAAGCGCGTGCGCGGTTCCGCGCCACCCAGGTTGTCAGCCGCCCAGAGGCGGCGCTGATGCCGGGCCTGGTCAACGCGCATACGCACAACCCGATGACCCTGCTGCGCGGCGTCGCTGACGACCTGCCGCTGATGACCTGGCTGCAGCAGCACATCTGGCCGGTGGAAGCGGCGGTGATCGGTCCCGAATTCGTGGCCGACGGCACCACCCTTGCCATCGCCGAGATGCTGCGTGGCGGCACCACCTGCGCCAACGAGAACTATTTCTTCGGTGACGTGCAGGCCGCCGTCTACAAGAAGCACGGTTTCCGCGCGCTGGTCGGCGCGGTCATCATCGATTTCCCGACCGCCTGGGCCAAGACCGACGACGAGTACTTCGCCAAGGCCGGTGAACTGCATGACCAGTGGCGCACCGACCCGCTGATCGGCACCGCATTCGCGCCGCATGCGCCGTACACGGTCAACGATGCCAATTTCGAGCGGGTGCGGATGCTGTCCGACCAGCTGGACATGCAGGTGCATCTGCATACCCATGAAACCGCGCAGGAAATCACCGATTCGATCAAGCTGCACGGCCAGCGTCCGCTGGCGCGGCTGGATCGCCTCGGCCTGGTCAACGACCGCCTGATCGCGGTGCACATGACCCAGCTGACCGAGGCCGAGATCCACCTGTGCGCCGAGCGCGGCGTCAGCGTGGTGCACTGCCCGGAGTCGAACCTGAAGCTGGCCTCTGGTTTCTGCCCGGCCTGCGCCCTGCAGCGCGCCGGCGTGAACCTGGCCATCGGCACCGACGGCTGCGCCAGCAACAACGACCTGGATATGTTCAGCGAGAACCGCACGGCGGCGATCCTGGCCAAGGCCGTGGCCGACGATGCCACCGCGCTGGACGCGGCGACCACGTTGCGCGCCTCCACCCTCGGCGGCGCCCGCGCCCTGGGCTTCGGCGAGCGCATCGGCTCGATCGAGGTCGGCAAGCAGGCCGACCTGGTCTGCGTTGATCTGTCCGCGCTGGAAACCCAGCCGCTGCACAACGTGCTGTCGCAGCTGGTGTACGCCACCGGCCGCCAGCAGGTCAGCGACGTCTGGATCGCCGGCAAGCCCAAGCTGGTGCAGCGCGAGCTGGTCGGCATGGACCTGCCGGGCATCATCGCCAACGCGCGCCAGTGGCGCGAGCGCATCCGTCATATCCGCGCCTGAGTGCAGGCGCCGCAAGGACAACCGTCATGACTGCCCCCCACGCTTCTTCCAATTTCGATCAGGCCGAGCTGGACAAGTTCGCCGCGCTGGCCAACCGCTGGTGGGACGCCGATGGCCCGCAGAAGCCGCTGCACGCACTGAATCCGGTGCGCCTGCAGTACGTGGCCGACCGCGCGCCGCTGCGAGGTGCGCGCGTGCTCGACATCGGCTGCGGTGGCGGGCTGCTGAGTGAAGCGCTGGCCCAGGCCGGTGCCGAAGTGACCGCCATCGACCTGGCGCCGGAGCTGGTCAAGGTTGCGCGTCTGCATGCCCTGGAAAGCGGCGTCAGCGTCGACTACCGGGTGCAGGCCGCCGAGGACCTGGCCGCCGAACAACCGGGCAGCTTCGATGTGGTGACCTGCATGGAAATGCTCGAGCACGTGCCCGATCCGGGCGCGATCATCGAGGCCTGCAAGCGCCTGCTGAAGCCGGGTGGCCATCTGTTCCTGTCCACCATCAACCGCACCGCAGCCGCATTCGCCGTGGCCATCGTCGGTGCCGAGTACGTGGCACGGCTGCTGCCCAAGGGCACCCACCACTACCAGGAATTCATCAAGCCGGCCGAGCTGGCGCGTTGGCTGCGCGAGGCCGACCTGCAGCTGGCCGATGTCAGCGGCATGGCCTATGAGCCGTGGCGCAACCGCGCCCGCCTGAGCAGCCGCACCGACATCAACTACCTGGCCCACGCGGTCAAGGCGCCGTGACCACCGCCGTGTTCCCGCGTGCGGTGCTGTTCGACCTGGACGGTACGCTGCTGGACAGCGCCCCGGATTTCGTCGCCACCCTTGATGCGATGCTGGCCGAGCGCGGTCGCGCACCGATCGATCCTGCGCAGTTGCGGCCAGTGGTGTCCAAGGGTTCACGGGCGATGGTGTCGGCCGCGTTTCCAGAGCTGGAAGCAGCCGAGCGCGATGCACTGATTCCCGAGTTCCTGCAGCGCTACGAAGCCTCGATCGGCCAGCATGCCGTGCTGTTCGACGGCGTCGCCGGCATGCTCGGTGCGCTGGACGAAGCCGGCACCGTGTGGGGCATCGTCACCAACAAGCCCGAATACCTGGCGCGGCTGATCGTGCCGCAGTACGGCTGGCAGCAGCGCTGCGCCGTGCTGGTCGGGGGTGACACCCTGGCCGAACGCAAGCCGCATCCGTTGCCGCTGCTGCACGCCGCGCAGCTGATCGGCATCGCAGCGGAAGACTGCGTGTACGTCGGCGACGATGAGCGCGACATCATCGCCGCGCGTGCTGCCGGCATGCCGTCGGTGGCGGCGCTGTGGGGCTACCGCCTGCACAGCGATGACCCGTTGGCCTGGCAGGCCGATGTGCTGGTCGAGAATGCCGGACTTCTGCAACTGGCCAGTCTCTGGCCGAGCCGGCCGGCGACCCCGGCCCAGCCGTAAGGAACAACGTAGTGAGCAGTACAGCGCTGGATAGTTTCCTCGACAAGTGGCGCAGCCGTTGGCCGGAATGGTCGGTGGCCGAGCCGTTCGTGGCCGAATCGCAGCGCCATGTGGCGCTGGCGTGGTTCGCGCTGCTGCAGGAATTCGACGACATGCTCAACACCGCTGGCGACCCGCTGCCGGCGGACGCCAAGCTGGCGTGGTGGGGCGAGGAACTGCGCAGCTGGGCCGCGCAGCGTTCGCGGCATCCGCTGGGACGCGTGCTGGAGCCGGTGCGGGCACCGTGGGTGCAGCTGGCCGAGGCGCTGCCGGATCTGGTCGAGGCGCGCACCGTAGCGCTGGACGCTGCCGGTGCCGAACGCGCACTGGGCAACTATGCCGACGCGGTGGCTGCGGTCGAGGCCGTGGTGTTTGCCGACAAGCCGCGCAAGGGTGCTGGCCATGCCGTGCTGCTGCAGACCCTGGCCCAGCGCCTGCAGGACGCTGGCGTGGCCGGGGTTCCGCGCAGCCTGCTGGACGAAGATGCCGGCAACGCTGCACAGCGTTGGGCGCAGCAGTTGCTGAAAGGGTGGGGCACCCGCGTGCCCGGTCCACGTGCACGCCGGGTGTGGTCGAGCCTGGCGCGTGCACGTCTGGCGGCGCAGGCCGCCGGCAAACCGATTGAAGCCACGCCCGTGCGCACGTTGCTGCGCGTGTGGTGGGCCGCGCGCGGCTGAACCATCACATGGTAGTGCCGGCCGCTGGCCGGCAATCCGCATAGGTCGCTGAACACCATGAGGTTGCCGGCCAGCGGCCGGCACTACCGTTACTTGCGCTCCAGCACCAGCAGCGGATCGATGCGGGTGTCGAACCAGTTCATGCCCCAGTGCAGGTGCGGCCCGGTAGCGCGGCCGGTGGCGCCGACGGCGGCGATCACCTGGCCCTGTTCGACGCGATCACCGACCTTTACGTCGATGCGCGACAGGTGCAGGAAGTTCGAACTGACGCCGAAGCCGTGGTCGAGCAGCAGCGTGCCACCGGTCAGGTACAGGTCCGGCCCGGCGAACGTCACCACACCGGCCGCCGGTGCCTTCACCGGGGTGCCGGTCGGCACGGCGATGTCCATGCCGGAGTGGCCGGCACCGGGCTGGCCGTTGTACACGCGGGCGTTGCCGAAGCGGCCGCTGATGCGGCCCTGCACCGGCCAGATGAAGGTCTGGGTGAAATCGGTGCGGTTGTCGTCGCGCGCACGCGCAGCGGTGACCTGCGCCTGTTCGCGCTTGATCCGCTCGGCGATGGCCGGCGGCGGATTGACCGTCTTCGGCGGTACGCCGTTCACCCGCTCGGTCGGCCAGTCGCGCGTGGTCACGGCGATGGCGGCCGTCTCGCTGCTGCCATCCGGTCGGCGGATCTGCACCTGCAGCGGGCCCTTCTCATCGCGACCGATGCCGAACACCACGCTGCCGTAGCTGCTCACGCGCAGGTCGCGGCCTGCATAGCGCACGCTGCTGCCGGCGGGAACCTTGCCGATCACCAGCGCGCCCTGCGACGCGCTGGCCGGGAACACCACGCGGCTGTCGATCAGGTCGCCGATGCCGTCCTGTGCCTGGGCTGCGGGTGCGGAGAGCAGGGGCGCTGCCAGCAGCAGCGCCGCGAACATGAGTGCCGGACGCATCAGCGGTCGTAGGTCATGCGCTGGCCGGCGGGCTCGCCCACCAGCGTACTGCCGTCCCAGACCAGCTGGCCGTTGACCCAGGTGGAGGCCACGCGCGAACGGAACGTGGTGCCCTCGAACGGCGACCAGCCGCACTTGGACAGCACGTCCTCGCGCTTGACCGTGAACGGCACATCTTCCACCAGCACCAGGTCGGCAAAGTAACCTTCGCGCAGGAAGCCTCGCTCTTCCACATCGAACAACTGGGCCGGGGCATGGGCGAATTTCTGCACGACCTGCTCGCGGGTCAGCTTGCCTTCGTGCACGCGTTCCAGTGCGGCGACCAGCGCGTACTGCACCAGCGGCAGGCCGGACGGCGCCTGCGCATAGGGCTTCTGCTTCTCTTCCCAGGTATGCGGGGCGTGGTCGGTGGCCAGCACGTCCAGCACGTCGTCAGCCAACGCGGCGGTGATCGCCTCGCGATCGGCCACGTCCTTGATCGCCGGATTGCACTTGATCAGGTTGCCCTTGGTCGCGTAATCCGGGCGGGCGAAGTGCAGGAAGTGCACGCAGGTCTCGGCGGTGATCTGCTTGCGGCTGCCATCAGCGCGGATCAGCGGGCCCTTCTCGAACAGCGCCAGTTCGTCGGCGGTGGAGATGTGCAGCACGTGCAGGCGGGTGCCGTGCTTGCGCGCCAGCGACATGGCCAGCCGCGTCGACTTGATGCAGGCTTCGCGCGAACGGATGTCCGGGTGCATCTCCGGGGTCAGTGCGTCGCCGTACTTTTCCTGGAACGCTTTCAGGTTGGCATCGATCATCGGCGTGTCTTCGCAGTGGGTGATGATCGGGGTGGGGCACTCGCGGAAGATCGCGTCCAGGGTTTCGGGGTTGTCGACCAGCATGTTGCCGGTGGACGCGCCCATGAACACCTTCACGCCCGGCGCCTTCTTCGGATCGAGCGCACGGATGGCGTCGAGGTTGTCGTTGCTGGCACCGTGGTAGAAACCGTAGTTGGCCCAGGCGCGGCCGCGCGCCAGCTCGTACTTGGCTTCCAGGATGGTCGAATCCAGGGTCGGCGGGTTGGTGTTGGGCATGTCCATGAAGCTGGTCAGGCCACCGGCCACGGCCGCGGCCGATTCGCTGGCGATGTCACCCTTGTGGGTCAGGCCGGGTTCGCGGAAATGCACCTGATCGTCGATCATCCCGGGCAGCAGCCAGCGCCCGGCCGCATCCACCACCTGTTCGCCATCACGCGTAGTCAAACCCTTGCCGATCTGCGCGATGCGGTCGTTCTCGATACGCAGGTCGCCTTCGAAGGTGCGGCCTTCGTTGACCAGGCGGGCATTGGTGATGAGCGTGGAGGACATGTCAGTGTTTTCCTGTGCAACGGCAAGAGGGGGCGTTGGGAGAGTCGGGCACTGGATCGAAGCCGCCGGGATGGAACGGATGGCAGCGGCCCAGCCGTCGCGCCGCCAGCCAGCTGCCGCGCAGCGGGCCGTGCCGGGAGATGGCATCCATGGCGTATTCAGAGCAGCTCGGCACGAAACGGCAGCGAGGCCCCAGCAGGGGGCTGATGAAGCGCTTGTAGAAGCGCAGCAGGGCGATGAGCAGGCGCGAGATCACGCAGTCATCTTAAGCCAGTTGGCATGAAGGCCGCATTTGTGCAGGATGGGCCGTTGGTCGCATGTCGTAGATGGCCTGCGACCGCTAGCGGCACCCCTCCAGGTGCCGGACAGGTTCCGTACCGCGCAAGGCGGTCCGTGTTCGTCGGACCGCACCTTGGACCCGTTGACTCCTGGACTGAATGGAGCGGGCCCCCAAGGTTGCTGCTGCGGGTCGGGTAGGCTATAAAGGCCCGCTTTCCCGGGCCCCGGGGAATCCAAGGAAGAGCGTTTCGTGGCTGCTAAAAAAACTGCAAAGAAGGCCGTCAAGGCCGCCAAGAAAACCGCCAAGCCTGTTGTGAAGAAGTTGGCGGCCAAGCCCGTTGCCAAGAAGCCGGCCAGCAAGCCGGCGACCAAGGCGGCATCCTCACAGCCGGCGGCCAGGAAGGCCACCGCAAAGAAAGCGCCGGTGAAATCCGGCAAGCCGGCAGTGGCGAAGAAGCCCGCTGCGCCGGTCAAGGCCAAACCTGCCGCTGCCAGCAAGAAGGCGCCGGCGGTGAAGAAGGTTGCCAGCAAGGCTGCGCCGGTGAAGAAGGCCGCTGCCAAGCCGGCACCGAAGAAGCCAGCAGCCAAGCCAACGCCGAAGGCGGTGGTGAAGAAGGTTGCCGCCGCGCCTGCTGCCAAGCCGGCAGCAAAGAAGGTGGCGCCTGCCAAGCCGGCACCGGCCAAGAAGGTTGCCAAGAATGTCGCCCCGCCGGCTGCCAAGCCGACGCCGGCCCCTGTAGTGAAGTCCGCACCGAAGCCAGCTGCGAAGCCGGCCCCGGCCAAGTCTGTCCCGGCCAAGACCGCGGCAGTGGCGGCAGCCAAACCGGCCCCCAAGCCGGCCCCGGCCGCCGCTTCTGCAGCATCGACCGCCCCGCAATCCAAGAATCCCGTGCCCGTTTCGAAATCGCCTGCCAAAACCGCCGTGAAATCCGATTCCGCTCCGAAGACCGTGACCCGCCCCGTGGGCAAGGTCGCCGTGGCCGTTGCCGCCCGTTCGACGGCACCTGCGCCGCGCAGCAAGTACAAGGTCGTCGAATACAAGACCGACGAGGCCACTGGCCGCCCGATCCTGCCGGCAGGCTACAAGCCGGCCTCGGACGAGGAGTACATGAGCCCGCTGCAGCAGGAGTACTTCCGTCAGCGCCTGCAGAACTGGCGCGCCGACCTGGTGGAAGAGTCCAAGCAGACCATCGAGAACCTGCGTGAGGAAGTGCGTGACATCGGCGATGAAGCCGAGCGCGCGACCCGCGAAACCGAGAACTCGCTGGAGCTGCGCACCCGTGACCGTTACCGCAAGCTGATCGGCAAGATCGACAGCACCCTCAAGCGCCTGGAAGCAGGCGATTACGGGTACTGCGTGGACACCGGTGAAGAGATCGGCCTGGAGCGCCTTGAAGCGCGCTTGACCGCCGAGCGCACCATCGACGCCCAGGAGCGTTGGGAGCACCTGCAGAAGCAGCAGGGCGACTGATTCCGGTTCGTTGTGATGTCATGCAAAAAGCCCGGCTTCGGCCGGGTTTTTTGTTGGGTGATGGTTGGCTGCGTAGAGCGGCGCCTTGGTTGTTCCGTGAGCGAGCGGGCGGGTCACCCGGGCCAGGACACGCCGTAAACCCATCCCTGGGGGCTCGGCCGCGCCATCCATGGCGCGAACGGTCCTGGCCCGGGTGACCCGCCCGCTCCAGACAGTTCCCGAGTGCGGCCGCTGTAGAGCCGAGCCCACGCTCGGCTCAGGCCGAAGCCGGCGGGTAGGGAAGAGCAAGAACAAGAGCAAGAGCAAGAGCAAGAGCAAGAGCAAGAGCAGCTAAGCATGGCTTGGCTCTACCAGGAGCGGCCATGCGTATGCTCGCGGCTGTTGGGTCCGCCTTGTAGCGAGCCGAGCACCGCAGGGGAATCAGGGGCGAAGAGGCGCCGCTGTTTGAGCGCAGCGAGTTCGGTGCCGTCCCCTGATTCACCGAGGAGCGCAGGGCACCGGTGCGCAGCACCGGCTCGCGGATGGCGGCGCGTTTCTTTGGTTACTTTCTTTGCGCGCGCAAAGAAAGTGACACCCCGCCGCGGTCGCGGAAAGCGCCCGCCGGGCATGGCCCGGCGCTACCGGCGCGTGTGCGCACGGAAATCCGCTCTATTGCAGATCGCGCAGATTCAATTTCCGCAGCGTCGGGTTCTTCCATGCAGTGACCCCGGCCACGCTCAGCACCGCGAATCCGCCCAGTACCACCGCCGGTACCAGCCCCAGCACCTTGGCCATGGTGCCGGCATAGAACGCGCCCAGTTCGTTGGACGAACTGATGAAGATGCCGTTGATAGACGATACCCGGCCGCGCATCTCTTCCGGCGTGGCCAGCTGCAGGATGGTGGAGCGGATCACTACCGACACGCCGTCGAAGGCGCCGTAGAACAGCAGGATCAACGCCGACAGCCAGAAGTGCTGGGACAGGCCGAAGCCGATCACGCACAGGCCGAAGCCGGCGACCGCGAACAGCAGCACCCGACCGGCATTGCGGTGCAGGGGGTGGCGCGCCAGCCACAGGCCCACGCACACCGAACCCAGTGCCGGCGCCGCGCGCAGGATGCCCAAGCCCTCCGGGCCGTGATGCAGGATCTCGTGCAGGAACGCCGGCAGCATCGCCACCACACCGCCCAGCAGTACCGAGAACATGTCCAGCGCCATGGCGCCGACCATGATCCGGTTGCCGACCACGAAGCGCGCGCCTTCGGCAATGCTCTTGAAGATCGGGGCGGCTGGGCCTGCATGCACCGGCTCTTCCACCTTCAGCGTGGCCAGGCAGCCCATCGCCACCAGCGCGAAGGCCGTGGCCACCGCATAGGACAGGCCCTTGCCACCGAAGCCGACCAGCACGCCACCCAGTGCCGGGCCGGCGATCATGCCGGCCTGGAACACCACGGCGCCAAGGCCGGCGCCACGGGCGAAGTGCTCGCGTGCCAACACCCGGGCGAACAGTGCGTTGTAGATCGGCGACAGGAAGGCGCGGACCATGCCGGTCAGTGCGATCGCTGCATAGATCGGCCACACGCCCTCAACCGGCAGCCAGCCCTTGGCCACGCTGGTCAGCACCAGCGCAGTGGCGACCAGGCCGGAACAGGCGACCATGCCCAGCTTGCGGCGCGGCAGATGATCCACCAGATAACCGGCGAACGGGGCCACGCAGAAGAACGGCAGCACCTCGGCCAGGCCGATCAGGCCCAGCGAGAACGGATTGCGGGTGACTTCGTAGATGTGCCAACCGACGGTGACCGCGACCACCTGGTAGGACAGCATCGCGAAGATGCGATACGCCAGCAGCCTGGCGAAACCGGGTCGGGACAGCAGGCCCAGCGCGGTGTCTTCGGCCGTGGCGGGCTCGCTCACGACGGATCGCGCTGCAGCTGGGCCTGCGCGGTCTCGCGGATGAACGCCAGCATCGCCGCCACGCCGTTGCTGCGGGTCGGCGACAGGTGGCGGGCCAGACCGATGTCCTGGATATAGCTGGGTTCGGTGGCCAGGATCTCCTGCGCGCTGCGCCCGGAGTACACGCGCAGCGCCAGGAAGATCAGGCCGGAAACGATGGCCGAATCGCTGATGGCGTGGAAGCGCAGCGACTGCGCGTTGCCTTCCGGCACGATCCAGACCATCGACTGGCAACCGAGCAGGCGGTGCTCTTCGGTCTTCCACGCGTCCGGGAAGGCGGGCAGCTTGCGGCCGAGGTCGATCAGGTACTGGTAGCGCTCGGACCAGTCGCCGAAGAAACCGAATTCCTCGGCGATGGCCGTCTGTGCCTCGGCGGCGGTGGGTTCAAGCGGGAACGGGGAGTCGATCACAACAGTCTCTACAGTAGGGAGCGTGGCCGGCGGACCGGCCACGGGGCAGGGCAGGTCAGCCGCGCTTGCGCGACCAGCGCACGCCCTGCGGGGTGTCTTCCAGCACGATGCCTTCGGCGGCCAGCTGGTCGCGGATGGCGTCGGAACGGGCGAAGTCACGTGCCTGCTTGGCTGCCGCGCGTTCGTCGATCAGGCCCTGGATACGCGCATCGTCGTCGCTGTCGCCGGCGGCGTTGCCGAACCATTGCGCCGGATCGGCCTGCAGCAGGCCCAGGGCGAGGCCGGCGCCAAGCAGTTCACTCTTCAACCGTGCGCGTTCGCCAGGATCGGTGGCGCGGCGCGCTTCACCGGCGATACGGGCCACTTCGGCCAGCGCCTGCGGCGTGTTGAGATCGTCATCCAATGCCGCTTCGATCTCTGCCGGGATCACCGCGGTGGCGGCAACGTCGGCCAGCTCGCGCAGGGTGCCGTACAGGCGGTCGAGGGTGCGGCCGGACTGTTCGATCAGCGCATCGGACCAGTCCAGCGGCTGCCGGTAGTGGGCCGACAGCAACGCCAGGCGCAGCGCCTCGGGGGCATGCCTGCGCACCAGGTCGTGGACGCGCTCGATGTTGCCGATCGACTTGCTCATCTTGGCGCCGCCGAAGTTGAGCATGCCGTTGTGCAGCCAGAAGCGCGCGAACACCTTGCCGCCGTGCGCGCACTCGCTCTGTGCGATCTCGTTTTCGTGGTGCGGGAACTGCAGGTCGACGCCGCCGGCATGGATGTCGATGGTCTCGCCCAGGTGCGCGGCGGCCATCGCCGAGCATTCGATGTGCCAGCCCGGACGGCCGCGGCCCCAGGGCGATTCCCAGCCCGGCAGGTCGTCGCTGGACGGCTTCCACAGCACGAAGTCGCCGGGGGCGCGCTTGTAGGGAGCGACCTCGACCCGGGCGCCGGCCAGCATCTCGTCCGGATCGCGGCGCGACAGCTTGCCGTAGCCCTCGAAACTGCCGACGGCGAACAGCACGTGGCCCTCGGCGGCGTAGGCATGCCCGCTGCTGACCAGCTGCTCGATCATGGTGATGATCTGCGCCATGTGCGCGGTCACTTCCGGCTCGATGTCCGGCGGCACCACGCCCAGCGCGGCCATGTCTTCACGGTAGGCAGCAGCGAAACGGTCGGTGATGGTGCTGATCGGCACGTCCTGCTCGCGCGCGGCGGTGTTGATCTTGTCGTCCACGTCGGTGATGTTGCGGGCGTAGCGCAGGGCACCGAAGCGCCGACGCAGCAGGTCGGCCAGCACCCCGAACACCACCGGCCCACGGGCGTTGCCGATGTGTACGTAGTTGTAGACCGTCGGGCCGCACACATACAGGGTCGGACAGGCCGGATCGAGCGGGGTGAACGGTTCGAGCTGGCGAGTCAGGTTGTTGTGCAGGCGCAGGGTCATGGGTCTGTGACTGGGGGACAAGCCTGTGATTTTAGAACGTGTCGGGGCCCTTTGGGGGGACCGTTGCCACCGGTGGACGTCACCGGCGGCCGGGGTGGGGTGGGCAGGAACGGCGCGGACGGGTAATGTTCAGCCCCTTGCGGTCACCACTGCCTACACTATTGCCGTGTCCCTGCTCCCTTCGCCAATGAAAACCACCGCGTTGCTGACCCTGGCCTGCCTGTCGGCGCTGCCCGCCGTGGTCCTGGCCCAGGAGGCCGAGCCGCGCAACCGGGTGGTGATCGTGGAGAACGTGAAGTTCGACTACGCCCAGGTGCTCAACGTGGAGCCGGTGTTCCAGACCCTGCGTGCCACCCGCACCGAGGAGCACTGCGAGCCGGTCTCGACCCGTACCCTGGCCCCGGTCAACGTCACCGGCGAGGAGCCGGTGGAGGACAAGGGCCGCATCGGCCGCCTCTGGGATTCGGTTCGCTCGATGTTCAAGCGCAGCGACGAGGAGGTGCTGGAGGAACTGCCGGCCGAAGCCCCCGCCCCGGCGCCCGCCAACACGGGCCCGATGCTGACCCGGGACTGTCGTATCGTGCCCGTCGGACGCGAGTTCCGCCGCCCCATCGCCTATGACGTGGACTATGTCTACAAGGGCACCAAGTACCGTTCACGGCTGCCGGAAGACCCGGGCAACCGGCTGAAGATCCGGGTTTCGATCACCCCCTGGGTGGGCCCGGAGCAGGCTGCCGCCGGCACCCCCTGATTCTGCGACGCCGGCCTCTTGCGCCGGCCCCGGCCGCATGTAAAGATTGCCGACCAATGAAGCTCACCGACTTCCAGCACGACAGCAGCGCCGCCCGCCAGGCCACTGGCATGACGTCGCGTGCCCGTCGACCGGAACCCCACATTCTCGCTGGGTAATCCGGAGCTTTCTGCTGTTCGTCCGAAAAAAACCCAGCCCGCCGGCTGGGTTTTTTCGTTTCCGCGTTCTGAAAGCTTCATCTGCAACCTTTTCGTACAACCCTGGTTCCCGGTTTTCCCTTCCACCTTCCACCGCGTCGACCCTCGGCGCCGCTCATGCAAGGAATGATGATGTCCCCCAAGCACTTCCTGAACACCCAGGACTGGAGCCGCAGCGAACTTGACGCGCTGCTGACCCAGGCTGCGCTGTTCAAGCGCAACAAGCTCGGCGACCAGCTCAAGGGCAAGTCGATCGCGCTGGTGTTCTTCAATCCGTCCATGCGCACCCGCACCAGTTTCGAGCTGGGCGCGTTCCAGCTCGGTGCCCACGCAGTGGTGCTGCAGCCGGGCAAGGATGCATGGCCGATCGAGTTCAACCTCGGCACGGTGATGGACGGCGATACCGAAGAGCACATCGCTGAAGTAGCCAAGGTGCTCGGCCGCTACTGCGACATCATCGCCGTGCGCGCGTTCCCGAAGTTCGTCGACTGGGCCTACGACCGCCAGGACGTCGTGCTCGAGAGTTTCGCCAGATACTCGCCGGTGCCGGTGATCAACATGGAGACCATCACCCATCCGTGCCAGGAACTGGCGCACGTGATGGCCCTGCAGGAGCATTTCGGTACCCAGGACCTGCGCGGCAAGAAGTACGTGCTGACCTGGACCTACCACCCCAAGCCGCTGAACACCGCAGTGGCCAACTCGGCGCTGACCATCGCCACCCGCATGGGCATGGACGTGACGCTGCTGTGCCCGACCGCCGACTACATCCTCGACGAGCGCTACATGGGCTGGGCCGAGCAGAACGTGGCCGAGAGCGGCGGTTCGCTGAAGATCAGCCATGACATCGACAGTGCCTATGCCGGTGCCGACGTGGTCTACGCCAAGAGCTGGGGCGCGCTGCCGTTCTTCGGCAACTGGGAGCCGGAGAAGCCGATCCGCGACCAGTTCAAGCACTTCATCGTCGACGAGCGGAAGATGGCCCTGACCAACAACGGCGTGTTCAGCCACTGCCTGCCGCTGCGTCGCAACGTCAAGGCGACCGACGGCGTGATGGATTCGCCGCAGTGCATCGCCATCAACGAAGCCGAGAATCGCCTGCATGTGCAGAAGGCGATCATGGCTGCTGTTGCCGGCCGCTGATTTTCGTACGTCGTTCACGCATTCCAGACAATCCGCCGGGCATGGCCCGGCGCTACCAGGACATACCCCCCATGAGCAACAAAGACGTCGTTCTCGCCTTCTCCGGCGGCCTTGATACCAGCTTCTGCGTGCCGTACCTGCAGGAGCGCGGCTACAACGTGCATACCGTGTTCGCCGATACCGGCGGCGTGGATGACGAAGAGCGCGATTTCATCGAGAAGCGTGCCGCCGAGCTGGGTGTCACCAGCCACCAGACCGTCGATGGCGGTCCGGCCATCTGGTCCGGCTTCGTCAAGCCGTTCGTGTGGGCCGGCGAGGGCTACCAGGGCCAGTACCCGCTGCTGGTGTCGGACCGTTACCTGATTGTCGATGCCGCGCTCAAGCGCGCTGCCGAACTGGGCACCAACATCATCGCCCACGGCTGCACCGGCATGGGCAACGACCAGGTGCGCTTCGACCTGGCAGTGAAGGCCCTGGGCGACTACCAGATCATCGCGCCGATCCGCGAGATCCAGAAGGAACACACACAGACCCGCGCCTACGAGCAGAAGTACCTGGAAGAGCGTGGCTTCGGCGTGCGCGCCAAGCAGCAGGCCTACACCATCAACGAGAACCTGCTGGGCCTGACCATGTCCGGCGGCGAGATCGATCGTTGGGAAGCACCGGGCGAGGGCGCCCGTGGCTGGTGCGCACCGCGCGCCGAGTGGCCGGAACAGGCGCTGACTGTCACCCTGAAGTTCGTCGAAGGCGAAGCCGTCGAGCTCAATGGCAAGGCACTGCCGGGCGAGCAGATCCTGGCCCAGCTCAACAAGCTGTTCGCCCCCTACGGCGTCGGCCGTGGCGTGTACACCGGCGACACCGTGATCGGCCTGAAGGGCCGCATCGTGTTCGAGGCACCGGGCCTGGTCTCGCTGCTGGCCGCGCACCGCGCGCTGGAAGATGCGGTGCTGACCAAGCAGCAGAACCGCTTCAAGCCGGACGTGGCGCGCAAGTGGGTGGAACTGGTGTACGAAGGCTTCTACCACGACCCGCTGAAGACCGACATCGAAGCCTTCCTGAAGTCTTCGCAGGCCAAGGTCAACGGCGAAGTGGTGCTGGAAACCCGTGGCGGCCGCGTCGACGCCGTTGCGGTGAAGTCGCCGCACCTGCTCAACACCAAGGGCGCCACCTATGCGCAGTCGGCCGACTGGGGCGTGGAAGAAGCCGAGGGCTTCATCAAGCTGTTCGGCATGAGCTCCACCCTCTACGCGCAGGTCAACCGCTGAGCGGTTGACCACGCATTCCACCTTAACCCTGCGCCGTTGGCGCGGCGCACGCATTCCGGTAGCGCCGGGCCATGCCCGGCGGATGCTGGCAGCACGATATCCATGCCGGGCCATGCCCGGCGGAATTCCACAGGAACTGTTGATTCATGCTTGAACAGACGCTCGATCACCTGCAGGCACTGGTGTCCTTCGACACCCGCAACCCGCCGCGTGCGATCACCACCGGTGGCATCTTCGATTACCTGCGCGACAACCTGCCCGGGTTCAATGTGGAGGTGATCGACCATGGCGCCGGCGCGGTCAGCCTGTATGCCGTGCGCGGCACGCCGAAGTACCTGTTCAACGTGCATCTGGACACCGTGCCGGACTCGCCGCACTGGAGTGCCGACCCGCACGTGATGCGCCGCCTGGACGACCGCGTGGTCGGCCTTGGCGTGTGTGACATCAAGGGCGCGGCCGCGGCGCTGGTGGCGGCCGCCAATGCCAGTGATGGCGACGCGGCCTTCCTGTTCTCCAGCGATGAAGAAGCCAACGATCCGCGCTGCATCGCGGCGTTCCTGGCCCGGGGCATTGCGTACGAAGCGGTGCTGGTGGCCGAACCGACCATGAGCGAGGCGGTGCTCGCGCATCGTGGCATCAGCTCGGTACTGATGCAGTTCGCCGGCCGTGCTGGCCATGCGTCGGGCAAGCAGGATGCAGCCGCCAGTGCGCTGCACCAGGCGATGCGCTGGGGCAACCGCGCGCTGGACCATGTCCAATCGCTGGCCTCGGCACGCTTCGGTGGATTGACCGGCCTGCGCTTCAACATCGGGCGCGTGGAAGGTGGCATCAAGGCCAACATGATCGCACCGGCGGCGGAAGTGCGTTTTGGTTTCCGGCCGCTGCCGTCGATGGATATCGATGTGCTGCTGGCGACCTTTGCCGGCTTTGCCGAACCGGAAGCGGCGCTGTTCACCGAAACCTTCCGTGGCCCCAGCCTGCCGGCAGGGGATATCGCCGAAGCCGAGCACCGCCGCCTGCTGGCGCGCGACGTGGCCGACGCGCTGGACCTGCCGATCGGCAACGCGGTGGACTTCTGGACCGAGGCGTCGCTGTTCTCGGCCGGTGGCTACACCACGATGGTGTTCGGCCCGGGCGACATCGCCCAGGCCCACACCGCCGATGAGTTCGTGACGCTGGAGCAGCTGCAGCGCTACACCGATGCCGTACACCGGATCATCGCCGCCGGCGCCTGATCGACCCACAACGCCGCTGCGCTTCTGCGCGGCGGAACTGCAACGCGGCGACCGCCGCCTGTGACGAAACCGAAATGTCTCCTGCCCTCCAGCCCCACCGCCAGACCCGCCAGACCATCGTGCGCCTGCTTTCGAGCATGGCCAGCGCGAAGGAGATCAGCCAGTACCTCAAGCGATTTTCGCAGCTGGACGCCAAGCGCTTCGCCGTGGTCAAGGTCGGCGGCGCGGTGCTGCGCGACGATCTCGACGCGCTGACCTCCTCGCTGTCGTTCCTGCAGGAAGTCGGCCTGACCCCGATCGTGCTGCACGGCGCCGGCCCGCAGCTGGATGCGGAACTGTCGGCCGCCGGCATTGAAAAGCAGACGGTCAACGGCCTGCGGGTGACCTCGCCGGAAGCGCTGGCCATCGTGCGCCGGGTGTTCCAGCAATCCAACCTGCGCCTGGTCGAAGCACTGCAGCAGAACGGCGCGCGCGCCACCTCCATCACCGGCGGCGTGTTCGAGGCGGAGTACCTGGACCTGGATACCTACGGCCTGGTCGGCGAGGTGAGGAAGGTCAACCTGGCGCCGATCGAGGCCAGCCTGCGTGCCGGCTCGATCCCGGTCATCACCAGCCTGGGCGAGACCGCCGGTGGGCAGATCCTCAACGTCAATGCCGACTTCGCCGCCAACGAGCTGGTGCAGGAGCTGCAGCCGTACAAGATCATCTTCCTGACCGGTACCGGCGGCCTGCTGGACGAGCAGGGCAGCGTGATCGATTCGATCAACCTGTCCACCGAGTACGACCACCTGATTGCACAACCGTGGATCCACGGTGGCATGAAGGTGAAGATCGAACAGATCAAGTCCCTGCTGGACCGGTTGCCACTGGAATCGTCGGTGTCGATCACCCGGCCGGCCGACCTGGCCAAGGAACTGTTCACCCACAAGGGCTCGGGAACGCTGGTGCGCAAGGGCGAGAAGGTGCTGCGTGCAACCGCCTGGAGCGAGCTGGACCTGCCGCGCCTGAAGGGTCTGATCGAATCCAGTTTCGGCCGCACCCTGGTGCCGGACTATTTCGAGAGGACCACGCTGCTGCGCGCGTACGTCAGCGAGAACTACCGCACGGCGGTGATCCTCACCGATGAGGCCGAGGGCGTGTACCTGGACAAGTTCGCCGTGCTCGATGATGCGCAGGGCGAAGGGCTTGGCCGCGCGGTCTGGAACGTGATGCGCGAGGAAACCCCGCAGCTGTTCTGGCGCTCGCGCAACGGCAACCCGATCAACCACTTCTACTACGCCGAGTCCGATGGCTGCTACAAGCAGGGTCATTGGAAGGTGTTCTGGTACGGTGCCGATGGCATCGACCGGATCAGGACCTATGTCGACCACTGCGCGGTGCGTGCGCCGAGCCTGGAGGGCTGAGCGCGATGAACCACGCAGACTGGACCCGGGTACCCACGTTGACCGGCACGCATGCGCGGCTGGAACCGCTGCAGATGAGCCACATCGATGGCCTGCGCGGCGCGTTGGGCGAAGGCGCGCTGTCCAGGCTCTGGTACACCCAGGTGCCCGATGCGAAGGCCATGACCTGCTATGTGCAGGCGGCGCTGCAGGCACAGGCCGAAGGCAAGGTGCTGCCGTTCGTGGTGTTCGATGCCAACGACCAGATCGTCGGCACCACCCGTTACTACGATCTGCAACCGGACGTACCGCGGCTGAGCATCGGCTACACCTGGTATGGCGAATCGGTGCAGCGCACCGGGGTCAACTCCGAAACCAAGCTGATGCTGCTCAGCCATGCCTTCGAGCGGCTGGAATGCCTGAGCGTGGTGTTTGAAACCAGCTGGTTCAACTTCACCTCGCGCACCGCGATCGCACGCCTGGGCGCCAAGCAGGATGGCGTGCTGCGCAATCACCGCCGGCATCCCGACGGCACGCCGCGCGACACCGTCATCTTCTCCATCATCGATGCGGAATGGCAGGGCGTGAAACGCCACCTGCAGCACCGCCTCGATTCGCACGCATGAGCACGCACGCATGAGCACTTCCTCCTCGTTCACCGTCGGCATCGTCGGCGCCCGCGGCCATACCGGCGCCGAGCTGATCCGCCTGGTGGCAGCGCATCCGAACCTGCAGCTGGGTTTCGTGTCCTCGCGCGAACTGGCCGGGCAGCGCGTGTCCGACCACTACCCGCAATGGCAGGGCGAACTGCAGTTCGAGAATCTCGACGCCGACGCCGTTGCCGCCAAGGGCGTGGACGCGGTGATCCTGGCCCTGCCCAACGGCCTGGCCGCGCCGTTCGTGGCGGCGCTGGAAACGGCGAAGCCGGACACGGTGATCGTCGACCTGTCGGCCGACTACCGTTTCGACAACACCTGGTACTACGGCCTGCCCGAGCTTACCCGCAGCCGTTACCGCGGACAGAAGCACATCAGCAACCCCGGCTGCTATGCCACCGCGATGCAGCTGGCGATCCATCCGCTGCTGGATCTTCTGGCTGGTCCGCCGCAGTGCTTCGGCGTTTCCGGCTACTCGGGTGCGGGCACCTCGCCGTCGGACAAGAACAACGTTGAACTGCTGGCCGACAACCTGATGCCGTACGCGCTGACCAACCACGTGCATGAGCGCGAGGTTTCCGTGCAGCTGGGCGTGGCGGTCGAATTCATGCCGCACGTCGCGCCGCATTTCCGTGGCATCACCCTCACCGCCAACCTGTGGTTGAACCGCGTGCAGACCCGCGAGCAGATCGTCGAGCGCTTCCAGCAGGCCTACGCCGGTGAAGCACTCATCGAGGTCGTGGACGAGGCGCCGTGGGTGAGCCGCATCGCTGGCCGCCACGGTGCCCAGGTCGGCGGCTTCACGCTCGCCCCGGGCGGCAAGCGGGTGGTGGTGGTGGCGACCCTGGACAACCTGCTCAAGGGCGCGGCCACCCAGGCCATGCAGAACCTCAATCTTGCGCTGGGCATCGACGAACTGACGTCGATCCCGCACTGAAACCGTACAGGAGCTCCCCATGGCAGACCTTCTTTGGCAGAAGCCAGGCGTCGCTGTCGATGCCCAGATCCAGACCTTCCTCGCTGGCGACGACGTGATCCTCGATCGCGAGTTCTTCCTGCATGACATTGCTGCCAGTGCCGCGCATGCGCAGGGCTTGCAGCACATCGGCATCCTCAGCGCCGACGAACTGGCCGGGTTGCTGCGTGAACTTGAGGTGCTGGCACAGGACTTCCGCGAAGGCCGTTTCGTGCTGGATACGCAGTATGAGGATGGCCATTCGGCGATCGAGGCACGGTTGACCGAGCGCCTTGGCGATGCCGGCCGCAAGATCCACACCGGCCGCAGCCGCAACGACCAGATCCTGGTCGCCACCCGGCTGTGGTTGAAGGAAAAGCTGCAGCGCGTGGCGCAGGTCAGCGCCGAAGTGGCAAAG
This sequence comes from Stenotrophomonas sp. 1278, assembly GCF_029892765.1. Lineage (NCBI taxonomy): Bacteria > Pseudomonadati > Pseudomonadota > Gammaproteobacteria > Lysobacterales > Lysobacteraceae > Stenotrophomonas > Stenotrophomonas sp. 1278. The sequence continues at coordinate 184,847 of NZ_JARXWD010000007.1, forward strand.
GTGGCACTTGACCGTGCGCAGGCCGAGCAGCATCTGCCGATTCCCGGTTACACCCACATCCAGCGTGCCGTGGTGTCCTCGGCCGGCATGTGGTGGGCCGGTTGGGCCGAAGCCTTCATCGACAACGCCGTGCGTGCCCGCGATACCCATGCACTGGTCGATGCCAATCCGCTTGGCACCGCCGCCGGTTACGGCGTGAACCTGCCGCTGGATCGCGAGCACACCACCGCCGCGCTCGGCTTTGCGCGCATGCAGATCTCGCCCATCTACGCGCAGCTGTCGCGTGGCAAGTTCGAACTGGCCGCGCTGGAAGCGCTGGGCGGTGCCACCCTGGACCTGCGCCGCATTGCCTGGGACCTGTCGCTGTTCACCAGCGCCGAATTCGGTTTCGTCGCGTTGCCGGCGCAGTACACCACCGGCAGTTCGATCATGCCCAACAAGCGCAATCCGGACGTGATCGAGCTGATGCGCGCGACCCATGCCAGCGTCGCCGCTGCACGCACCGAAATCGAGCAGCTGCTGTCGCTGCCGTCGGGCTACCACCGCGACCTGCAGTCGTCCAAGGGCGCCATCTTCCACGGCTTCGGGCGCGGCCTGGCCGCGCTTGAACTGCTGCCGGCGCTGCTGGCCAACCTGGAATGGCGCGATGACAAGCTGCGTGCAGCGATCGATTCGGGCATGTATGCCACCGATGTCGCGGTGGAAGCTGCGGTAGCGGGCGTACCGTTCCGCGAGGCCTACAAGGCTGCTGCTGCCGGTGCCGACAGTGCAGGGCAGGGGCGCACGCCGGAAGGCAGCCTGGCGGCGCGCGTATCGCCGGGTTCGGCGTCGGACCTGCGCCTGGATGAACTGCGCGCGCGCTGGCAGGCGCTGTCCTGATGGCCGGCACCGTCTACCTGGTGCTGGCGATGCGCCTGCCGGGCTTCAACGACGCCGTGGTGCAGCCGCACCGCGACTTCCTCGATGCGTTGCAGGCCGAGGGCCGGCTGCAGCTGACCGGCGGCTTTGCCGACGGCAGTGGTGGCGCCTATGTGCTGTGCAACCTCGACAGCCTCGCGCAGGCGCAGGCCATCGTCGCCACAGATCCGCTGGTGACGATGCAGGCATCGGCGCTGAGCGTCCATGAATGGAATACCCGCTGAGGCGCCCCTGATGACTGTCCACGCCGCCCACGTTGCATCGCCGTTCCCCGAACAAGCGCTGCCGTCGTGGCGGCGCGCCGTGCTCAAGGTCGGCAGCAGCCTGCTGGCCGCCGACGGTGGTGGCCTGTCGCCGCGCCACGCGCTGGGCCTGGCCCAGTTCGTTTCGGCCAACGTGCTGGCCGGGCGCGAGGTCGTCATCGTCTCCTCCGGCGCGGTCGCTGCCGGCCGCGCGATCCTGCCCCGGGCCGATGAACCCGGTGCGGCGATGGCGGCGCGGCAGGCGTTGGCGGCCCTGGGCCAGGCGCAGCTGATCGGTCTGTGGCAGCGCTTCTTCGAGCGCCCGGTGGCGCAGGTGCTGCTGACCCATGACGATCTGCGCAACCGCCGCCGCTATCTCAATGCGCGGGCAACCCTCAACGAGCTGCTGCGGCTTGGCGCGCTGCCGGTGGTCAACGAGAACGACACCGTTTCGGTGGATGAGCTCAAGCTCGGTGACAACGACAACCTGGCCGCGACGGTGGCAGCGCTGGTCGATGCCGATGCACTGTTCATCGCCACCGACATCGACGGTCTCTACAGTGCCGATCCGCGCACGCATGCCGATGCGCGGCCACTGCATGAAGTGGCCGAGTTGAACGATGCCGTGCTGGCGATGGCTGGCGGCGCCGGTTCGGTCGCCGGTACCGGCGGCATGCGCACCAAGCTGGAGGCCGCAGCCAAGGCCGGCCGTGTCGGCATCGAAACCTACCTGTTCAATGGCCGCAGCGGCGAGGTGGTGCGCGCGCTGGCGCAGGATCGCCTGTTCGGTACCCGTATCCATGCAGCACGCAGCCGTGAGGCGGCCCGCAAGCACTGGCTGCGCCACGCTCCGCTCGCCGAAGGCGCGATCCTGATCGATGCCGGCGCCGCCCAGGCGATGCGCGAGAAGGGGGCCTCGCTGTTGCCCGGTGGCATCACCGGTGCCGACGGCGCGTTCCGGCGCGGTGACATGGTGCAGGTATGCTGGAACACCGACGCCGGCCGGGTGTGCGTGGCCCGTGGTGTGAGCCAGTACGCCGCCGATGACGTGCGCCGCATTGCCGGCCGCCACACCCGCGACATCCAGACCGTGCTCGGCTACAACTACGGCGGTACCGTCGTCCATCGCGACGATCTGGTGCTGCCATGAACCCACTGCAGGATATGCCGATGAGTGAAATCGAATCGCAGGCCCGTGCCTGCCGCGACGCGGCCCAGGTGGTTGCCGGCCTGGACAGCGATGCGCGCAGGGCACTGCTGCAGGCGATGGCGCAGGCGCTGGAGGTCAATGCCGGACAGATTCTTGCAGGCAATGCACGCGACCTGGCCGCCGCCCGCGACAAAGGCGTGGGCAGCGCGATGCTCGACCGCCTGGCACTTGACCCCGCGCGCCTGCTGGCGATGGCCGACGCCGTGCGCGAGGTGGCCGGCCTGCCGGACCCGGTCGGGCAGGTGACCCGCGACGACGTGCGTCCGAACGGCATCCGCGTACAGAAGGTGCGCGTGCCGCTGGGGGTGATCGCGATGATCTACGAAGCTCGCCCGAACGTGACCGCCGAAGCCGCCGCGCTGTGCCTGAAGGCGGGCAACGGCGTGATCCTGCGTGGAGGCTCGGAGGCGATCCATTCCAATACCGCCATCGCCCAGGCGTTGGCGGGGGCATTGAAGGCCAACGGCGTGCCCCCTGCCGCTGTGACGGTGCTGACCGACCTGCGTCGCGAAGCAATGCTGGAACTGCTGCAGCTGCACGAACTGATCGACCTGGCCATCCCGCGCGGTGGCGAAGGCCTGATCCGCTTCGTCGCCGAGCACGCACGGGTACCGGTGATCAAGCACTACAAGGGCGTCTGCCACCTGTTCGTCGATGCCAGTGCCGATCTCGACAAGTCAGTCGATCTGCTGGTGGACGGCAAGTGCAGTCGCCCGTCCGCGTGCAATTCACTGGAAACCCTGCTGGTGCACCGGGACATTGCCGCAGCGTTCCTGCCGCGTGCTGCACAGGCGCTGGCCGAACGTGGCGTGCAGCTGCGCGCAGACGAGCGCGCGCAGCCATTGCTGCCGGGGAGCACCGCGGCCAGCGAAGACGACTATGCCGCCGAATTCCTTGATCTGGTACTGGCGGTCCGCGTGGTCGACGATCTTGATGCAGCGATCGCGCACATCCGTACCTATACCTCCGACCACACCGAAGTGATCGCCACTGAAGACGTAGCCAGTGCCGAGCGTTTCGTCAGCGCATTGCGCTCGGCGGTGGTGATGGTCAACGCGTCTTCGCGTTTTTCCGATGGTGGCCAGCTTGGCCTCGGCAGCGAGATCGGCATCTCCACCACGCGCCTGCATGCCTATGGCCCGATGGGGCTGGAAGCGCTGACAGTCGAACGGTTCGTGGTACGCGGCGAAGGCCAGGTCCGAAGGTAGGGTCACAGCCGGGCTGCGCCCGGCACCCGCAGAGGCCACGGCAACAGCGGAAGCAACCGCAAATGCAACGGCAACGGCAACAGCGGGGTTCCTGCGGGATGGCGGGGTGGGGGGGGGGGGGGGGGGGGGGGGGGGGCCCCCCCCGGGGGGGGGGGGGGGGGGGGCCCCCCGCCGGCCCCCCCCCCCCCCCCCCC
>NZ_JARXWD010000008.1:0-157153 GCF_029892765.1 Stenotrophomonas sp. 1278
CGGTGTCGGATTGCGGGGACGCCGCAAGTACGTCCTTGTAGGCTTGGCAGCCGCATCCATGCGGCTGACACCCCGCAATCCGACACCGCCCCGCCTTCGACAGTTTTCCGGTGACGGATGGGACGCCCGTTGGATCTTTCGGGGTCCGATCCCGTTGCTGCGCAATGGGCTCTGCCCCCATTCGACGGACAGGTTCCAAGTGACGGTCAGTAGATCCACGCCATGCGTGGATGGGGCCTTTCTTCGCTGTTTTTACGATGCCTTGAGGCAGCTGCTCATGAAGGTCTTGCGGGCGTCGCCGGCGAGCTTTTGGGTGGCGGCGTCTGCGTTGCACTTCTTCATGCGCTCCTGCGGCGTGGCAGGGGTTGCCGGTGCGGCTGCGTGCGAGCTCAGGCATGCGCTCTGCGCGGACTTGTAGGCGTCGCCTTTCAGCCCTTTGTTCTTTGCCGAACAGTCGGCCATGCGCTGCTGCTGTGGGGTGGCTGCGTTGGCGGCAATCGGGAGGCCGACCAGCAGGGCGGCGGCGAGCAGCAAAGAGGCTTTCATGGTGGCTCCAGGGCGGGGCGGGTGCGCGGAGCATTCGCCCGTTGCCGCAAAGCCGGCGTGAAGGTGCCTGGAGCAGGTGGAGCACTTCCTTTCGAAAGCGCTCCGACCCGGTCGATCTCAGCCCACGCGGGTACCGAAGATGCGGTCGCCGGCATCACCCAGGCCCGGCAGGATGTAGCCCTTGTCGTTGAGCTGCGCATCGATCGCGGCGGTGTAGATCTCTACGTCCGGGTGCACGGCCTTCACCGCTTCGATGCCCTCCGGCGCGGCAACCAGGAAGATGCCCTTGATCCGGCGTGCGCCGGCGCGCTTGAGCATGTCGATGGTGGCGATCAGGGTGCCGCCGGTGGCCAGCATCGGGTCGAGGATCAGCGCGTCGCGCTCTTCCAGGCGGCCGGTCAGGCGCTCGAAGTAGGGCACCGGCTGCAGGGTTTCCTCATCGCGCTGCAGGCCGACCACGCTGACACGGGCGGCCGGAATCAGCGACAGCACGCCGCTGAGCATGCCCAGGCCGGCGCGCAGGATCGGCACCACGGTGATCTTGGCGCCGGCGATGCGCTGCACGGTGACCGGGCCGGACCAGCCCGGCAGGGTGTGCGGCTCGGTTTCCAGGTCGGCGGTGGCCTCGTAGGCCAGCAGCGTGCCCAGTTCGTTGGCCAGTTCGCGGAAATCCTTGGTGCTGAGCGCGGCGTTGCGCATCAGGCCGATCTTGTGCTGCACCAGCGGGTGGCGCACTTCGACGATCTTCATGGGAGGGTCTGGCAGAAGGGGAGGCCCCCATTTTAAGCGGAATGCGCGGTGGTGCCGAGCCGGGTCCGGCAGGCCAGGCTCCACCGGTGTCATGCCCATGCAATTTGCCGGACATACCGTGCTGACCCAATCTTTACACCGTTGGGGATAGCTGTGCAGAAGAAGAACACGTTGGGCCTGGCAATCAGCCTCTCGCTGCTGGTGACGGCCAGCCCGTCGGTGCTGGCGGCCGAAAACGCCGCCGCTGCCGTGGCAGGGGGTGCCGCCGCAGCGACCGATCTGGACCGCATAGAAGTGCGTGCGCAGCTGGAATCGCAGGTACGCGCCGTCGACCTGAAGCGCAGCAGCGATGCCATCGAAGACGCCGTGTCTTCAGACGCACTGGGCCAGTACCCGGACAAGAACGTGGCCGAGTCGCTGCAGCGCCTGCCGGGCATCAGCGTGACCCGAGACCAGGGTGAAGGCCGTTTCGTGGTGGTGCGTGGCCTGGATGCCAACCTCAACAGCGTCAGCGTCGACGGCATCGCCATCGGCACCCCGGAAGATTCCAGCCGCGCGGCGCCGCTGGATGTGATTCCGTCCGATTCGACCGAGCGCCTGCGCGTGGTCAAGTCGCCCACCCCGGACATGCCGGGCGACGCCATCGGCGGCGCGATCCTGGTTGAATCGGCCTCGGCCTTCGATCGTGACGGCCGCAGCCTGCGTGGCAAGATCGAAGCCAGCCACCAGCAGCTGTCCGGCGAAACCAGCCCGAAGGCGGCCTTCAACTACAGCGAAGTGTTCAACGACACCTTCGGCGTCGCGCTGGGCGTGAACTACCAGAAGCGCACGTTCGAATCGGACAACACCGAAGTGGAGTACGACGGCGAAGACGATGCCGCACCGGGCGACGTCACCGCGATCAACCTGCAGCACCGCAAATACGAAATCGAGCGCAAGCGCATCGGCGCCAACCTCAACCTGGACTGGCGCCCGAACGAGGACAGCAAGTACTACCTGCGTGCGCTGTACAGCCAGTTCGATGATGCCGAAACCCGCCAGCGGGTGATCTTCAACTTCGATGACGCCAAGATGGTGAAGACCGGTACCGACCAGTACCGGTTGGACGGCATGCCGAAGGATTCCATCGACAAGCGCATGCGCTACCGCACCAAGGAAGAGAACACCTTCGCGGCCAGCCTGGGCGGCGAGAACACGCTGACCAACGCCGTGGTCGATTACAAGGTTGGTTTCACCCGCACCGAAGAGCGGGTGAACGATGAAATGGAGGCGCGCTTCAAGCTCAACGGCAAGGCCTTCAACGGTACGCTGGACCAGAGCAGTCGAATGCCCAGCTACAGCTTCGACAATCCGCAGTGGCTGGACAACGCGAACTACGCGTTCGACCGCTTCGTGATTTCACCCAAGCAGGTGAACGACAAGGAGCACAGCGCACAGGTCAACGTCCGCTTCGACGGCGACAGCAGCAGCATCAAGTTCGGCCTGCTGGGGCGCTGGCGCGACCGCGACGTCAACGTCGACGAAAGCGAACTGCGCGTCGGCCCGAAGGTTGCCCTGTCCAGCTGGACCACCGGCTCCCCGGATCACCGCCACGGCACCCTGGGTGACGGCATGGATTCGGACGCGATGCGCGCGTACTGGGCGGCCAACCGTGGCCAGTTCAGTGCCCGTCCGCAGGATGTCGGCGCCAACGCGATGACCTCGCTGGAAGAGGACTACACCGCCAGTGAAGACATCTTCGCCAGCTACGCCATGGGGACCTGGGATGTCGGTGCGCTGCGCATCATCGGTGGCGTGCGTGTGGAGAACACGCGCTTCAGGGCCGAAGGCAACCAGGTCGATGTGGCGGCCAACGGCCGCAGCTACACCGTAACCCCGCGCGTGGCCAACAGCAGCTATACCAACGTACTGCCGGGCCTGCACCTGCGCTATGACGCGGCCGATGACTGGGTGCTGCGCGCCTCGGCCAACAAGACCGTTTCGCGCCCGTCCTTCGGTGATATCTCGCCGCGCGTCGGCTACAGCCGCGGCGACGAGGAAGTGCGGCTGGGCAATCCTGAGCTGGACCCGTACGAGTCGAAGAACATCGACCTGTCGGTGGAGAAGTACCTCGGCAGCACCGGCATCGTTTCGCTCGGTCTGTTCCACAAGTCCATCGACGGCTATATCGTCGAGACGGTGCGCACCAATGATCCGGCCTACGGTGGTTTCGACGTGACCCAGCCGATCAATGGCCGCAAAGCCACCGTGCGTGGTGCGGAGCTGAACTGGCAGCAGCAGCTGGCCTTCCTGCCCGCCGGCCTGGACGGTCTGCTGGTGGGCGCCAGCGGCACCTGGCTGGATACCGGATTCGACGCTGGCATCGAGGATCGCGCCGGTGAGGATTTCACCCTGCCGCGTGCCTCCAAGCACGTTTACAGCGCCCACATCGGCTATGAAAAGTACGGCCTGAGCACCCGTCTGGCGGCGGTGTACCGCAGCGAGTACCTGGACAGCATCGGCAAGGGCCGTGCGTTCGACATCTACGTCGCGCCCAACACCCAGCTCGACTTCTCGCTGGACTACAAGTTCAACGCGAACGTGAGCATGTATTTTGAAGCGCAGAACCTGCTGGACAAGCCGTTGGAGCTCTACCAGGGCACGCGCTCGCGCACCCTGCAGATGGAAGAGTACGGCCGCACCTACGCCGTGGGCCTGAAGGTGGCGCTGTGATGACGCGTTGCATGACCCTGATGGCGGCCTCGCTGGCAGCCGTTCTTGCCGCCGGCTGCACGCCGGCCGCGGACAAGGCGCCGGCAGCGGCTGCAGCGACCGGCGCTGTGGCACCGGTCGAGCGCAACGTGGCGACCATCGCCGAGGCCTTCCTGACCCCGATGACTCCGGCCGACAACATCGATTCGCCCGCGTCGTGGCAGGCGCCGGATGGCAAGACCTGGCTGATCGCCACGGCCAAGGCCACCGACAAGCTGGTGGTCTACGACGGCAGCAACGGCCAGCACCTGCGCGACGTCGGCAGCACCGGCACCGGCCTGGGCCAGTTCGATCGCCCCAACGGCATCGCGGTGATCGATGACCTGCTGTGGATCGTCGAGCGCGACAACCACCGTGTGCAGGTGCTTTCGCTGCCGGACTTCACTCCGTTGGCCACCTTCGGTGCCGACGATCTGCGCAAGCCCTACGGCCTGTGGGTGGACCGCCGTGCCGATGGCTACAGCGTCTACGTCACCGACTCCTGGGACAACGGCGAGGACGCACAGGGCAAGGACATCCTGCCGCCGCTGGCTGAGCTGGACAAGCGCGTGCGCCAGTACCACGTGTCCCGCGATGGCACGAAGGTGCAGGCAACACTGTCGGCCAGCATCGGTGATACCAGCGAAGCCGGCGCGCTGCGTGTGGTCGAATCGATCTGGGGAGATCCGGCCAATGATCGCCTGCTGATCGCCGAAGAGGACGAAAGCTACGCCAGCGAACTCAAGGTCTACACCCTGGCGGGGCGCTTCACCGGCACCACCTTCGGCCGCGACGTGTTCAAGGCGCAGGCCGAAGGCGTGATGCTGCGCACCTGTGGCAAGGACGGCTGGTGGATCACCACCGAGCAGGGCAAGCAGCGCAGCGTGTTCCATCTGTTCGACCGCCATACGCTGAAGCCGGTGGGTGCGTTCCAGGGCAATACCGTGGCCAACACCGATGGCATCTGGATGATGCAGCAGCCGACGCCACGGTTCCCGCACGGTGCCCTGTATGCGGTGCACGATGACCAGGGTGTGGTGGCCTTCGACTGGGAGAGCATCGCCAAGCAGTTGGCCCTGCCGCTGGAGTGTGGCTCGTGAGCGCGCGCTTGGTGCGCCTGCTTGCGATCGGGCTGCTGCTGGCATTGCCATCGATGGCGATGGCTGCGGCCGAGCCCAATACGCAGGTGCCGTCGGGCAGCCGCTACTACGCGGCCACACCGGTGCCGGACCGCATCGTTGCCTCTCCATCGGTCGACCCCAGCCACGGCTTTGCAGTGGCCTGGCGCACCGATGGCAGCGTGCAGTCGCCGCTGCTGGAAATCGCACGGGCCGACGATTCGCCGGCCATCGAGGGCATCGTCCAGGTGCGCGCGAAGACCCAGGTGCTGCAGACCGAGAACGGCCTGTCGCATCATCATCGCGCCGACATCGATGGTTTGCAGCCGGACACCCTGTATGTCTACCGCGTACAGGGCAATGGCAGCTGGAGCGCGTGGAACCAGCTGCGTACGCTTGCCGCTGCCGACCAGCCGCTGACCCTGCTGTATTTCGGCGATACCCAGAACAAGAACGTCAGCCATGTAAGCCGCGTGGTGCGGGCTGCACAGAAGGCCGCGCCGGATGCGCGGATCAGTCTGTTTGCCGGCGACCTGGTCAGCGGTGGCGACAACATGGACGACAGCGAATGGGGCGAATGGTTTGCCGCCACCAGCTGGCTGGCACAGGAGACGCTGGTGGCGCCGGCGATCGGCAACCACGAGTACTTCGAGGAATTCGAGGACACGCCACAGGAGCGCCGTGTGCTGGGCCGCCATTGGCCGGTGACCTTCGCCCTGCCGGGCAACGGTGCCAGCGCGGCGGCGGGTACCAGCTACTGGTTCGACGCACAGGGCGTGCGCGTGGCCGTGGTCGATGGCACCTCGGCGCTGGATCTCGGTACCGCCAAGGCGCAGGCACAGTGGTTGGACAAGGTGCTGTCCGGCAACCGGCAGCCGTGGATGATCGTGCTGCTGCACCAGCCGTTCTATTCGCCGCGCGAGGGCCGCGAGAATGCTGCCCTGCGCAAGGTGCTGCTGCCGGTGGTGCGCCGTCACAAGGTGGATCTGGTACTGCAGGGGCATGACCATACCTACGGCCGTCGCGGCGAAGGGCAGGCGGCAACACCGCAATACGTGGTGACGGTGGCGGGACCGAAACAGTACCGCCTGTCGGACGAAGCACGCAGGACGATGGACCCTGTGGGCGAAGACACCCAGCTGTTCCAGGTGTTGCGCATCGATCCGCAGCGCCTTCGCTACGAGGCCCGCACGGTGACCGGGCGCCTGTACGACGCCTTCGAGCTGAAGCGCGATGACAATGGCGGCAAGCAACGGGTGGAGCAGCAGGAGGGACGGATCACGCCGCGTGACTGCGCGCGTGCCCAGACCGCCAAGGGCCGCACCGACCGGTGCTGGGAGTGAGGAACGACCGATGAGCACGCGCCCGCGCCTCGTTCCGATGGCCGCCATTGCCGTTGCCCTGCTGCTGGTGGTGGGCGCGGTGGCTGCTGCCGATACCGTACTGCACCCGTTCCTGGCCGCTCAGCCGGAGCAGGTGCCGCAGGAAAGAACGACGGACGGGTGATCAGCGAAGCGATGCAGCAGTCCAGAAGTGGATCCATGCCACGCGTGGATTGAACCTTTCCGTGCACCATCCGCGCATGGCGTGGCTCTACTGCATTGCGTCCAGGAACAGCTCTGCTTCATCCGTGCCGCCCATCACTGCGGCGACAGCGCGCAGCGCCGCTTCGCGATGAACCGGACGGATCCCGCCATCATCGTCATCGCTGTACAGATCCTCATCGGCATCGAGGTAAACGCTGCCGGCCGCAGCCAACGCGGCCATCAGGGTCGGCACGTCGGCGGCGAACCCGCCGGCGTCCCAGTGGCCCGCACCATGACGGGCGAACAGTACGCGGCCGTCGTCGATGTCGAGGATGAGGGGATCGGCGCCACGGTCGGCGATCACCAGCCACTGCGCCGGCCAGTCGCTGATCGGTTCGCCATCGTTGCCGTTCCAGCGATAGCCTGCCTGGTAGGCCCACAGGCGCTGCAAGGGCGGTATCCACACCTCAAGGCCTGGAATGGTGATGCCGCAGGGGCCTTTTGCAGGATTGAATACCTCGCCGAACGGGCCGACGTGTGCGTAGAATCCGGCCAGCACGTCCGGCAGCGGGAACGGCCCCTGCCACGCGTCGGCGGATTGCGGTTGCAGGGCGCCGAAGCGGGCAAACGTGGCGCGAAGGTCATCCATGACGTGGGCCGGGCGCAAGCGGAAGAGCGCGCAGCCTAGCAGAGCCGGTCGCACGCATCGCCTTCACCGTCACTGGCTATCATGGCCGCCCAGCAACTGAGAGGCAGTGCACGTGTCGGTAGCGTTGGTATGGTTCCGTCGGGACCTGCGGTTGCAGGACAATCCGGCGCTGCAGGCGGCGCTGGAAGCTGGCCACGATGTGGTGCCGGTGTACATCCACGCGCCGCACGAAGAGGGCGAGTGGGCGCCGGGCGCGGCCTCCAATGCATGGCGCCATCGTTCGCTGGCAGCGCTGGACGCCGACCTGCGTGCACGGGGTTCATCGCTGGTGCTGCGTGCCGGTGACAGCCTGCCGGCCCTGCAGGCGTTGATCGAGCAGACCGGCGCTGAAGCGGTGTACTGGAACCGCAAGTACGAACCGGCGACGCAACCGCGCGATGCCGCCATCAAACGCACGCTGCGCGAGCAGGGCATCGATGCGCAGAGCTGCAACGGCAGCCTGCTGTTCGAGCCCTGGGACATCGCCACCCAGCAGGGGCAGCCCTACAAGGTATTCACTCCGTACTGGCGCAACGTACTCAGCCACTGGCGTTTGCCCGCCTTGCAGGCCGCACCGGAGACGCTGCCGGCGCATACGGTCGACAGCCTCGCGCTGGATACGCTGCAGCTGGCGCCCACGCTTCACTGGGATACCGGGTTCTGGGAACACTGGCAGCCGGGCGAGACCGGTGCGCTCGAGGCGTTGTCCGTGTTCGAGGATGGTGCGCTGCGCGGCTATCGCGAGCAGCGCGACCTGCCGGATCGGGTCGGTACCTCGCGGCTGTCGCCGCACCTGCATTTCGGCGAAATCGCGCCGTGGCGCATCGCCCACGCGCTGGAAGGCCTGCGCAGTGCCGGTACCGATGCCGACATCGATGGCTACCTGCGCCAGCTTGGCTGGCGTGACTTTGCCCATCACCTGCTGCACCACTTCCCGAAGACGCCCACCGACAACCTCAATCCACGCTTCGATCGCTTCCCGTGGGCCAGCCCCAGTGCCGCCCAGCTGCACGACTGGCAGCGCGGCAATACCGGCGTCCCCATCGTCGATGCTGGCCTGCGCGAGCTCTGGCATACCGGCTACATGCACAACCGGGTGCGGATGATCGTTGCCAGCTACCTGTGCAAGCACCTGCGCGCGCATTGGCTGCACGGTGCGCGCTGGTTCTGGGACACGCTGGTGGATGCCGACCTGGCCAACAACACGATGGGCTGGCAGTGGGTGGCCGGCACCGGTGCCGACGCGGCTCCGTATTTCCGCGTGTTCAATCCCGTCACACAGGCCGAGAAGTTCGATCCGCAGGCGCGCTACATCAGCCGCTGGGTGCCTGAGCTGGCGGCGCTGCCGGTGAAAGCGCGGTTCGCTCCATGGCAGCATCCGCACCTGCTGGCCGAACGCGCGCCGGGCTACCCACGCACGCCGCTGGTGGACCTGGCGGCTGGCCGGGATGCCGCTCTGGCCGCCTACCGTCAGTCGGCGGCGGGGTAAAGCGCTGGCTGAGCGGTCCAGACAGCTAGCTGAACACGTCCCTGTCGACCGGTGTGATCATCATCCCGACATCGCGTCCGGCTGTTTATCCTCGTTGCCGCCCGCAAGCCGCCGGCCCGACCGGAAACCAAGGAGAACACCATGATCCGCAACACCACCCGCAACGTCGCACTGGCCCTGATGAGTGCGGCCGTCCTGTCGGCCTGCGCCACCGGCGGCTCCTATGTGCAGAGTGATCCGTACGGCAACCCGACCGAGCAGCAGAACCGCACCGGCCGCAATGCCCTGATCGGTACCGCCATCGGCGTGGCCGCGGGCCTGCTGTCCGGCGACAGCGCGACCGAGCGTCGCCAGCATGCGCTGATCGGCGCGGGCATCGGTGCACTGAGTGGCGCCGCGGTGGGTCAGTACCAGGATCGCCAGGAGCGCGCGCTGCGCGAGCGCACCGCCAACACCGGCATCGACGTCGAGCGCCAGGGCGACAACATCATGCTGAACCTGCCGGACGGCATCACCTTCGACTTCGGCAAGTCGGCACTGAAGCCGCAGTTCTACGGCTCGCTCAATGGCGTTGCCGGCACCCTGCGCGACTACAACCAGACAATGATCGAAGTGGTCGGCCACACCGACAGCATCGGCAGCGACGCGGTCAACAACCGCCTGTCCAAGGAGCGTGCTGATTCGGTGGCGCAGTACCTGATCGGCCAGGGCGTGCAGAGCGTGCGCATCGAGACCCTGGGCGCTGGCAAGGCCTACCCGATCGCTGACAACAGCACCGATGCCGGCCGTGCCAAGAACCGCCGCGTCGAGATCCGCGTGATTCCTCTCAAGCAATAACGCGCAGCGTTATCGCTGTTCCGGCGCAGCCGGAACGAAAATGCCGCCCTAGCAGGCGGCATTTTCTGTAGGTGCCGAGTGTGCTCGGCACGCCGATAGCCCATGTGGAGAGCCGTGCCGACCAAGGTCGGCATCTACCGGAGGCGATCCAGGAGCAGGGTACAGGCGGCATCGCTGCAGCTTACGCCGCCGAAGCAGCCACCTTCTCCAGGATGCGCTTGCCGCTGCTCGCCAGCGCCGCTTCTTCCTGTTCCTGCTGCTGCCGCGCCAGCTTCGCACCGGGGCACTGCGCCAGCATGTAGTTGGCGTCGAAGTTGAGCTTCTCCACCAGGAAATCGACGAACGCGCGTACCTTCGGCGAGACCAGCCGGCCACCGGCGAACACCGCGTTGAAATCCACTTCCGGACCGGTCCAGCCGGCCAGAACGCGGCGCACCATGCCCGACTCGACGAACGGCTTGGCCATCACGTCGCCGGTCAGCAGCAGACCTTCGCCACACACCAGCGCGCCATTCAGCGCAGACATGTCGTTGGCCGTCATCAGCGGCGTCACCGGGAAGTCGCGCAGCTCGCCACCGTTCTCGCCCAGCTGCCAGGTGAAGCGTGGCGAATTGCCGGTGTGGTACGGCTTGCGCATGGCCAGGATGCGGTGGAACTGCAGCTCTTCCGGATGCAGCGGTTCGCCGTAGCGCTCGATGTAGGCCGGGCTGGCGAACACCTGCGTGCGCAGGCTGCCGAGCTTGCGCGCCACCAGGTTGGAATCGGGCAGGGCACCCACGCGCAGGGCAAGATCGGCCTCACCGGCGATCAGGTCCAGCTTCTCGTTGCCCATGTGCATGTCCAGGCGGATTTCCGGGTACTGCGCATGGAACTGGCCCAGCAGCGGCGCGATCCAGGTGATGCCGATCGAATAGGGCACGGTGAAGCGCAACCATCCGCGTGGACCAGACTGCAGCTGGCTGACCGCGCTTTCGGCTTCTTCAAGTTCGCGCGCGATGCGCTGGCAATGCTCGTGATAGATCGAGCCGGCTTCGGTGAGGCCGAGGCGGCGCGTGGTCCGGTGCAGCAGGCGCGCACCGAGACGCGTTTCCAGTTCCTGCACTTTGCGGCTGACCGTGGTCTTGGGCAGGCCGAGCGATTTGGCAGCCGCGATGAAGCTGCCTTGCTCGACCACTTTGACGAAGATCAGCGTCTCGTTGAGATCGTGGGACATGGTCAGGGATCCTGGACGTCGGGGATGGGGCAATCGTGACAGAACGATTGGACCGGGGACGGGATGATTATTCCCCTTAATCAGGACTAATCAAGTAGGGGTTTGAGGTCTATCGTGGCGCCATTCGCTAATTGGAGCCCGTCCGCCATGAGCCTGCGCAACATTCTTGCCCGCTTCCGGATTGCCGGCCAGAACGCCCTGGACCTGGCAATGACCGTTGAATCCCGTCCCAGCTCCTTGGTTAACAAGGATTTTCGGGAGTTTACCGCACCCATGCGTCAGCAGCGTGGCGGTGCCTTGCACCTTGCTTCACACAAGGGTGACCGACTGCGCCGAATCGGGACTATCCCGGATTTGGGAGGAAATGTCCCGTGAATGGGATTCTGACGCCCGAGGTCCTGGTTCTCGGCGGCACCGGTGCCGTGGGCCAGGGTGTGGTCGGCGCATTGCTGGAGGCCGGCAGCCCCGTGCTGGTGGTCGGCCGCGATCCCGGCCGCCTGGCGGCGTTGCACGAGCAGTTCGCCGATGAGCCGGGCCTGCAGACGATGCTGGGCTCGCTCAGCGACGACAGTTCGGCACGTGCGCTGGCCGAACGCGTGGCGCAGCGGCCGCGCCCGCTGGCAGCGGTGGTTGCCGCGATGGGCGGCCCGTACAACCGTGGCCGCGTGGTCGAGCGTGGCGGTGACGCCCTGTCGGCGGCATTGCAGGCGGACCTGATGCCGCATGTGCACGCAGTGCACCACCTGCTGCCGCTGCTGCAGGACAACGTGCACGCCCGCCGCTACGTGATGATCGGCAGCCCGGCCGGGCTCAAGCCCTGGGCAGGCTATGGCGAGACCTCGATCACCACCGCCGCGCTGCGCATGTACGCGCAGGTGGTGCACCAGGAAGCGCAGGCCGTGGGCGTACGCGCGCAGATGCTGGAAGTGTGCAGTCCGGTCTGCACGCCGGCCAACGCTGCCAACGCCTGTATTGAATGGCCGAGTTCACTGCTGGTCGGTCGCCGCGTGGTGTCCCTGCTCGACGGGTGCCGCGACAACCGCGCAATCGTCCGTTGCGACAGCAGTGATGCCGAACTGCCACGCGGCCTGCTGCACCTGGAAATACCGCCGCTGTGGCGCGACACCGCAGGCGTTGCTTGACCTCGACTTTGGTTGAGGTCGCAGGATACGCCGCCGAAAGTTGATAGCAATTCTCAAATAGCTGTACCACCCCTCCGTACGGATGCATGCCATGACTTCCCCCAATACCACTCCACATCGTTTCGGTCATCGCATCGCGATGGCTGGCGTGTCGATCCTCGCTGCCGCCGTCCTGGCGGCCTGCAGCGGTGGCCATGCCGAAGAAGCCGGCGCGCCGCCCCCGCCGCAGGTCTCAGCTGCCCCCGTGCTGCTCAAGCAGGTCAGCCAGTGGGACGAGTTCAGCGGTCGCGTCGAGGCCGTGCAGAGCGTCGAGCTGCGCCCGCGCGTGTCCGGCTACATTGACAAGGTCAACTACGTTGAAGGCGAAGAAGTGAAGAAGGGCGCCGTCCTGTTCACCATCGATGCCCGCAGCTACCAGGCCGAGTACGACCGCGCCAACGCCGAACTGGCCCGTGCGCGTACCCAGGCGGTGCTGGCCCGCAGCGAATCCGAGCGTGCCAAGCGCCTGGCCGAACAGCAGGCGATTTCCACCGAGACCGCCGAACAGCGTCGTGCGGCCGCCGACCAGTCCGGTGCGGCGGTGCAGGCTGCGCAGGCCGCGGTGGATGCCGCCCGCCTCAACCTGGAGTTCACCAAGGTGCGTGCGCCGATCGACGGCCGGGCCGGCCGGGCGATGGTCACCGCCGGCAACCTGGTCACCGCCGGTGACAGCGCCAGCGTGCTGACCACGCTGGTCTCGCTGGATACGGTGTTCGTGTACTTCGATGCCGACGAAAGCACCTTCCTGCGCTACGCGCAGATGGCACGCAAGGGCGAGCGCCCGAGCGAGCGCGACAGCGAGCTGCCGGTGAAGATCGGCCTGTCCGGTGAAGAAGGCTACCCGCACTCGGGCAAGGTCGACTTCCTCGACAACCAGGTGACCCGCAGCACCGGCACCATCCGCGTCCGCGCACTGCTGGACAACGCCGATCGCCAGTTCACCCCGGGCCTGTTCGCCCGCGTGCAGCTGCTCGGCAGCGGCCAGTTCCAGGCCATGCTGATCGACGACAAGGCCGTGCTGACCGACCAGGACCGCAAGTACGTGTACGTGGTCGACAAGGATGGCAAGGCCCAGCGCCGTGACATCCGCCTCGGCCGCACCGCCGAAGGCCTGCGCATCGTCGAGCAGGGCCTGGCCGCCGGTGACAAGGTGATCATCGATGGCGTGCAGAAGGTCTTCATGCCCGGTATGCCGGTGCAGGCGAAGGCGGTGGCGATGCAGCCCACCGCTGCGCCGGCGCCGGGTCGCGATGCAACTGCCGCACTGAACCACTGATCCGCGTCCCCGCTTAGCTGCCGGTGCCAGCGGCAGCCGTCACTGCCTTCGCCAGATTGGCGAGGGGCAGGGCGGCTGTTGCCCGCCGACGGCCTTTTCCAGGAATTCTTCCATGGACTTTTCCCGTTTCTTCATCGACAGGCCGATCTTCGCGGCGGTGCTGTCGATCGTGATCTTCGCCGCAGGCCTGATCTCGATTCCGATGCTGCCCATCGGTGAGTACCCCGAAGTGGTGCCGCCGTCGGTGGTCGTACGCACGGTCTACCCGGGCGCCAACCCGAAGGTGATCGCCGAAACCGTGGCCACCCCGCTGGAGGAGGCCATCAACGGCGTTGAGGGCATGATCTACCTCAAGTCGGTGGCCGGTTCCGACGGCGTGCTGCAGATGACCATCACCTTCCGCCCGGGCACCGACCCGGACGAAGCGGCGGTGAAGGTACAGAACCGTGTTGCCCAGGCCCAGGCGCGACTGCCCGAGGACGTGCGCCGGCAAGGCGTGACCACCCAGAAGCAGTCACCCACCTTCCTGATGGTGGTGCACCTGACCTCGCCCAACGGCAAGTACGACACCCTGTACCTGCGCAACTACGCCCGCCTGCACGTCAAGGATGCGCTGGCACGTATCCAGGGCGTCGGCGACGCACAGATCTTCGGCGGTGGTGACTATGCCATGCGCGCCTGGCTGGACCCGGACAAGGTTGCCGCGCGCGGCCTGACCGCCAGCGATGTGGTGCGCGCCATGCGCGAGCAGAACGTGCAGGTCTCGGCCGGCCAGCTCGGCGCCGAGCCGATGCCCAACAGCCAGTTCCTGACCCTGATCAATGCCCAGGGCCGCCTGCGCAGCGAGCAGGAGTTCGGCGACATCGTGCTCAAGAGCGGCACCGACGGTGAAGTGGTGCGGCTGGCGGACGTGGCCCGGGTCGAACTGGGTGCCGGTGACTACACGCTGCGCTCCCAGCTGGACGGCAAGAACGCGGTGGGTATCGGTATCTTCCAGGCCCCCGGCGCCAATGCGCTGGAGATCCGCGATGCGGTGATGGCCAGCATGGACGAGATGCAGAAGACCATGCCGGCCGACGTGAAGTACGAAGCGGTGTATGACACCACCATCTTCGTGCGCGACTCGATCAAGGCCGTGGTCTCCACCCTGCTGGAAGCCATCGCGCTGGTGGTGCTGGTGGTGATCCTGTTCCTGCAGACCTGGCGTGCGTCGATCATCCCGCTCATCGCGGTGCCGGTGTCGATCGTCGGTACGTTCGGCGCGCTGTACCTGCTGGGCTTCTCGATCAACACGCTGAGCCTGTTCGGCCTGGTGCTGGCGATCGGCATCGTGGTCGATGACGCGATCGTGGTGGTGGAAAACGTTGAGCGCAACATCGAAGAAGGCCTGACCCCGCTGGCCGCTGCGCATCAGGCGATGCGCGAAGTGTCCGGGCCGATCATCGCCATCGCGCTGGTGCTGTGTGCGGTGTTCGTGCCGATGGCGTTCCTGTCGGGCGTCACCGGTCAGTTCTACAAGCAGTTCGCGGTCACCATCGCCATCTCCACGGTGATCTCGGCGATCAACTCGCTGACCCTGTCGCCGGCCCTGGCGGCCCGCCTGCTCAAGCCGCATGGCGCGCCGAAGGATGCCCCGACCCGCATCATCGACCGTCTGTTCGGCTGGGTGTTCCGTCCGTTCAACCGCTTCTTCAAGTCCAGCTCGGAAAAGTACGAGCGTGGCGTGTCGAAGATCCTCGGTCGCCGTGGTGCGGTGTTCGTGGTGTATGCGGTGCTGCTGGTGGGTACCGGCTTCATCTTCAAGCTGGTGCCGCCGGGCTTCATTCCGACCCAGGACAAGCTGTACCTGATCGCCGGCGTGAAGCTGCCGGAGGGTTCGTCGATCGCGCGTACCGATGAAATGCTGCGCAAGGTCGCCAAGATCGCCCAGGAAACCGACGGTGTGGCTCACACCATTTCGTTCCCGGGCCTGAATGCCCTGCAGTTCACCAACACGCCCAACACCGGTGTTGCGTTCATTCCGCTCAAGCCGTTCAGCGAGCGCCATGGCCGCACCGCGGCGCAGATCAATGCGGAGATCAACCAGAAGATCGCAGGCCTGCAGGAAGGGTTCGCCTTCGCCATGATGCCGCCGCCGATCCTCGGCCTCGGTAACGGCAACGGCTACCAGATGTTCATCCAGGACCGTGGCAACCTCGGCTATGGCGCGTTGCAGAACGCGGTGCAGTCGATGCAGGGTGCGGTTGCGCAGACCCCGGGCATGGCCTTCCCGATCACCAGCTACCAGGCCAACGTGCCGCAGCTGGATGCCGAGGTGGACCGTGTCAAGGCGAAGGCCCAGGGCGTACAGCTGACCGAGTTGTTCGACACGCTGCAGACCTACCTGGGTTCGGCCTACGTCAACGACTTCAACCAGTTCGGACGTACCTGGCAGGTGATCGCACAGGCCGATGGCCAGTTCCGTGACAGCGTCGAGGACATCGGCAAGCTGCGGACCCGCAACGACCGTGGCGAGATGGTGCCGATCGGCTCGATGGTCACCGTCAAGGAAACCTACGGTCCGGACCCGGTGCTGCGCTTCAACGGCTACCCGGCCGCTGACCTGGCCGGTGAAGCCGACCCGCGTGTGCTGTCCTCGGCCGAAGCGATGAACAACCTCACCGCCATCGCCGCCAAGGTGCTGCCGGTGGGCATGGCTACCGAATGGACCGACCTGAGCTACCAGCAGGCGACCCAGGGCAAGGCGGCCTTCATCGTGTTCCCGGTGGCGATCATGCTGGCCTTCCTGGTGCTGGCCGCGCTGTACGAAAGCTGGTCGCTGCCGCTGGCGGTGATCCTGATCGTGCCGATGACCCTGCTGTCCGCGCTGTTCGGCGTGTGGATGACCGGCGGCGACAACAACGTGTTCGTGCAGGTCGGCCTGGTGGTGCTGATGGGCCTGGCGTGCAAGAACGCGATCCTGATCGTCGAGTTCGCCAGAGAGCTGGAAATGGGCGGCAAGGGCATCGTCGAAGCGGCACTGGAAGCCTGCCGCCTGCGTCTGCGCCCGATCGTGATGACCTCCATCGCCTTCATCGCCGGCACCGTGCCGCTGGTGCTGTCGCATGGCGCTGGCGCCGAAGTGCGCTCGGTGACCGGCATCACGGTGTTCGCCGGCATGCTGGGCGTGACCCTGTTCGGCCTGTTCCTGACCCCGGTGTTCTACGTGGCACTGCGCAAGTTCGTCACCCGCAACGGTGGTGGCCAGCTGGTGCAGCACGGCGAGCCGACCATCCACCACTGACATGGAAAACAGCGGCGCCGGCAATCACCGGCGCCCGCTTCCCCCTACCAAGGCAACGAATCCATGAACACCCATCAGAACAAGATCGCGCTGGTCACCGGCGCAACCCGCGGCATCGGCCTGGAAACCGTGCGCCAGTTGGCACAGGCCGGCGTGCACACGCTGCTGGCCGGGCGCAAGCGCGAAACCGCAGTGGATCTGGCATTGAAGCTGCAGGCCGAGGGCCTGCCGGTGGAAGCGCTGCAGCTGGACGTCAATGATGGCGCCAGCATCGCCGAG
The DNA here is from genome assembly GCF_029892765.1 of Stenotrophomonas sp. 1278. Classification (NCBI taxonomy): domain Bacteria; kingdom Pseudomonadati; phylum Pseudomonadota; class Gammaproteobacteria; order Lysobacterales; family Lysobacteraceae; genus Stenotrophomonas; species Stenotrophomonas sp. 1278. Next base: position 16,917 of record NZ_JARXWD010000008.1, read on the forward strand.
GCGGTCGAGCAGGTGCGTCAGCGCCATGGTCGTCTGGACATCCTCGTCAACAACGCCGGCATCATGATCGAGAACCCAGCGCAACTGCCGTCGGAGCAGTCGCTGGACACCTGGCGTCGCACGTTCGAGACCAACGTGTATGCGCTGGTGGCGGTGACCCAGGCGTTCCTGCCGCTGATCAAGCAGGCCAAGTCCGGCCGCATCGTCAACGTCTCCAGCATGCTCGGCTCGCAGACCCTGCATGCCGATCCGACCTCGGGCATCTACGACTTCAAGATCCCGGCCTACAACGCGTCCAAGGCCGCGGTGAACAGCTGGACCCTGGCCCTGGCCCATGAACTGCGCAGTACCCCGATCAAGGTCAACACCGTGCACCCCGGTTACGTGAAAACCGATATGAACGGTGGCAACGGCGAGATCGAAATCGCCGAGGGCGCGCGTTCCAGCGTGCAGATGGCGCTGATCGGCGAGTCCGGCGCCAGCGGCAGCTTCACCTACCTGGGCGAGGTGCTGCCATGGTGATCCGCACCCTGGCGATGGCCGTCTCCAGCCTGGTGCTGGCGGGCTGTGTCAGCGTCGGCCCCAACTACAAGGCACCGGTGCAGGAGCCCGTCGTCCTGCAGGGTGCACAGCAGCCGGTCTTCAGCACCACTTCGCCGGTGGCCAGCTGGTGGGCGCAGTTCGATGACCCGGTGCTTGAAGAACTGGTGCACGGCGCGCTGTCGGACAACCTGGACCTGCGCGTGGCTGTCGCCCGTGTCAGCCAGGCCCGTGCCGTGTTTGTCGAGAGCCGCTTCGACCAGGCGCCACACGTTACCGCTGGCGGCAGCTACGACCGCCGCAAGCAACCCGATCCGCAGCTGGGTGGGCAGCGGGTGTTCAGTGAAAGCTACCAGCTCGGCTTCGATGCGGGCTGGGAGCTGGATCTGTTCGGCCGCAAGCGCCGAGCTGCAGAGGCTGCGCGTGCCGACCTGGACGCCGAGCAGGCCAACCTTGCCGACGCGCAGGTGCTGATCGCTGCCGAAGTGGCACGCAACTACTTCGAACTGCGTGGCACCCAGAAGCGCATCGCGGTGGCCCAGCGCACCCTGGTCAACCTGCGCGATACGCAGCGGCTGACCGAGGCGCGCTGGGAACTGGGTGCCGGCAGCGAGCTGGACGTGCAGAGCAGCCGGGCACGGTTGAAAGCCATCGAGGCCGACATCCCCCTGTTGGAAGTGGCCGAGACGCAGTCGCGCAACCGGTTGGCTGTCCTGCTTGGCCAGCGCCCGGAAGTGCTGACCGCCATGCTGGCGCCGCACGAAGTGCCGGCGTTTGCCAAGGCACTGCCGCTGGGTGATACCCGCGAACTGCTGCGCCAGCGTGCCGACGTGCGCGTGGCCGAGCGTCGCCTGGCTGCCGCCACCGCGCGTGTCGGCGTGGCCACGGCCGATCTGTTCCCGCGGTTGTCGCTGTCCGGCTTCGTCGGCTTCCTTGGCGGCGATGCCAGTGGCCTGGTCAACGGCAACAACAAGGCCTGGTCGCTGACCCCGTCGTTGAGCTGGGCGGCATTCGACTTCGGTACGGTCAAGGCACGCCTGCGTGCCAGCAAGGCCGAGGCCGAGGGCGTGGCCGCGCAGTACGAACAGGCGGTGCTGCTGGCGCTGGAGGACACTGAAAACGCGTTGACCCGCTACTCCAAGCAGCAGGCACGGTTGGCCATCGTGGTCGAGCAGGCGCAGGCGGCGCGGCGTGCCGAATCGCTGGCGCAGATCCGCTACCGCGAAGGGTCGGAGGACTTCCTGACCCTGCTGGACGCGCAGCGCACGCAGCTGGTGGCCGATGATGCACTGGCGGCCGCCGAATCAGAGGTCAATGTCAGTGTGGTGGGTGTGTACAAGGCACTCGGTGGCTGGGGCCAGTCACCGCAGGCGCCGAGCGTGGCGCAGGCGCGCTGATCGACAGGGGACGGAAGCATCTGCTTCCGTCCCTTTTTTCATCATGGCCAGTGGTTGGCCGGAGCATCGTGATCACGCATGCGCACGATGCAGAATCGATGACCGGTGGGCGCTTCCATCACCCACCAGCGTTTGACGAAACCGACCCGGCGGGCACCGAGTTTTTCCAGCCTTTCGGCTTCGGCGTCGATGTCGTCGCTTTCGATATCCAGATGCACCCGCGACGGGTGATCGACCCGCTGCACCTCCACGTTCAATCCCGCCGGCGCGCCTGTCAGATCGGCATACTCTGCGTCGCCTTCAGCACGGGCGGGCTCGGCCTGCAGGCCCAGCGCTGCGGCCCAGAAGCGCGCGCTGTCTGCGGCGGGCGTGTCCTGGCAATCGATGATGAACCCGGCCAGTCGGCTGCGATGGGTCATGCGTTGTCTCCGCTCAACGAGGATGCTGGCAGGGTAGCGCGTGGGCCGCCGTGGACGTTCTCGCCGCTGTGACGTTTCTGACTCTGCCGGAAGTGCCGCCCGCCGTGTAACTAGTGGGGAAAAACCACGGGAGCACAGGACATGGGCGAACAGAAGCAATCGGCGCAACGGACGCTGCTCGGTGATCCCGGCCTGCCGGGGGCCGGGCTGTCGGTCGGCGTGGTGGTGTTGCTGGTACTGGCAGCGATGGCCGCGGTGATCGGCTTCGTGCGCCTGCCCGATTCAATGCTGGGTGTTGGCCTTGTCGGCATTGCGGTGTTCCTTGCCGTCGGCGCACGCATCTGCCAGGCGCGCGACCAGCACCAGGCGCTGTACCGCCTGCTGGGCAAGCGACCGTCGCCGTAGCGACGGTCGCCGCATTGCTCAGGGCTTCGGCCACTCCAGCTCAACCACCAGCGGGAAGTGGTCGGAGGGCAGTACGCCGTCGATGCGGCGGTCATCGGTCAGGAAGCTGCGCGCGTGGAAGCCACGTACCAGCACCCAGTCCAGCTCGGCGGTCGCCGTTCCTGTGAAGTTGTGGAAGGTCAGGCGCGGACCTTGCGGCGACTTGACCTGGCGACGGGTGTCCTGAAGCACCCGGGTGAAGGCCTGGTAGGTGCCGCCGCCGGGCTCGCTGTTGAAATCACCGGTCAGTACCACCGGCAGGTCGGAAGGCAGCGCGGCCACGCGCGTGGCAATCAGTTCGGCTCCCTTGATCCGGCGCGGCTCGTCCTCGTCGCGGTAGGGCAGGTGGGTGTTCATGAAGTAGAAGCGGCGGCCATCATCCAGGCGGCGGAACACGGCCCAGGTGACCATGCGCGGGAACAGGTTGCCCCAGCTGATGCTGCCTGCGACCTCGGGCGTATCGGACAGCCAGAAGTTGCCTGACTCTTCCACCGCCAGCACCTTGCTGTCGTAGAACACGCCCATGTGTTCGTCGCCACTGCCACCGCGGCGGCCTTCGCCGAACCAGCGATAGTCGGGCAGGTGTTCGGCCAGGTAATTGGCCTGCTCCAGCACCAGCTCCTGGGTGCCGATCACCGCCGGATGCGCCTGCAGGATCACCTTGACCATGGCATCGCGGCGGTCTTCCCAGCGCTTGCCAGGGTCGGTGTCGGCAGGGGTGCGCACGTTGAAGGACATCACCTTCAACGGCGCGGGCGATGCTGCCCAGGTGGCGGCGGGCAGTGCAAAAGCCAGGAGTGCGCAGAGCGCGGACGTGCGGAAGCGATACAACATCGTGGAATCCCTCCATTCCATGAAAGCGGTTTCATGGAGGATGCCATGGAAGGCAAGGGCAGCGGTATGCCGGGATGGGCGGCTGCAAGGGCCGGGCGGACGGCGTGCGACCGCCCGGCTGATGCCGCTGGGCGATCAGGGGTCGTACATCATCCCGTTCTCGTCGCGGTTGTAGTGGTCGCTGGCCACGCGGGTGCCATCGTCATAGACCACGTACAGCGTGCAACGCTGGTGGATGCCGAAGCCGGCCCGGAAGGGCACGCACTCTTCCTGCAGCCCGACTTCTTCGGCGGCATTTGCCGGCGCTGAAGGCACCAGCGCGGCAAGCGCCAGCACGGCACCGAATGAACACGCGAACAGTTTCTTGTGCAGCATCATCGATCACACTCCTTGTAGTCGTAGTCGGTGTTCAATCCAGATCAGTCCGCCGGGAGGTACCACTGGCCGTTCTGGTCGATCCAGTACACCGACGTGAAAACGGTGCCATCTGCCAGCGTGCGGGTAACTGTGCAGCGTTGATGCACAAGGTTTGGCCCCAGTCTTACGGGCACGCAATCGGTCGTCGATCCGGGAGACCCGGCCGCGTGGCTGCTCGCCGGTACCACACTGCCCACTGCCAACATCAATGCGGCCATCGAGGCCAGTTGCAGTTTCATAAGCATCATCCTTGCTTTCTGCAATCGCGCACATGCGCCTGGCCTGTTTAACATGCGACCGCAGTAGCCGGAAGTGCCGCGCCTGCGCTCAGTCTCCGATCTCACCGCGCCGGCTTGCCGCGCGCACTGCCTGCGCCGTGGTCGCCACGCCCAGCCGCTGGCGTGCCCTGCGCAGGTGGTTTTCCACCGTGCGTGTGGACAGCCCCAAAGTCGCAGCGATATCGGCCTGGCGACGACCAGCGGCAACCCAGCGCAGGACCTCACGCTCGCGGGCGCTGAGGGTGCCGGCAGGCACAACCGCCGGGACGACAGACAGCCGATGCGCCATACGGAAGGCGGCGGTGCCAATCAGCTCCAGCAGCAACCGTGCCGATGGAGATGCGTCGATCGTGCGTCCTCCCCAGCTGACTGCCCCTTCCAGGCCGGTCGCACCGAACACCGGCACCTGCAGGCCGTGCAGTCCTTCGCCGCGCGGTTGCCGCACGACCTGGTAGCGCTCGCCGCGCACGCCCTGCTGCTTGCTCCAGAAGAACGGCGCATCGCTGTCCAGCACATGGCGATTGACCGGGCACGCATGCAGGTAGTGCGCCACGCCACTGCTGGCGCCCTCGCCGAACCAATCGCCATCGATCCAGTACAGGCGCTGCGCGCCTCGGTCCAGATCGGTGCCGGTAGCGAACATCAGCGTGCGGTCATAACCCAGCGGCGCGCCGACGCCGCGCAGTACGGTACCGATGGCTGCCAGCGAACGTGCACGTTCCAGCACCAGCAATGACTGCACGACGGTATCCATGCCGGTCAGCGTGCGGCCAACGCATCCAGCAGGGTGCGCGCAGCCAGCTTGCCCAACGCATTGCCCGCCAGCGGGCTGTCGCCGGTCAGCAGCAGGCGGTCCTGCATCACGCTGCCATCGATGCCCTCGTTGACGATCTGCACGCCCTGCTGGGCCAGGCGCTCACCGAAGAACCACGGCAGTTGACCAGGCATGTAGCCGATATCCGGGGTCTGCCGGTCCATCGCATCGGGGAAGGCGCAGATCCGATGACCGCGGAACAATGAACCGCCACCGGCTTCATCCACGCCAGCCGCCAGCAGCGCGGCAGGGCCGTGACAGAGGGTGATGATGTGGCGTTGATTGTCCACCGCCCACTGCAGGGTGGCCTTCACCGCGCGGCTTTCCGGCAGGCCGATCAACGCACCGTGACCGCCGGGAATGAACACCGCGGCATAGTCCGAACCGGCATCGAGGGCGGCCGCCACGTCGTCCAGGTGCAGAGGCTGGCGGAAGCGGGGTTCGTAGTGTTCGTGCAGGCCGCCGATCTCGCGGTCTTCGCGTGGGAACGCCCACCATTCAAACTTCACCGGGTTGCCCGACAGCGTCGCCACGTCGATCCCGAAACCGGCCTTGTGCAGGTGATACATCGGCAGCAGCGTCTCCACCGGATGGTTGCCGGTCGAGAACAGGTGGCCGTTGGCGGTCGGCAGATAGCGTTCGTCGGCGGCGATCATCAGCACTTTCCAGCGTCCGTCACGGCGGGCATCGGGATAGTCCGCGCCGGACAGATCGGTGGTTGCCGAAGTGAACTGGGACAGCGAGTACGGCGACGGGAAAAACGCATCCCGCTCGGCCGGATCGGGGCTGGGCTGACGGCTGGGTTCTGACGTGTTCATGCGGACCTCCTGCGGAAGAGAGTGGTCACCTTAGCCAGAGCGATGCGTACGCACGATGAGGGATTTCCCCCAATGCGATCAGGCAGGGTGCGCTTGCTGAACCCGCTGGTAGGCGTCGTCCAGCATTGCCAGAAACGCCTGTCGCTGCGCGGCATCAAGCACCACCGCGCGTTCGAACGCATCCACGCTCGCACTCCAGTCCGCCAGTGTGTCGTCGTTGTAGAGGGCCTGATGCCGTTCCCATGCTCCGCCTGCCTTCAGGTACAGCCACTTGTCGAACAGGTGCAGCGGGCTGCCGTTGTCCAGTTGCAGGGGGCGGGTGGTCCTGGTGTGGGCCAGCACGCTGCGCAGCGCAGGTGAATCGTGAAGCTGGCCTGCCCAGACGTGGTTGCCAAGATGTTGCTCGGCAAAGCGCAGGATCGCCTGGTGATCATCCTCCAGCCCGGCCTCGTAGAGTGCCTGCGGCACCCGCAGGTGCCGGCGATCGAACAGCCACTTCAGTACCAGCGTTGCCGCCTGCGGGGTGGTGTTGTGTTCATTGCCAGGGTCGAAATCATGATGGCCGATGAACTCGCGGTCCTCATGCAGATTGAGCTGGATGGTGTCCACGCGCTGCCTGCGCTTGCAGAACCAGAGCTTGATGTCGACGTCCCCGGTAAGCGGCTTTTCAAAGTAGGCGGTGTTGCCGAATTCTTCCAACCGGCCGTTGAAGTACGCCAGGCAGTCCTGGAGTGTGGCTGATGGCTGCACGTATCCGTCCCAGAAGCCTTCGGGCTTTGGCGGATTGCCCTTGGGCCGGCGACTGAACAGGGTGGCGGACTTGAAGTGGCTCAGCAGGCTGCCACGCGCTCCGACGGTGGGCGGATAGAAGCGATCATTGATGATGTCGAAGGCAAAGTAGAACTCCATGTCGTGGAGCTTGTCCTTGACCGATTTCTGCCCCTGGTTCGCGCTGATCGTGGTCGGGGGCTTGCCGATACCATGCTGTGCGAGCCATGCCTGCAGATGAGCATCCGAGCCCTTGCTGCCGAGCAGTTCGACCAGTGTTGAGATATGCATTCCATTGCCTCGTTGTCGGTGGCCCGGACGGGAAAGCGCGGGCCATGGTTGCTGTAAGTCGTGCGCTACTTCGCCGGCAGAGGATGAGCCTCCATGTCCTCATGCAGGATGCGGCGGAGTTCGACGATGGCCGGCGTGGCTTCCTGCACGCTGTGACCGGACACGATCACTTTTTCCGAGACGGCCTTCGGCAGGTGCGCGCTCCAGTAGGGAACCAGTCCATCGTCGGTCTTTTCCAGCGGACCTTCGGCCTGGGTCCGCGCGATGATCGAGTGGTAACGCACCTTCGGCGATATCGGCAGATCGGCCACGGCCTTGACGAAGGCATCGTCCTTGTCCAGGTTCTGGATGCTGTTCATCTGGTAGCCGTGCTTGTCGTCGTTGCGCTCGACCTTGCCGTCGTTTGCCAATGTCGCGACATCCTCCAGCACCGTCAGCGGCAGGCGCACGAAGCGGCCGAGCCAGCGCCCCAGGCGCGTGCCGGCAACATCGGTGCCGCGATGGGGGGTAGCGATGAACACCACCCGTGAGATTTCCGGTTCCGGCTGGAATGTCAGCACCGGCGCGCCCTTCGTACGCAGCAGTTCGCGCTGCGCCGGGGTCATCTGCGCAGTCGCCAGCAGGGTGTCGACCAGATGATCGCCAGAGGAGGACACCATCAGCCGCGAAATCACCCCGCCCATGCTGTGCGCGACCACCACCATGTCGCGCGATGCGAGCGCCTTGCCGGTTGGGTCGAAGTGCTGCAGTGCCTCGTGCAGGATCCGCCGGATCTCATCGTGGCTGAGGGCGATCGGCATGTTGGTCGGGTAGTAGAACTGCCAGATCTGGAAGTCGCCGCGGATCTCATCGTCACGCATCAGTTCGTTGGCCACGTTGACCCACGCCTCCGGGCTGCTGGCCAGGCCATGGATCATCAGCAGCACGCGACGGTCCGGATCGTACGGCTGCATCATGAACAGATGCGGCTTGTCGATACCGCCCTTGCCGCCGAACAGCGTACGCAGCGATTGCCGGCTGAAGTTGGAGCGGGCCAGCCACAGCGCGTAACCGGCGGTGAAGTTCGCCGCCAGTGGCACCTGCTCGCCGTGCAGTTCCACCACCGCTACCTGGTAGGGGTCGTGGATCTCCAGTTCCGGCTCGTCGTCGTGCAGCACTTCCCATAGGTTGTTGCCGGAAAAACGCAGCAGCACGGTCATCGACGGCGACGGCATCTCGCTCCAGTCGCGCTCGGCCTTCGTTGCGTTACCAGCGGCGGCGGCCGCCAGGCCGGTGCTGGCCGGGTCTGCCATCACCGCCACCAGTTCGGCGCCGAAGCCGTCGCGGCGATGCACGCTGCGCAGGGTGCCGGTGAAGGACATCGATGCGGCCGGTACCAGTTCCAGCGGCTCGCGCGTGTCCGCTGCCGGGCCATCGTCGGCAGGCGCGAGCACGAAGGTCCAGCGTCCCAGCTGGAACCGCCCGTTGTCGTTGCGCACCTGCTTGCTCGAGTAGGCTTCGAACAGCAGCACGGCTGATTCCTGCACGGCCAGATTGTAGTAGTCGCGCACCTGGGTCTGGCGGTCTTCGAAACCACGCTGGTTGGCGGTGCGTTCGGTGAAGAACAGATACGCGTAGGACTGCCGCGCGATCTGCATCCACGCATCCAGCCGCGGCTGGAAGGTCGGATCAGGCGGTGCGGTCGCGGCCTTGCTGCGGGCCACCGACGCCGACTCGCGCTTCGGCGCCGGCATCGTCATCGCGTACTGCACCCACAGTTCGGCCAGCGCCGAGCGCTTGTCTTCCTCGCGGACGACGATGCTGCCCTCCATCGCCTCGATGCAGGGCAGGCCGGGCTTGGCACAGACGCCCTCGTCCAGGCCGGCCACGCGCAGGGTCTCCATGGTGGCCGCGCTTAGCTTGCCGCTGGTGAGGATGTCGCCGCGCTTGAGCGCGATGTACTGCCCTGGCGTGACCGTGCCCACCTGCACCGATGGGCCGAACTGGCGCAGCGTCGCGCACCCGCTCAGGGCGAGCAGGGCAACGAGGACGAAGGTGGTGCGGATGACGCCGATGCCTGTTCTTTCCATGTGAACTCCCTGCGCTGGCGCCACTCTAGCGGCAGGCGTGTCAACGCGGAAGCAGGCCTGCGGCAGCGCCGGACCGTGCCCGGCGAACCCCGCCTGTCAGCCGGTCTCCCCGCAGATCATCCCTCGATCAGGCAGGTCACCGCAGCCGAATAACCATCGTAGTCGTCACCGGCACCCACATGCAGCGTGTGCGTGGCATCAATCTTCTTGAGGTAGGAAGGCGCTTCGGTTTCGGCCGCGTCGTTGACCGTCGTCACTCCCCAGGATCGGGCCAAACGCTGGTGATCAACGCCCTGCAGATACACGTGCAGGCTCTTGTAGGGCTTGGAAATGCTCACATCCGCGCTGGCTACGGTGCCTCCGAACAGCGCCACCGGCTTGCCCTTGGGCTCGAACACGCTGCCGGGGTCGCGGCTCAGGCCGGCGGCATGGAATGCCTGCTCCACCTGCGCTTCAGTGAAATCGGAACCCGCCTTGCAGGCCAGCAGGGCTTCCAGTGCGGTGGTGCTGGTTGCCGGAGGTGCGGCAACAGCAGCGGTTGTCAAGGCCAGGCCCAGCATCAGGGCGATAAGCGGCTTGTTCATTGCAGATCCTTCTGTATGTCGCGGAGCAGCGGAGGCGCCGGCACCAAGTCCGGGAAGACAGGCTGAAGTGTGGGGCAGGGTAGTGTTGTCGGCTAGGCCCCCTCGCTGGGTTGCCAAGCGATTCCCCGATCAAGGGCATCCAAGGCCAGTTGCGCCCATTGGCGTACCTCTTCCAACGGATGCTGCAGCTCAGCCCGCAGGGTCGGACCGACCGTGCTGTCGCCTGATTCGCCGAGCAGTTCCAGCAGCTTTCCGCGCGAGTAACCATCATCCACCGCCGGCAGCCGGGCAAGCAGGTGCGGCACCGCAATGGCCGCGGCCGGGCGAGGCCCCCAGTAGGCGTCTTCATAGGTTGCCGGATCCTGATCAAGGATCTGGTCGAGCCAAGAGACAACGTCGATTCTGTCGAGATCCATGGCGGCCCCTCCCGTAGCCAGGGATTACACCATCTGCACGCCAGAGGCGTCGGTTTCCACTGTGATCATTTCCACCAGTGCCCATAGGCCCGTGAACAGCACGCCGATCAAGAGCCAGCCCAACAACAGCGTGATCAGTAGTTGGCAGACCGCGCGTCCGTGGTAACCGGCATAGAAGTTGTGGACGCCGAAAATGCCCAGGAACAAGGCGAGCAGGATGTAGATGGCACGGTTCCTGGCGGTAGGCGGGGATTGCGATACCGGTGCCGCATAGACAGCGTCGCTTGGCTGCTGAGAGGCCGGTGGGGCAGCTGCATCGCAGGTCGGGCAGATCGCCGTATCGCTGCGTGCCTTGCAGTTGCATTCGGAGCTGTTCATCAACGCCACGGTGCTTCTCCTTGTCGAGGCAGCGGTTCTGGACCTGATGCGGCCAACAAAAAAGCCAGACCCCAATCGACGGGAGATCTGGCTTTTCGTGCCCCGAAGGGCGGTACAAATGGTGGAGGTGGGCGGAATTGAACCGCCGTCCGAAGGCACTCCATCCCCAGCACTACATGCTTAGCTCACCGTTGAATCTCATCCCCGAGCAGCACGGTGTGCAAAGCGCACCCGGGAACCAGCCTGTTGTGTTCTTGTGCCGGACTGACAGGCAGCCGCCCAGCGCGATTCCATGATAATGACTCTACGCTGCGAGCATGGACACAAGCAGTTTCGAGGCTCCGCCTAAGTCGGCAGAAGGTCACGCACCGCAGTTTTTAGGCTGCGAGAGCGACCGGAGCGTAGTTGTCGTCGTTGGCAACTAGAGTTTTGCAGCTGGATTTACGAGGAAAGCTACCCCCTCGGCATGCGCCAGGCGACTTCACAACCCCCGTCGAAACCAATGCACCCCCGGTTTCTTCAAGTTCTGCAAGGTACGAGGCCTGTTCCGTGTCGCCACGGTCAGTACCTGCCCAACGCTGCGCATGCTACGCCAAAAAACCTGAACAGTCACCCGCTTCCGCAGGTCGCTTGCTAGCATCGGCGGTTCCGATAGTCGCCCAGGGAATGGAACGCATGCAGCTCGAAATCGCCGTGACCGACGCCCCCAGCCCGCAAGCACTGGAGTTGATTGCCGATGGCCTGGATCAGTTCAATCTGCAGGCGGCCGGCCATGCCGATCGACGCACCTTGGCCGTGCTGGCCACCGATCCGGCCAGCGGCGAAGTGGTGGGTGGCTTGAGCGGGCGCACCTCGCTGGGCCTGTTGTTCATCGACCTGTTCTACATGCCGCCCGCACACCGGGGCAATGGCATGGGGTCGCAGATGCTTGCCGCTGCCGAAGAGGAAGCACGCCGGCGCGGCTGCCGTTCCGCCGTGCTCTACACCATCAGCTTCCAGGCGCCGGACTTCTATGTGAAGCATGGCTGGACCGTATTCGGCCAGGTCCCGTGCGATCCGCCGGGGACCAGTCGCGTGTTCCTCAGCAAGGATCTCCGCGCGGCGTGAATGGCAGGCGTCGGCCTCAATCCTCAACATGTTGCAGAGCGTCCGTCATAGCGGATTGCTAACGTCGTGGGCACGAATTTGCGACACACTGGCTACGACCATTCCAGCCAGGACAGATACGGAGACGGCCGGTGACCGAAGCAATGCAACAGCGCAGCCTGCGTCAGCTGGTTGGCCCGGTAGGGGCCGATTACCAGCGGCGGGCACTGCCGCCCGGCTGGGTCTGGGCGGTGCTGGCGGTGTTGTTGGCTGCAACCTGGGCAACCGAGTTGCCGGCCACGGCTGCAGCTGCGCTGATCGCCAGTGCGGTGGTGGTGCATTGGCCTCGGCGTGGCCGCTTCCATTGGCTGGGCTGGCGGCTGCCGGCCCTGGCGGTACTGGCCGCACTCCTGTGGGGTCCGGATGTGCTGTCACAGTGGTTCGAGCATGGCCTGGCCCTGACCCTCATGTCGCTGGCCAGCCTCAGCATTGGCGTGCACGTGTGGCAGTCGCGGCAACTGGCGCGGCAGCTGCAGGCCTCCGCCGACGCGCTGGACGACGCCCAGTTGCTGGCCCTGCTGCCCGTCGATGCGGCGCGGCTGGCACAGCAGTGGCGTGCCGGTGATGATCGCCATGCTCCGGAGCTGTCGGTGGTGATGCACCTGGCAGTGATGCACGCGGCGCTGTCACCGCGTCTGCGCGGGCAGGGCATGCTGGCGGGTTGAGTCGTTGCCCGAAACGGTGGGCGACGCCCCGCGCTGGGGCAGTCTGGCGCAGTCCTTCGAAAGCCGACGGAGGTGCCGTGGGCTAAAGGACTGGCAGCACCTTGCGCAGATAGATCCGCTCGTGGCCCGGCGGGCAGTCGGGGAGCCGTCCGAACACTTCATAGCCCTGTCTCAGGTAGAAGTGTTCGGCCTGCCAGTCGAAGGTGTCGAGCATCACCCCGCACGCACCAGCGTCACGGGCCTGGGTCTCGGCATCCGCCAACAGGCGCTGGCCGATGCCACGCCCGCGACGTTCCGGGTCGACCCACAGGACATGCACCTGCAGCCAACCTGCGCAGACATCGGCAAGCAGTCCGCCGCGCAGTTCACCTTGTTCATCGCGCCAGGCCAGCCGGACCGGCACGTCTTCGAAGTCGAAACCGCTGCTGGCGCGGTTGAACGCAGACAACCGCGCGCACAGCTCGCGCGCGTCTTCAGCATTGGCCGCCGCAGGAGCGTCGGCGCGCTCCATCAGGCGTCGCGGTTGCCGCGACGCATTACCCGCTGCTTCTCGATCGCCCAGTCACGATCCTTGGCGGCATCGCGCTTGTCGTGGGTCTGCTTGCCCTTGGCCAGCGCCACTTCCAGCTTGATCTTGTTCTTGCTCCAGTACATGGCGGTGGGCACGATCGTGTAGCCATCACGCTCGACCTTGCCAACCAGCTTGTCGATCTCGCTCCGGTGCAGCAGCAGCTTGCGCTCGCGCCGGTCGTTGGCCACCACGTGGGTGGAGGCCTGGATCAGCGGGGTGATCTGCGCGCCGATCAGGAAGATCTCGCCGTCCTTCACATAGGCGTAGGCGTCGACGATGTTGCCGCGGCCAGCGCGGATCGACTTCACTTCCCAGCCCTGCAGGGCCAGGCCGGCTTCGAAGCGGTCTTCGATGTGGTACTCGTGACGGGCACGCTTGTTCAACGCGATGGTCTTGTTGGCCGTCGCGCTCTTTGCTTTATCCTTGCCGGTGTTCTTGCTCATTTCCGTATTGTCTCCGATTCGGGCCCGCCCGGTCGATTGCCGAAGCGTCCTGTATTCATGCCTACTATCCGCCGCAGTGCCCTGGTCGAACATTCGGCCGCGCGCATGTTCGATCTGGTCAACGACGTCCAGGCCTATCCGCGCCGCTTCCGCTGGTGCTCGGACGCCCGCATCCTCGAGCAGGGCGAAGACCGGCTGGTCGCTCGCCTGGACCTGGGCCTGGGTTCGTTCAGCACCTGGTTCCAGACCGAAAACACCCTGCAACGCCCGCACAGCATCGACATGCAGCTGCGCGAGGGGCCGTTCAAGCAACTGCACGGCCGCTGGGAATTCCACGCCCTGGCGGAAGATGCCTGCAAGGTCACCCTCACCCTGGACTTCGAGCCGAGTTCACGCCTGCTGGGTCCGGCGCTGGCCATCGGCTTCCAGGGATTGGCCGATCGCATGGTCAACGATTTCGTCCGCGTCGCCGACGAGGGCTGAACGATGATCGAGGTCGAGGTCGTGCTGGCCTGGCCACACCAGGTGCTGTCGCGCCGGCTGCAGCTGGAGGAGGGGGCGACCGTGGCTGATGCCGTGGCAGCGGCCCGGCTCGAAGGCAGTGCCGACTGTCCTGCCGCCGCCGTGCATGGCGTACTGGCGCAGCCGCATCAGGTGCTGCTGGATGGTGATCGTGTGGAGCTGCTGCGTGGCCTGCAGGCCGACCCGAAGGACAACCGCCGGCGACGCGCGCGCGGCGGTTGATCCCCAAGGCCCGTCCGGAGGACGGGCAGGGTGGCTCAGCGGCCGCCCTTCTTCTTCTTGTCCTTCGGCAGATTGCGGCCGAACTGGCGCACGGTCTGCTGGGCAAGGGCCTTGTCGTTGGCCGGGAAGTAATCGCCTTCCCAACGGGTGACCACATCATTTTCGAAGTACACGACGAAATTCTTCACGTCGCTACGGCCCAGGCGGTTCACGCGCTCGGTCGAGGTGTAGTCCCAACGCTGGGCGTGGAACGGATCCGGCACCGACGGGGTGCCCAGCAGGGCAGTGACCTGCTGCTTGCTCTGCCCGACCTGCAGTTTGGCAACGGCATCTTCCCGGATCAGGTTGCCCTGGTAGATGGGTTGCTTGTAGATGATGCCGCACCCGGTGGTGGACAAGGCGACGGCGGCGACCAACAGGAGATTGCGCATCGGGACTGGCGGTTGGGGAAATCAATCCGATGATACACTCCCGGCGTGCCACCGCGACCCAATCCGAGGCAGCTGGCGCTAAATCGCCAATGAACGGAGACCTATGGAAACCCACGACCTGCGTAAAGTCGGCCTGAAGGTGACCCATCCGCGGATGCGGATCCTGGCGCTGCTCGAGCAGCGCAATGCCCAGCACCACATGACCGCCGAAGACATCTACCGCCAGCTGCTGGAGCATGGCGACGAGATCGGCCTGGCCACGGTGTACCGGGTGCTGACCCAGTTCGAGGCCGCCGGCCTCGTGCTCAAGCACAATTTCGAAGGCGGCCAGGCCGTCTACGAACTCGACCGCGGCGGCCACCACGACCACATGGTCGATGTGGACAGCGGCAAGATCATCGAGTTCGAAAGCACCGAGATCGAAGACCTGCAGCGCAAGATCGCGGCCGATCACGGCTACGAGCTGGAAGAGCACTCGCTGGTGCTGTACGTGCGCAAGAAGCGCAAGTAGGCCTCGCAGCCAGCTGATTGCGACGAAACCCCGGGCATGCCCGGGGTTTTTGTTTGTCTGGCCTCAGCGTCGCGGTAGATCCACGCCATGCGTGGATGGCCCCATCAGGACGTCCAGATCCACCGCCTCGGCCATCGCCCGGTTCCCCGCATCGCCCGGGTGCAGGTGGTCGCCGGAGTCGTAGGCAGCCGCCATCCGTGAGGGATCGGCCGGATCGCGCAGGGCCGCGTCGAGGTCGATCACCGCGTCGAACGGGCTGTCCGTGCGCAGCCAGGCGTTGAGCTGCTGGCGCAGGGCGTCCTTGTCCGCGGCGTAGTAGTCGTCCAGCGGGGTGCCGGGCAGGGCGCCGGCAAACGGGGTCAGGGTCGCGCCGAGGATGCGCAGGCCGCGCGCATGGGCGCGCTGGGCCAGATCGCGGTAGCCGGCCTGCAGCTCGGCCAGGCTGGGCCGGGCCTGCGCGCGGGCAAAGGCCGTGCCCGGCCAGCTGATGTCGTTGATGCCGATCAGCACGATCACGCTGGCGACACCGGGCTGGTCGAGCACGTCACGCTGGAAACGCTTGCGGGCCGATTCGCCCATGCCATCGCGCAGCAGGCGACCGCCGGATATGCCGGCATTGACCACCGCTACACCTTCTGGTGCCAGCCGCGCGGCGAGGTGATCGGTCCAGCGCTGGTCCTGGTCGAGGCTGGCGGTGGCGCCATCGGTGATTGAATCGCCGATCACCACCACGCTGCGCGCGATGGCCGGGGCCTCGACTTCGATAGCCGACAGGAGCAGGCGGGCCGTGGTGCTGCTGGCGTCCCGCAGCGCGGGTCGTTGATGCTGGTCGCCCGGCGCAATCCAACTGGTTTGCCGCCCGTCCCAATGGAAGGTCTGCAGCGGCGTGCGGTCGGGCAGGTAAACGCTGACCTGCACCGCCTGCCGATCAGCGGTGAGAAGGGGGAGCGGATCGCTCAGGCGGTCCTGCCCGGGCGCAATCACGACCCCGGGCTGGCCGTCGAAGCGCAGCGGCTGCGGCGTGTCCCCCGTATGGGCGGCGATGCTGGCAGCGCCGATCCGCAAAGGTTGGGTGCCGTAGATATTGCTCAGCCGGACCCGCAGGCGCGACCCGCCCAGGCTGACGCGAGCGCTCTGGCGAAAGGTCTGGTCCTGCAGTTGGCCGGGAATGAGGGTAGGAAACAGGAAATCGCTGCCCCACACCGGCTGCGGGCTGGCTTGCCAGCTGGCCACCCAGTGCGGGGCAGGTGACGCGGCGGCGGCGCCGGACAGGACAAGCAGGGCGGTGGCGGTCAGTTGGCTCAGGCGATTCATCGGGATGACCTGGTGGGAGGGACGGTCATGGTGCGTCCAGGGTTATCTGTGAACTAGACTGCGCATGGACAATCATCTGTGAATCGAATTCATTGGCATGGCACGCACCGACATCAACCGATCCGGCGAACTGGAAGTGTTCGTACGGGTGATCGAAACCGGCGGCTTTTCCGCCGCCGCCCGCAGCCTGGAGATGACACCGTCGGCGGTCAGCAAGCTGGTTGCGCGGCTGGAACAACGGCTGGGCACGCGCCTGCTGCAGCGCTCCACCCGCCAGTTGCAGCTGACCCCGGAGGGCTGCGCGTTCTATGAGCGCGGCCTGCGGGTGCTGGCCGATCTGGAAGAGGCCGAACGCTGCGCCAGCGCCCACGCCGAGCCGCGCGGGCGGCTGCGGGTCAATGCCAACGTGCCGTTCGGCCAGCATTTCCTGCTGCCGCTGCTACCGGAATTCCTGCAGCGTCATCCGCAGGTCGGTGTGGACCTGACGCTGACCGACGAGGTGATCGATCTGCTGGAGCAGCGCACGGACGTGGCGGTGCGGGCCGGTCCGTTGAAGAGTTCCAGCCTGGTCGCGCGCCGGCTGGGGGCGACGCGGATGATGATCGTGGCGGCACCGGCCTATGCGGCACGACACGGACTGCCGGCCAATGCCGATGCGCTGCTGGCGCACAACCGGTTGGATATCGGCCATGCACGGTCGGTGCAGGGCTGGCCGCTGCTGCAGGATGGCCAGCAGCAGCGGGTACTGCCGAGCGGAAATGCGCGCGCCAGCAATGGCGACGCGCTGCGTCAGCTGGTGCTGGGTGGGCTGGGCCTGGCCCGGCTGGCGGCGTTCCAGGTGCAGGCCGATATTGCGGCAGGCCGGTTGCTGCCGGTGCTGGAGGACGCCAACCCGGGCGACCTGGAAGAGGTGCACGCGGTGTTCCTGGGGCAGGGGGGCTACCTGCCGCTGCGGGTGCGCGCGTTCCTTGATTTCCTGGTGGAGAACGTCGATCTGACGCAGCCGCGGGGGTAGTGCCGGCCGCTGGCCGGCAGCGTCATGACCTTCGTCCACGTGCGCCGGGTTGCCGGCCAGCGGCCGGCACTACCAGGCGTCAGGCCTGCAGTAGATCCACGCCATGCGTGGATGAATGCCCGCGATTCACGCGCGCCAACAGGCGTGCAGGGGCCTACACCTGCAGCAGCTTGCGCGCGGCGGCGCGGGCTTCCTTGCTCACTTCCACGCCACCCAGCATGCGCGCCAGCTCTTCCTCGCGGGCCTTTGCGTCGAGCTTCTCCACCGCGCTCTGGGTCATGCCTTCCACCGGTGCCTTGCTGACCCGGTAATGGGCGTGGCCCTTGGAGGCGACCTGCGGCAGATGGGTCACGCACAATACTTGGCGCTTTTCGCCGAGGGCGCGCAGCTTCTGGCCGACGATATCGGCCACCGCGCCACCGATGCCGGAGTCGACTTCGTCGAACACCATGGTCGGCACTGCATCCAGGTCGAGCGCGGCCACTTCGATAGCCAGCGAAATACGTGACAGCTCGCCACCGGAAGCGACCTTGCGCAGCGCACGCGGTGGCTGGCCGGCATTGGCAGCTACCAGGAACTCGACGCGCTCGGCGCCCTGCGGGTCCGGCTTGCCGTTGTCCTGCGGCTCCAGCTCGATCAGGAACTGACCGCCGCCCATGCCCAGCTCGGCAATGATGCCGGTGGTGGTGGCCGACAGCTCGGCAGCAGCGGTGCGGCGGCTGGTGGTCAGTGCTGCGGCCTCGATACGCCAGGCCGCTGCGGCCTTCTCAATTTCGCCGGCCAGACGCTGCAGGCGCTCGTCGGCGCCGCGCAGCTGTTCCACTTCGGCGTGCATGCGCTCACGCTGCGCACCCAGCTCATCCATCGGCACGCGGTGCTTGCGGGCCAGGTCGTGCAGGCGGCCGAGGCGGCGCTCGTTCTCCTCGAACTGGTCCGGATCGGCGTCCAGGTCGTCATGCACCCGGTCGAGCAGGGCCAGCGCCTCGTGCAGCTGGATGGAGGCGCTGTCGATCAATGCATCGACATCGCCCAGGCGCGGGTCATGTTCGGCCACCCGGGCCAGTTCATGCCGCACCTGCTGCAGCTGATCCAGCGCCGAGTGGCCTTCGTCGCCGTTGAGCTGGTCCGAAGCTGCCTGGCAGGCGGCCAACAGGGCGCTGGCATGCGCCTGACGGCGATGGCTGGCGCCGAGCGCGGTGATCGACTCCGGCTCCAGATCCTCACGGTCCAGTTCGCGCAGCTGATGTTCGAGGAAGCCGATGCGGTCACTCACGTCGCCCTGTTGCGACAGTGCGAGGGATTCATCGACCAGCGCCTGCCAGGTGGCGGCAGCGCGGCGCACCTGGCGGCGTTCGCTTTCGTTGCGGGCATAGGCGTCCAGCAGGGCCAGCTGCGACGGGCGCGTCAGCAGGGCCTGCTGCTCATGCTGGCCATGGATTTCCACCAGCAGGCCGGCGAGGTCGGCCAGCTGCGCCAGGGTGACCGGGCGGCCGTTGATCCACGAGCGCGAGCCGCCGTCGGCGCGGATCACGCGGCGCAGCTGGCATTGGTCTTCATCGTCCAGCTCATTGCTGGCCAGCCACTGGCGGGCGGCCTGCAGCTGGTCCAGCGCGAATTCGGCCGACAGTTCGGCCCGGGCCGCGCCATGGCGGACCACGCCGCTGTCGGCGCGCAGGCCGGACAGGAAGCCCAGAGCGTCGACCATCAGCGACTTGCCCGCGCCGGTCTCGCCTGAAACCACGGTCATGCCCGGCCCGAACTCCAGTTCGGTGGCGCGGACGACGGCGAAATCCTTGATTGAAAGATGTCTGAGCATGGGTAAGGGGGTGTCTGCAGCCGCGCAACGCTAGCACGCGCGGCGGGGTCGTCCAATGACTTGCCAAGGGGATGCGTCGCCATTATCTAATGTCCCTGTCTCACAGGTTGATTCCATGCACGGTTCTCCCGACCAACTTGCCCCGCGCGCGCGGCACCTGCTGCGCACGCTGATCGCGCGCTACATCCAGGATGGCGAGCCCGTGGGTTCGCAGACGCTGGCGCGCGTGGCCGGCCTGGAGGTCAGTCCGGCCACCATCCGCAACATCCTCGGTGACCTGGAAGACCTGGGCCTGCTGGCCTCGCCGCATACGTCGGCGGGCCGGATTCCGACCGCGCATGGCTACCGGGTTTTCGTCGACAGCCTGTTGCAGATGCAGCCGCCGGGCGAAGGGGAGCTGGCCCGACTGCGTCAGGAGCTGGCCGGAGGCGGCAGTACCCAGGCGCTGCTCGGCAGTGCGTCGGAGCTGCTGTCGGCGATGAGCCACTTCGTTGGCGTGGTCAGCGCGCCGCGCCGCGAGCAGTTCGCCTTCCGCCAGATCGATTTCGTGGCGCTGGACGGGCGCCGGGTGCTGGCGATCCTGGTGTTTGCCGACAATGAAGTGCAGAACCGGGTGATCGAGACGCGCCAGGACTTCGCACCGGGGCAGCTGGAGCAGGTGGCCAACTACCTCAATGCCAACTTCGCCGGGCTGCCCCTGGCCGAGATCCGTACCCGCCTGCTGCTGGAGCTGCGCGACGCCCGTTCCGAGCTGGAACAGGTGCTGGCGCACAGCGTCGAGCTGGCCGAGCAGGCCCTGCAGCCGCCGGCCGACGACATGCTGGTGGCCGGCCAGACGCGTCTGATGGGGGTGCAGGACCTGTCCGACCTGGAGCGCCTGCGCGAGCTGTTCGAGCTGTTTTCCAGCAAGCGCGAGATCCTGCAGCTGCTGGAGCGGACCATCCAGGCCCCCGGCGTGCGCATCTTCATCGGCGAGGAAACCGGCGTGGTACCCCTGCAGGGCGTCTCGCTGGTCACCGCGCCGTACACCGCCAACGGCCAGGTACTGGGCGTGCTGGGCGTGATCGGGCCGAAGCGGATGGCGTACGACCGCATGATTCCGCTGGTCCAGGCCACCGCCGATGTGCTCGGCGCGGCCTTTTCGCCGGGCGGGCGAAGTCCGGGTGCATCGGACGCTTGAAACGCAGCATCCCGCCCACACTAGGGTGGGTGGAGGCGGAGAGTGACCGCCAGGGACCCAGACATGAATCAAGATCAGCCAGACATCGCCGCCCAGCAGGCCGCCGCCGACGCAGCTGCCGCCGAGGGCGTCAACGAACAGATCGAACAGCTCCGTGCCGAAGTGGAGCAGGTCAAGGCCGAAGCGCTGCGTGAGCGCGCCGACCTCGACAACCAGCGCAAGCGCGTGGCCCGCGACATCGAACAGGCGCGCAAGTTCGCCAACGAGAAGCTGCTGGGCGAACTGCTGCCGGTATTCGACAGCCTCGATGCCGGCCTCAAGGCCGCCGGCGACGATGCCCATCCGCTTCGCGAGGGCCTGGAGCTGACCTACAAGCAGCTGCTGAAGGTCGCTGGTGACAACGGCCTGGTGCTGCTGGACCCGACCGGGCAGCCGTTCAACCCGGAACACCACCAGGCGATCAGCCAGGTCGCTGCCCCCGGCGCCGCCCCGGGCAGCGTGGTGACCGTGTTCCAGAAGGGCTACCTGCTCAACGAGCGCCTGCTGCGGCCGGCGCTGGTGGTGGTTGCCGCCGATTGACCGCGGGCGCCGGGCCTGGCCTGGCGCGGGTTTTCCCGCCGCGACCGGGGCATCGGCATGACCGACGCTGAACGTGTTGGGCGAACGGAAACACAGCGTTCGGGGGATGGCTTGAATGTTCCACGAGCCTCCCCCACATCCCATTCATCCACCGGCCGAACGGCCGGACTGACAAAAACAACATCCTTCAAGGAGTCTCCCCCATGGGCAAGATCATTGGTATCGACCTCGGCACCACCAACTCGTGCGTGGCGATCATGGACGGCGGCAAGGCCCGCGTCATCGAAAATTCGGAAGGCGATCGCACCACCCCGTCGATCGTCGCCTACACCAAGGACGGCGAAGTCCTGGTCGGTGCCTCGGCCAAGCGCCAGGCCGTGACCAACCCGAAGAACACCTTCTACGCAGTGAAGCGCCTGATCGGCCGCAAGTTCACCGACGCCGAAGTGCAGAAGGACATCGCGCACGTCCCGTACAGCATCCTGGCCCATGACAATGGTGATGCCTGGGTGGCCACCAGCGATGCCAAGAAGATGGCACCGCAGGAAATCTCGGCCAAGGTGCTGGAGAAGATGAAGAAGACCGCCGAGGACTTCCTCGGTGAGAAGGTCACCGAAGCGGTCATCACCGTGCCGGCCTACTTCAACGACAGCCAGCGCCAGGCAACCAAGGACGCTGGCCGCATCGCCGGCCTGGACGTCAAGCGCATCATCAACGAGCCGACCGCGGCCGCGCTGGCCTATGGCCTGGACAAGGGCGACAACAAGGATCGCAAGATCGTTGTGTACGACCTGGGCGGCGGCACCTTCGACGTCTCGGTGATCGAGATCGCCAATGTCGACGGCGAGAAGCAGTTCGAAGTGCTTGCCACCAACGGCGACACCTTCCTGGGTGGCGAAGACTTCGACAACCGCGTCATCGAGTACCTGGTTGAAGAGTTCAACAAGGACCAGGGCATCGACCTGCGCAAGGATCCGCTGGCCCTGCAGCGCCTGAAGGATGCTGCCGAGCGCGCCAAGATCGAGCTGTCCAGCGCCCAGCAGACTGAAGTGAACCTGCCGTACGTCACCGCTGACGCGTCGGGTCCGAAGCACCTGAACATCAAGCTGACCCGCGCCAAGCTGGAATCGCTGGTGGAAGAGCTGATCAGGAAGTCGATCGAGCCGTGCCGCGTTGCGTTGAATGACGCCGGCCTGCGTTCGAGCGACATCAGCGAAGTGATCCTGGTCGGCGGCCAGACCCGCATGCCGAAGGTGCAGCAGGCTGTCACCGAGTTCTTCGGCAAGGAACCGCGCAAGGACGTCAACCCGGACGAAGCCGTGGCACTGGGTGCTGCGATCCAGGGCGGCGTGCTTGGCGGCGACGTCAAGGATGTGCTGCTGCTGGACGTGACCCCGCTGTCGCTGGGCATCGAAACCATGGGCGGTGTGTTCACCAAGATCATCGAAAAGAACACCACCATCCCGACCAAGGCCTCGCAGGTGTTCTCCACCGCCGAGGACAACCAGTCGGCCGTGACCGTGCACGTGCTGCAGGGTGAGCGCGAACAGGCCCGCTTCAACAAGTCGCTGGCCAAGTTCGACCTGTCCGGCATCGAGCCGGCCCCGCGCGGCCTGCCGCAGGTGGAAGTGTCCTTCGACATCGACGCCAACGGCATCCTGCACGTGTCGGCCAAGGACAAGAAGACCAACAAGGAACAGAAGGTCGAGATCAAGGCCGGTTCGGGTCTGTCCGAGGAAGAGATCGCACGCATGGTCGCCGACGCGGAAGCCAACCGCGAAGAAGACAAGAAGTTCCAGGAGCTGGTGCAGGCCCGCAACCAGGCCGATGCCCTGATCCACGGCACCCGCAGCGCGATCACCGAGCACGGCAGCAAGGTTGGTGGCGAAGTGATCGGCAAGGTGGAAGCGGCCCTGGCCGATCTGGAAACCGCGATGAAGGGTGACGACAAGGCGCAGATCGAAGCCAAGTCGAAGGTGCTGGAAGAAGCTGGCCAGTCGCTGTTCGCTGCGGCTTCGGCCGACCAGGGCGGTGCCGCCCCGGGTGCCGACGCCGGCAATGCGGGCAAGGCGCAGGATGACGTGGTGGACGCCGAGTTCACCGAAGTCAAGGACGACAAGAAGTCCTGATCCGGACCGACACGGGACGCTGGTTGCCAGCGTCCCGTTGTCGTACCAGGGTCCTGACCGCCCTCTGGCGTGTCGGGGCGCCCGACGCAAGAGCGGACCTGGTTCCGCTCTTCCGCTTTGACGAATCCCGACTTTCCGGAATGCGATCCACGATATGAGCAAGCGCGATTACTACGAAGTGCTGGGCGTTGCCCGCACCGCCACCGACGAAGAACTGAAGAAGTCCTACCGCCGTTGCGCGATGAAGTTCCACCCGGACCGCAACCCGGGCGATGCGGCGGCCGAAGCCTCCTTCAAGGAGTGCAAGGAAGCCTACGAAGTCCTGTCCGACGGCAACAAGCGCCGCATGTACGACAGCCATGGCCATGCCGCGTTCGAACACGGCATGGGCGGTGGTGGCGGTGGTCCGGGCGGCCCGGACATGAACGATATTTTCGGCGACATCTTCGGCAACATCTTTGGTGGTGCCGGCGGTGGTGGCCCGCGCCAGGCGCGTCGCGGCGCCGACATCGGTTACGTGATGGAGCTGGACCTGGAAGAAGCGGTGCGTGGCGTCGAGCGTCGCATCGAGATTCCGACCCTGGCCGAATGCGGCGACTGCGATGGCAGCGGCTCGGAGGACGGCAAGGTCGAGACCTGCAACGTCTGCCATGGTCGTGGCCAGGTGCGCATCCAGCGCGGCATCTTCGCCATGCAGCAGGCCTGCCACAACTGTGGTGGCCGTGGCCAGATCATCGCCAAGCCCTGCAAGACCTGCCACGGCAACGGCCGTGTCGAAGAAGACAAGGTGCTGTCGGTGAAGGTGCCGGCGGGCGTGGATACCGGCGACCGCATCCGCCTGGCGGGTGAGGGCGAGGCCGGCCCTGCGGGGACGCCACCGGGCGATCTGTACGTGGAAGTGCGCGTGCGCGAGCACCACATCTTCCAGCGCGACGGTGACGACCTGCACTGCGAAGTGCCGATCCGCATTTCGCAGGCCGCACTGGGCGATACCGTGCGCGTGGCCACCCTCGGTGGTGAAGCGGAAATCCGTATCCCGGCCGAGACCCAGACCGGCAAGCTGTTCCGCCTGCGCGGCAAGGGCGTGCGTTCGGTGCGCAGCCGCAGCGAGGGTGACCTGTACTGCCGCGTGGTAGTGGAGACGCCGGTCAACCTCACCAGCGACCAGCGCAAACTGCTGGAGCAGTTTGAAGCCACCTTCAACGGCGAGGATGCGCGCAAGCATTCGCCGAAGTCGGCGACCTTCATCGACGGCGTCAAGGGCTTCTGGGATCGGATGACGTCCTGATCCCTTGAGGGAAATGTTGAACGACAGCGCCGGGCCATGCCCGGCGTTCTCTTTTCCGGCGCAGCAGATCCGTGCCATGCGTGGACGCAGTGCGACGGATCAACGGAAGAATGCCGCCGGCGTCTGCCCCAGCTGCCGTTTGAACATGCTGGTGAAGGCACTGGGGCTCTCGTAGCCCATCGCCAGCGCCACATCGATCACCTTTTCGCCGCGGGCCAGCCGTTCCATCGCGGCCAGCAGGCGCGCCTGCTGCCGCCACTGGCCGAAGGTCATGCCCAGTTCGCTGGCGAAGTGGCGCTGGATGGTTTTCACGTCGATCGCCAACGCCTGCGCCCAGTCCTGCAGGGTCGCCTCGTCGCCGGGATGTTTCTGGATGTGTTGGCAGATCCTGTGCAGGCGCGGGTCGACGGGCTCGGGCAGGTGCAACGGCAGTACGTCCATGCGGTGCAGTTCGTCGAGCATCAGCCGCACCACGCGGCCATCGCGGCTGTCTTCTTCATGCGGCCCGTCGATCAGGATGGCTGCCTGCAGCAGTTCGCGCAGCAGGGGGGCAACCTGCACGGCGAAGGGCTCGGCGGGGAGCTGCGGGGCGAATGACGGTTCGATGTACAGGCTGCGCATGTGCACCTCGGCGATGCAGTCCACCGCATGCGCCATGCCCGCCGGCATCCAGATGGCGCGGGTGGAGGGCACCACCCAGCGGCCGACCTCCGAGCGCACCACCATCAGCCCGGACATGGAATAGACCAGCTGGTGCCGCCGGTGCTTGTGCGCCGCGATGTGGGTGCCGGCGCGGTAGTCGCGTGCGCGGCAGGTGACCGGGCGATGCACCGGCACCTCGTTCCACGGCGCGGTTTCGCGGATGGGGCAGGGGGTGTCCTTTTTGCGATAGGCCATGACCAGAACGCGGCAGAAGGGAGCGGATGCCCACCGTAGCATGCACGGCTCGCCCCCATCCTGACCGTGCGCAATGTCGACTCTGGCTTCTCCCGCCGTATCCGCCCGCCCCGTATCGCCCGGAGTGCTGGCGGCAATCTCCAGCTCGCACATGGTCAACGACATGATGCAGTCGCTGATCCTGGCCATCTATCCGGTGATCAAGGGCGGCTTCAATCTCAGCTTCACCCAGATCGGCCTGATCACGCTGACCTACCAGCTCACCGCCTCGATCTTCCAGCCGCTGGTCGGCCTTGCCACCGACCGCCGGCCGGCCCCGTACTCGCTGCCGATCGGCATGGCCTCGACCTTGTGCGGCATGCTGCTGCTCGGCTTTGCGCCCAACTACGCGATGGTGCTGCTGGCCGCCGCGCTGGTCGGTATCGGTTCGGCCATCTTCCATCCGGAAGCCTCGCGCATCGCACGCCTCGCCTCCGGCGGCCGTCATGGCCTGGCGCAGTCGGTATTCCAGGTGGGAGGCAACTTCGGCACGGCGCTGGGGCCGCTGATCGCCGCAGCGGTGATCGTGCCCTATGGCCAGCATGCCGCATCGTGGTTTGCCGGTGCAGCGTTGATCGGCATTGCCCTGCTGACCTATGTCGGTCGCTGGTACTCGCTGCATCTTGGCGCGCCCCGGCCAGCAGCACATGGTGTGACTGCCGCGCGCCATCCGCCGCGCACGATCGCCCGGGTGCTGGCCATCCTGCTGGTGCTGATCTTCAGCAAGTACTTCTACATGGCCAGCATCGGCAGCTACTTCACCTTCTACCTGATGCATCATTTCGGCATTCCGGTGGCGCAGGCGCAGCTGCATCTGTTCGCCTTCCTGGTGGCGTCCGCCGCGGGTGGATTCTTCGGCGGGCCGCTGGGCGATCGTATCGGTCGCAAGCCGATCATCTGGGCCTCGATCCTGGGCGTGGCACCGTTCGCGCTGATGCTGCCGCATGCCGACCTGTTGTGGACGACGGTGCTGGCGGTGCTGATCGGCTTCGTGCTGTCTTCGGCCTTCTCGGCGATCGTGGTCTATGCGCAGGAAATGATGCCGCACCGGATCGGCATGGTGTCCGGGTTGTTCTTTGGCTTTGCCTTCGGCATGGGCGGCCTCGGAGCAGCGGTGCTCGGTCTGCTGGCTGACAAGACCAGCATCGAATTCGTCTACCAGCTGACCGCGTTCCTGCCGTTGCTGGGCATCGTCGCGGCCTGGCTGCCGCCGTCCAGGCCTGCTGCGCACTGAGGGGTGTTCTTCGGCAGGGCTGCGCCCTGCACCTGCAGATGCCAGAGCAACGGCAACGGCAACGGCAAAAGCGTGCATTTCGTGGGATGGCGGGGTGGGTCCGGTTGCGGGGGACGCCGTGAATCCATCCCTGGAGGCTTGGCCGCGGCATCCATGCCGCGGACACCCCCGCAACCGGACCCACCCCGCCTTCGACAGATCTCCGCAATCTGTCGGGATGGCATGACTTGCTGTTGGTGAGTGTCGACCTTGGTCGACACGTCGTGGATGCTCTTCGATTCGAATTCGAAATATTCGATTCCGATGGAGATTCATCCACGCATGTCGTGGCTCCATCACCATCTGTCACCGGGAAACTGTCGAGGGCGGGGCGGTATGGGGCTGCAGGACCGTTGGCGCCATGGATGGCGCCATCGAGCCCCCATGGATGGGTTTACGGCGTGTCCTGCAGCCCCATGCCGCCCCGCCAAACCAGAGAAAAGCCAGAGCCGGCTGTTGCTGTTGCCTCGGCTTTGGCTGTGGCTGTTGCCTCTGCAGGTGCAGGGCGCAGCCCTGCCGAAAACCCCCTTGGGCGTAGAATGCGGGCATGAGCGAATCCCTCGACAACCACCTGGTCCACGGCCGCCGCCAGCGGCCCGACGGCCCTTCGCCGATCGATGTCATTTCGGTCCAATCACAACTGGTCTACGGCCATGCCGGCAACAGCGCCGCGCTGCCCCCGATGCGTGCGCTCGGTGTGCGCGTGGCCTCGATCCCGACCACGCTGCTGAGCAATGCGCCGTTCTACGAGACCACCCGTGGCCGTGTGCTGCCCAGCGACTGGTTTGCCGATCTGCTGCTCGGCACGCATGAACGGGGTCTTCCGCAGCGGGCGAAGATGCTGGTCTCCGGTTACTTCGGCAGCGCTGCCAACGGTGCGGCCTTTGCTGATTGGCTGGACGAGATCCTGCCGGCATGTCCGCAGCTGCGCTACTGCCTGGACCCGGTGATCGGCGATACCCACACTGGCCCCTACGTGGAGCCGGGACTGGAAGCAATCTTCGCTGAGCGCCTGCTGCCGCATGCATGGCTGGTTACCCCGAATGCCTTCGAACTCGGTCGCCTGACCGGCATGCCGGCGCTGGCCGAAGCCGATGCCATTGCTGCTTCGCGCGCGCTGCTGGCACGGGGGCCGCAGTGGGTGCTGGCACACAGCGTCGGCGGCAATCCGGGCGAACTGGTGACGCTGGCTGTGGGTCGCGAGGAAACCTGGCGCTGGACCTCGCCGCTGCTGCCGGTGGATGTGGCAGGCACCGGCGATGTGCTGATGTCGCTGATGGTGTCCTTCCTGCTGCGCGGTGAGCCTATGCAGATGGCCATCTCGCGGGCCATCGCCGGCACCCATGCGGCGCTGGAGGCGACCCTGGCCCACGGCTTCGAAGAGTTCGACGTGATCGCGGCCGCACCGGCGGCACTGGCCGACGGCATGCGCTTCCGCGCCGAACGGCTGGCATGAGCGATCTGCACGAACGCACGCCGCGCACGGTCGGCATCGTCGGCAATGCCGGCGCCTATGGACGCTGGCTGACCCGGTTCTTCGAACAGCACATGCAGGTGCGCGTGATCGGCCACGATCCAGCCGATCCGGGTTCGCATGCGCCGGAGCAGTTGCTGGAACAGGCCGACGTGCTGGTGTTCTCCGCACCGATCCGGCACACGTCCACGTTGATCGCCGAGTACGCGCGCCTGTCGGCGGGCCGCGAGCAGGACCGCTTGTGGCTGGACGTGACCTCGGTGAAGGAAGCGCCGGTGCAGGCGATGCTGGCCTCGTGCGCCGAGGTGGTGGGCCTGCATCCGATGACGGCGCCGCCAAAGGCGCCGACCCTGAAAGGCAGGGTAATGGTGGTCTGCGAGGCGCGACTGCAGCACTGGCGGCCCTGGGTGGACGCGTTGTGCCTGGCACTGCAGGCTGAGTGCGTGCGGGCCACGCCGCAGCACCACGACCAGATGATGGCGCTGGTGCAGGCGATGGTGCATGCGACGCACCTGGCCCAGGCAGGTGTGCTGCGCGAATACCAACCGCAGCTGGGCACGCTGGCGGCGATGCTGCCGTACCGATCGGCTTCGTTCGAACTGGATACCGCGATCATCTCGCGCATCCTGTCGTTGAATCCGGCGATCTACGAAGACATCCAGTTCGGCAATCCCTATGTGGCGCCGATGCTGCAACGTCTGATCGGCCAGCTGCAGACGCTGCAGGTACAGGTGGGGCAGGGCGACGATGATGCGCGGGGCGCGTTCCGCGATCACCTGCTGGAGGCCAACAGGAGTGCCTTCGGCGATCAGGCGCTGGCTGCGGGCAACTACACCTTCGAGCGCGTCGGCTATCTGCTGGCCGACCTGACCGAGCGCAATGCACTGTCGGTACATTTGCCTGAAGACCGCGCCGGTTCGTTGCGTGAGCTGCTGAACGTGTTCGAGCAGCATGGCATCAGCCTCGCCTCGATCCACTCCTCGCGCACGCCTGCCGGCGAAGTGCATTTCCGCATCGGTTTCGTGGCCGGGAGCGAGCCAAGGGCTATCGCGGCAGCCGCGGCCGAAGTGGATGCCAGCGGGATCGGCCGGGTGCTGGCGTAACGCCATTCATCCACAGGGCGTGTGGATGGCTTCTGCGCAAACATGTGGATAACCCGCGGCAGGCCTTGGCGTGCAAGGCTGTCAAGATGGTTGGTCAAAAAATGACCAACCTTTTTTCTGTCCCGAACAGCAGTAGAGCCGGGGCATGCCCGGCTCTGCGGTGGATCGCTAGATCGACAACCTGACCTCACCGCCGCTGGTGGTGAACTCGCGGCCGTTGCGCACCAGCTGGCGGCCGTCATCAAGCTCATAACGCGGCGTCGCTTCGGAGCCATGCCCACTGCCGCTGGCCTCGGGCTTGAACTCGATGATGATGTGGCTTTCGCCATTGCTGTCGACAGCAGGGAACTGACGGAACGACATGCCTGGCCTCCTTCAGTGGTTCTTCGCTACGCCGACAGAGTGATCCGGCCGGTGTTAGCCGGCCGTCATCAATCGATGAACTGCAGGCGTGCAAGCTCCGCATACAGGCCGCCTTCAGCCAGCAGCTCCGCATGCGTGCCCTCGGCCACGATACGGCCATGGTCCATCACCACGATGCGGTCGGCCTTCAGCACGGTCGCCAGCCGATGGGCGATGACCACCGTGGTGCGCCCGGCCATCAGGCGTTCCAGCGCCTGCTGCACGCCATGTTCGCTCTGTGCATCCAGCGCGCTGGTGGCTTCGTCGAGCAGCAGGATCGGTGCGTCCTTCAGCAAGGCGCGGGCGATCGCCACGCGCTGCTGCTGGCCACCGGACAGGCGGGCACCGCGCTCGCCCAGTTCGCTGTCGTAGCCCTCTGGCAGCGCACGCAGGAAGGCGTCGGCCTCGGCGGCACGGGCTGCGTCCTCCACCTCGGCGTCACTGGCCTCCAGCCGACCATAGCGGATGTTGTCGCGTGCACTGGCGGCGAACAATGTCGGCTGCTGCGGCACCAGCGCCAGCTGCGCGCGAAGCTCGGCCGGATCGACCTCGCGCACATCGATGCCGTCCACGCAGATGCGGCCGCTTGCCGGATCGTGGAAGCGCAGCAGCATCGACAGCACCGTGCTCTTGCCGGCGCCTGATGGGCCGACCAGGGCGACGGTTTCACCCGGCCGCACGTGCAGGTTGAAATGATCCAGCGCGGCCTGGTCCGGTCGCTGCGGGTAGTTGAACACCACGTCGTCGAAACGGATCTCGCCACGCAGCGGCTGCGGCAGCGCACGCGGCTTGGCCGGCGCACGGATCTCGATGTCTTCCTGCAACAGCTCGCCGATGCGGCCCATGCCGCCGGATGCGCGCTGCAGTTCGTTCCACACTTCGGCCAGCGCACCGACCGAACCACCACCGATCAGTGCGTACAGCACGAACTGGCCCAACGTACCGGCACTGAGCCGCCCGTCGATGACGTCGTGCGCGCCCAGCCACAACACCCCGACAATCGCACCGAACACCAGTAGGATGGCGCTGGCGGTCACCAGCGACTGCGCGCCGATGCGCCGGCGCGCGGCACGGATCGCATCGCCCAGCGCATGGTCGAAACGGCCGCGTTCATAGGGCTCGCGCGCATGCGCTTGCACGGTGCGCACCGCGCCCAGCGTTTCGCTGGCCAGGCTGTTGGCATCGGCAATGCGGTCCTGGCTGCTGCGCGCGATGGTACGCAGCTTGCGCGCGCCGATGATGATCGGCAGCACTGCCAGCGGGATGCCGAGCAGCGACCAGGCGGCCAGCCGCGGACTGGTGACGAACAGCATCGCCAGGCTGCCGACCACGGTGACACTGCTGCGCAGCGCCACGGACATGGTCGAGCCGACCACGCTGCGCAGCAGTTCGCTGTCGGCGGTCAGGCGCGAAACCAGCTCGCCGCTGCGGCTGCGGTCGTGGAAGCCGGCGCCGAGCTGGATCAGGTGCGCGTACAGCCGGCTGCGCAGATCCGCCACGACCTTCTCGCCGAGCAGCGAAACAAAGTAGAAGCGCGCCGCCGTCGCCAACGCCAGCACCACAGCGACCAGCATCAGCAGAGCAAAGGCACGGTTGATCTGGCCCCCGCTGCTGAAGCCGTGGTCGATCATCTGCTTCACCGCCGGCGGCAGGCTCAGGGTCGCTGCCGAAGAAACGGCCAGGGCCAGCAGCCAGGCGCTGAACAATCCGCTGTGCCGGCGCACGAACGGCCACAGTGTGCGCAGGCTGCCGAGGCGGCGCAGCGGCGGGGAGGCCGGGTCGGTCGCCGGTGCGTCCTTGTCAGTCATCGAGGGGGTCATCTTGGATACGGATACGATCACGGGTGGCGTCGCGCAGGCGGATTTTCAATGCGTCGACCTGCTCTGCGGGCAATTCCACCCGCAATCTCACGCCATTGGCATCGAACTGTTCATCGCGCTTTTCGGCCGCGTGGGCCGGCAGGGCCGCATGCAGCGCGCCCAGGTCCTCGAATCCAGCCACCAGCTGCAGCCGCGCCATCGCCACCAGTGGCAGGCGCGGCGCGGTGCGCAGGCATTCGGCAGCGGCGCCGCCGTAAGCACGGACCAGGCCACCGGCGCCCAGCTTGATGCCGCCGAACCAGCGGGTGACCACCACCATCACCCGGTCGAATCCCTGGCCATCGATGGCGGCCAGGATCGGGCGGCCCGCGGTGCCGGCGGGCTCGCCGTCGTCGCTGGAGCGATAGTCCTGGCCGTGCCGGTAGGCCCAGCAGTTGTGGGTCGCATCGGCTACCGACACCTCCTGTAGAAATGCCATCGCCGCAGACGCGCTCTCGATCGGCGCGGCATGCGCGATGAAGCGGCTGTGCTTGACGTCCAGGGTGTGGTTGACCGGTTGGGCGAGGGTATCGGGCATTCCCTCCATTCTACGGGCTTGCCGCCGACCTGCTTCAGTCGTCCAGCAACGGCCGCACATCCTTTGGCAGGCGTGCCTCTGGATAGGTCTGCAGATAACGCTCCAGGCTCGCCCGGGCCAGGTCGCGCTGGCCGGCGTCGCGGCGCTCGCGGATCTTCTGCAGCCATTGCCGGCGTGGCAGCCGGGCATCGGCCTGCACTTCGGCCTGAACCGCGTCCGCGCTGAGGTTCGCGTCGCTTGCGCGGCGCATGACGCCAGGCGCGGTTCTGCCGGCCGCGTCCTGCTTGGCCGCGGTGAGCGCGACGCGGTCTTCGGCCGTGGCCTGTTCGGAGGACATTGATTCGGCCGCCGCCGCAGTGGCCTTGCGCGCCCTCATCGTCGCGGCAGGGGCCGCAGGCGCAGGTGCCGAATAGGCTTCGGCCGCGGGGGGCGCTGCCGCTGGCATCGGAGGCGGCGCAAACGCTGTGTCGGCTGCAGGCGCAGGTGGCGGTGCCGGCGCCATCATCGGAGCAGGTGCCTGCCGGGGTGCGGCAGGCGCGGGTTTCACCGCCTCCGCGATGGTCGGTGCCGGTGCCGGTGCTGCCTTGGCCGCCGCAGGTGCCGGTGCTGCGGCCGGTGCGGGTAGCTGTACGGCTTCGGTAGCAGCGACATCGGCGGCCGCGCTGTCGTAGGCCATGCCTTCGGCGCTCGCATCGGCCGCCACTTCCTGTGCAGCCGGCGCGGTGGCAACTGCCTCGGCCGGGGCCGAGGGCGGCTCTGGACGCATCTGCCAGGCGATGCCAACGGCGAACACCGCCGATGCGGCCACGCCGAACACGGCCGGCCAGCGGCGGCGCGGGCGCAGCGTGCGCGGTGCCACCGGCGCTGGGGCCGCCTCGCGTGCTGGCGTCTCCACGGCCGCACGCGCAGCGGCGAGGATCGCCGCGTCCAGTGCCGGCGGAGGGCCCTGTTCGGTGCGGCGCCCAAGCAGGCGTGCCAGTTCGCGTTCTTCCGGCGTCAGTGCATCGTCTCGGTTCATGCGTTCAGTCCCGCACGCAGCTTGTCCATCGCATAGCGCAGCCGCGATTTCACGGTTTCCCGGCCAACGCCGGTGATCTGGCCGATCTCCTCCAGGCTCAGTTCCTGTTCCAGCCGCAGCTGCAGCACTTCGCGCTGTTCTGCGGGCAGTTCTTCCATCGCCAGCTGGATGCGGCGACGTTGCTCGAATTCGGACAATTCCGCTTCCGGTGTCTGCCCATCTTCCAGCGCGGCCAGGCGCAGATCGGCATCGGCCGGTGCAGGGGGGCGATGGCGGGCGGCGCGCCAGTGGTCGTTCAGGCGGTTGTGGGCGATGCGGAACAGCCAGGTGCTGAAGGCGGCATCGGCCTGCCAGCCTGCACGCGCGCTGATCACCCGCTGCCAGACGTCCTGGAACATCTCCTCGGCAAGCGCGGTGTCGCGCAGCTGCCGCAGCAGGAAGCCGAACAGGCGCTTGCGATGACGGGCATACAGGCTTTCGAACGCGTGTACTTCACCGGCGGCCCAGGCCAGCATCAAGGCTTCATCGGTTGGCAGGGCGCTGGCATCCACGCCGTACAGGGTAAGCCCTGCAGGCGGTGGCGCATAGACAGCGATGGGGTGGGACAGGGCGACAGTCACGGCAGGAACCGGGAGGGCATCAACAGGAAAAACGCCCGAGGGCACGTTTCGGGGTTGCCGGGCTTCCATTGCCCCCCGGGTGGCGCGTTATGCTCGGTAATTCAGGGGAGGCGGCGCTCAGGCGGCGCCAAGAGAACGTCATTTGTCCACCGAAGCCGACCGCGCGCTGGAAGCGTCAAACAACGAGCCTGTGCTGAGCGCAGCGCTGGTGCGCGCGCTGCATGCGCTGCTGCCGGAAACGGCGATCGTGCGCGTCGGCTGGGACGATCCGCAGCTCGGCAGCGGGCAGGGCGGTTGGCCGATCGGCGGTGGCGAGGAGGACATCTGGCAGCCGCTGGCCGACCACGCTGAAGGCCGCCACGGCTGGGAATACGACGGCGCCCGGCTGCTGCTGTCGGTACGCGGCGCGACGCCTTCCCCGGCTTGGTGGGGGCTGGCCCGGCAGGCCATGGAGCTGGCCCTGCAGCGGGGCCGCCAGGCGGGGCAGATCAAGGCGCTGGAAGAAGCTGAGCGGTTGCAGCAGGCCCTGTTCCAGATTGCCGACCTGGCCGGTGCGGACCTGGAAATGAGCGAGATGCTGCGCCACGTGCATGGCGTGCTGGGCACGCTGATGTACGCGCAGAACTGCTACATCGTCGAGTATGACGATGCCCGCCGGCAGATCCGCTTCCTGTACTTCGCCGACCAGGTCGATGACTTCGTCGCCGATCCGGCGCAGGGCTACGACATCGACCAGATGCCGCGCAGCCTGACAGTAGCGCTGCTGCGGCATGGCCGGCCGTTGAGCGGGCCTTCGCGCGAACTGCTGGCGCGGGTAGACCAGGAGCACGACCCGCAGCGCGGCCCGGAGAGCCTGGACTGGCTGGGCGTGCCGATGCTGCGCGATGGCCGCGTGTGTGGTGCGATCGTGGTGCAGAGCTACGAGCATGCCGACCGCTACGGCGAGGCCGAACGGGCCCTGCTGGGTTTTGTGGCCCAGCACGTGCAGACCGCCATGGACCGCCGCCAGGCGCAGGTGCGGCTGGAGCAGCAGGTGGAACGGCGCACGCAGGAACTGCAGCGCGCCAATCTCAGCCTGCAGGATGAAGTGGCCGAGCGCCGCCGCGCCGAGCAGTTGCAGACAGCGCTGTACAACATCGCCGAAATGGCGATGTCGGCCGACAGCCTGGCGCAGTTCTACGGGCAGGTACACGGCGTGGTCGGGCGCTTGCTGGATGCGCGCAACTTCTATATCGCGCTGGTCAATGCCGAGGGCGATGGGCTGGATTTCGTCTACTCGGTCGACGAGCACAACGCGAGTCGTGCACCGCGCGCGTTCAGTCGTGGCCTGACCGAGTACGTAGTCCGCCATCGTCGGCCCCTGCTGGCCTCGCGTGCGCAGATCGATGCGCTGCTGGAAACCGGCGAGGTGCGCGAATCCGGCGCACGTTCGCAGTGCTGGCTCGGCGTGCCGTTGCTGCGCGACGACGAAGTGGTCGGTGCGATCGTGGTGCAGAGTTACACCGAGCAGATCGCCTTCAGCGTGCATGACCAGCGCCTGCTGATCTTCGTTGCGCAGAACATCGGCACCGGTCTTGCGCGCCAGCGCGATCAGCAACGACTGCGCTCGGCGCATGCCGAGCTGGAAAAGCGGGTGGAGGAGCGCACCCGCGAGCTGGGCGAGGTGAACGAAAAGCTGCTGGGCCAGATCGGCGAGCGCCTGCGCGCCGAGCAGCGACTGACCCACCAGGCGATGCACGACGCGCTGACCGGACTGCCCAATCGCCTGCACCTGCTGGACAGGCTGCAGGATGCGCTGGCGCTGGCCCGGCGCGAAGGTGGCCCGGTGTTCGCGGTGCTGTTCCTGGACCTTGACCGCTTCAAGCTGGTCAACGACAGCATCGGTCACGCCGCCGGCGATCGCATGCTGGTGGAAGTAGCCAAGCGCATCGTGTCCATGGCCGGCGACAATGATGTGGTGGCGCGCCTGGGCGGTGATGAGTTCGCCGTGCTGCTGCACTGTCCGGAGGGCCTGGCGCAGGCGCTGGATTTCGGCCAGCGGCTGTTGCTGGCGCTGCAGGAATCGATGTGGATCGCCGGTCGCGAGCTGTTCCCCTCCGGCAGCCTGGGCATCGCCTTGTGGAACCAGCGCTATCGCACCGGCGAGGAACTGCTGCGCGACGCCGATGCGGCGATGTACCGGGCCAAGGCCCAGGGCCACGACCGCTGCTCGATCTTCGATGAGGAGATGCGCGAGCAGGCGCTGCGCAGCCTGGATCTCGAGGCCGACCTGCGGCGGGCGATCAACAACCGTGATTTCGTGCCGTTCTACCAGCCGATCGTGCGCCTCTCCGACGGCGAGGTGGTCGGCCACGAGGCCCTGCTGCGCTGGAAGCACGAGCGCCGTGGACTGCTGCTGCCAGGCGCGTTCCTGGAACTGGGCGAGGAAAGTGGCCTGATCGAACAGGTCGACTGGCTGATCTATGAGCAGGTCATTGCCGGCCTTGCCGACGGCGGGCGTGGCTATGTGTCGGTCAACGTGTCGCCACGGCATTTCCGCTCCGCCGAGTTCAGCGGGCGCCTGTATGGCCTGCTGGAGGCGAGCAACGCGGACCCGCGGCGGCTGCGCCTGGAAATCACCGAGGTGGCGCTGCTCGACGACGGTCCACACACGCTGCGCATCCTGAAGGGCCTGCGTGAACGTGGCATCCAGGTGCAGCTGGATGATTTCGGAACGGGTTTCTCGGCGCTGTCCTACCTGCACCGTTTCCCGATCAGCACGTTGAAGATCGACCAGAGCTTCATTGCCGGCCTGCACGGCCCGGAGGCACAGAGCACGCGCGCGCTGGTCGAAGGCGTGCTGTCACTGGCACGCACGCTGGGCATCGAGACGATCGGCGAAGGCATCGAGACCGAGGCGCAGCGTGACACGCTGTTCGAGCTCGGCTGCGACTACGGCCAGGGCTACCTGCTGGGCCGGCCGGCACCGTGGACGCGCGCGGCAGCCTGAGCCACCGCGCACGTAATCTTCAACGCAGCGCCGCGCGGCGCTTCTCGTCGATCCACTTCGAGGCCTGGGCCGGCTGGTAGTTCTTCATCCAGGCCAGCATCTCCTCGATGTCCGAGCCGTACCACAGGTCCTGGCGCTGCTCGGGGTGCAGGAAGCGCTCTTCCACCATGCGATCGATCATGCCGATCAACGGCGCATAGAAGCCGTCCACATCAAGGAACGCGCAGGGCTTGTTGCCGATGCCGAGCTGGCGCCAGGTCAGCATCTCGAAGATCTCTTCCATGGTGCCGAAGCCGCCGGGCAGGGCGACGAAGCCATCGGACAGATCGAACATGCGCGACTTGCGCTCATGCATCGAACCGACGATCTCCAGTTCGGTCAGGCCGCGATGGGCCACTTCCCAGTCGGCCAGCTGGCGCGGAATCACGCCGGTGACCTCACCGCCGGCGGCGAGCACGGCATTGGCCACGGTACCCATCAGGCCGACATTGCCGCCGCCGTACACCAGGCGCATGCCGTCGCGGGCGATGCGATCGCCCAGCGCGATGGCGCGTTCGGTGTAGACCGGCTTGCTGCCAGCGTTGGAACCGCAGTACACACAGATCGACTTCATGGATCTTCCTGTCTTGGCCGGAAACGAAAACGCCCCGCGGTCAACCAGTGAAGCCGGTCGCAGGGCGGGGTGTCCGGGCAATTATGAGGCTTTGCCGTTGTTCTCTGTAGCGCCGGGCTTTGCCCGGCGATATTTCGTTCAGATCAGGGCTAGCCCTTCAGCCGGGCAGCGCCCGGCTCTACGAGGGTCTGGGATTACGCAGCGGCCGCCTGTTCGCGGCGCGGCCCTTCACGCAGCGCACGGCCCACCATGCCTACCAGCAGGTCCAGCTCGCTGCTGTCCATGCCGAAGTGCGGGGTGAAGCGCAGCGAGTTCTCGCCACCATGGATCACGTTGATGCCGTGCTGGCGCAGCCATTCCTCGGTGGAATTGGCGCCATAGCACTTGAACTGCGGGGCCAGTTCGCAGGAGAACAGCAGGCCGGTGCCCTGCACCTTGGTGATCAGGCCGCCCAGTTCGTTCTTCAGCTGCTCCAGCTTGCGCACGGCCTCGGCACCGCGCTCGGCGATGTTGGCGCGGACCTGCGGGGTCAACTGGGCCAGGGTGGCGCAGGCCACGTCCAGCGCACGCGGGTTGCTGGTCATGGTGTTGCCGTAGATGCCCTTGCGGTACAGCTGCGCGGCGTGCTCGGTCACGGCCAGCACCGACAGCGGATACTGCGCGGCGTTCAGTGCCTTGGAGTAGGTTTCCATGTCCGGCGCGTCCAGGCCTTCGAAGCCCGGATAGTCGACCACCGACAGCACGCCATGGGCGCGCAGGCCGGCCTGGATCGAGTCCAGCAGCAGCAGGCTGCCGTGGGCGCGGGTCAGTTCGCGGGCCAGCGCATAGAACGCCGGCGGCACGGAGCGGCCCGGGTCACCTTCGCCCATCACCGGCTCCAGGAACACCGCTTCGATGAACCAGTTGTTGTGCGCGGCATCCTCGAACACCTTGCGCAGGCCGGCCTCGTCGTACGGGGCGACGGTGATCACCGACTCCTCGCCACGGTAGCTGGCCAGATGCTGCATGTAGGTCTTGCGGCTGGAATCGGAATACAGCGCCGGTCGGTCGGTGCGGCCGTGGAAGCTGCCCTTGATGACTACGCGCTTGATTGCCGCACCGGCATGGCGGGCACCCGGGTCGGTCTGCAGCTTGGCGTTGACATCGGCGATGCGCGCGGCCAGGCCAACCGCTTCAGAGCCGGAATTCAGGCACATGAAGCGCGTGAACGGGCAGCCGCCACGACGGTGGCCGATCTCGGCCCGCAGCGCGGTGATGAAGCGCTGCTGGGACAGGCTGGGGGTCATGATGTTGGCCATCACCTGCGGCCGTGACATCGCCTCCATGACGGCGTCCGGGGTGTGGCCGAAGCCCAGCATGCCGTAGCCGCCGGCGTCGTACAGCACCGCGCCTTTCAGGGTGACCACCCACGGACCACGCGCGGCCAGCGCCACGTACGGGGTCACCGCATCATCGGCGTAGAAATTGACGAAGCCGTCCTGCATGGCATCGATCTGCGCCTGCTCATCCTGTGCCAGCAGCGGCCCCAGCTCAGCCTGCACGCGCGCGAATTCGGCAGCAGCGGCATCGACCGCGGCGACCAGCTGCGGATGGTTGGCGGCGAGGGCGGTCAGGGTTGCGTCATCCAGGCCGTTGGTGAGGCGGGTGCCGGGCTGGGTGCGGAGGGGGGCGAGGCGTTCGATGAAGCTCATTGCAGATCTCCTGAAACGTTGGGTCGCACGGGCCTTCAAAAGCAAAACGCGCGTCTTCACGCGCGCTTGGGGCGGGCTCGTGCAGCGGACTTCCTCGTCGATGCTAGCACTTGTTTTTTTGCGCGATAACCCCGCAAAAGACTGCTGCATAGCAGCATTTTGCGCGACGTTCGGCCTCGCTCGTGCCGGCTCGCAGACGCTGGACGTACAATGCGCGCCATTGTCGACCTGTTGCCGTCCACTGCCTTGAAGAAGTCCGATTTCCATTACGAACTGCCGGCCGAACTGATCGCCCAGGCCCCCTTGGCCGAACGCTCGGCGAGCCGCCTGCTGCTGGTGCCGCCGGCGCCGGCTGCCTTCACCGACCTGCAGGTGCGCGACCTGCCATCGCTGCTGCAACCGGGCGATCTGCTGGTGTTCAACGACACCCGGGTGATTCCGGCGCGCCTGTTCGGGCAGAAGGCCAGCGGTGGCCGCGTGGAAATCCTGATCGAGCGGCTGCTCGGCGGCCAGCAGGCCCGGGCCCAGGTTGGTGCCAGCAAGTCGCCGAAGGCCGGCAGCCGCATCGCCCTGGATGCCGGTGGCGAAGCCGAAGTGCTGGGGCGCGACGGCGAGTTCTACGTGCTGCAGTTCCATGTGCCGGAATCGCTGGAGCAGTGGCTGCTGCACGCCGGCCGGCTGCCGTTGCCGCCCTACATCCAGCGCGAGCCCGGAGTGGACGACCGCGAGCGCTACCAGACCGTGTTCGCGCGCGAAGTGGGCGCCGTGGCGGCACCGACCGCAGGCCTGCACTTCGATGAGGCGCTGCTGGCAGCACTGAAGGACAAGGGCGTGGATTTCGGCCACGTCACCCTGCACGTGGGCGCAGGCACGTTCCAGCCGGTGCGCGCCGACGACCTGAAGGACCACGTCATGCACCGCGAGTGGCTGAACGTCGGTGCCGAGCTGGTGCAGCAGGTGCGACGCACGCGTGCGGCCGGTGGCCGGGTGATCGGCGTCGGCACGACGGTGGTGCGCGCGCTGGAAAGTGCGATGCGTGAGGGGGAGTTGCTGCCGTTCGCGGGCGAAACGCAGATCTTCATCACCCCCGGCTACCGGATCCGCAGCGTCGACGCGATGGTGACCAATTTCCACCTGCCCGAAAGCACGCTGCTGATGATGATCTCGGCGTTTGCCGGCAAGGAGCGCGTGTTCGAGGCTTACCAGCACGCGATCGAGCAGCGCTACCGCTTCTTCAGCTACGGCGACGCGATGCTGCTGTTCCCGCAGGCGGGGTAGGGCGAGGTGGGGAGCGCCGGGCCATGCCCGGCGGGGCGCAGGTGCGGGGCATCCGCCGGGCATGGCCCGGCGCTACCGGAGCAGGAAAGGCGGTTTTGGGAGACAATGGGCGACTATTTGCCCGAACGACCGCTCCATGTCCCGATTGCAGTTCCAGCTCCAGACCCGTGATGGCCGCGCCCGCCGTGGCCGCCTGACCTTCCCGCGTGGCACGGTGGAAACGCCGGCCTTCATGCCGGTGGGGACCTATGGCTCGGTCAAGGGCATCCTGCCGGACCAGGTGCGTGCGCTGGGCGCCGAGATCATTCTCGGCAACACCTTCCACCTGTACCTGCGGCCGGGCCTGGACATCATCGCCGACCACGGCGGCCTGCATGGCTTCTGCCGCTGGGATGGCCCGATCCTGACCGACTCCGGCGGCTTCCAGGTGTTCTCGCTGGCCCACCGCCGCAAGATCACCGAGCAGGGCGTGACCTTCGCCTCGCCGACCGACGGTGCCCGGGTGTTCCTGGGCCCGGAGGAGAGCATGAAGATCCAGAAGGTGCTCGATTCGGACGTGGTGATGATCTTCGACGAGTGCACGCCGTACCCGGCCACCGAGGACGTCGCCCGCCGGTCGATGGAACTGAGCCTGCGCTGGGCCCAGCGCAGCCGCAACGCGCATGACGAGCTGGGCAACGATGCGGCCCTGTTCGGCATTGTCCAGGGCGGGGTGCACACCGACCTGCGCAGCCGTTCGGCCGAGGCCCTGCAGGGGATCGGCTT
Organism: Stenotrophomonas sp. 1278; assembly: GCF_029892765.1. Classification (NCBI taxonomy): domain Bacteria; kingdom Pseudomonadati; phylum Pseudomonadota; class Gammaproteobacteria; order Lysobacterales; family Lysobacteraceae; genus Stenotrophomonas; species Stenotrophomonas sp. 1278. The sequence continues at coordinate 57,775 of NZ_JARXWD010000008.1, forward strand.
CGACGGCTATGCCATTGGCGGCCTGGCCGTGGGCGAGCCGGAAGACGAGCGCAACGCCATGCTCGACCATCTGGATCCGGAGCTGCCGGCCGACCGTCCGCGCTACCTGATGGGCGTTGGCCGCCCTGAAGACCTGGTCGAGGGTGTCGCCCGTGGCGTGGACATGTTCGATTGCGTGATGCCGACCCGGAACGCGCGCAACGGCCACTATTTCACCTCGTTCGGCACCGTCCGCATCCGCAATTCGCAGTACGCGCGGGACATGGACCCGATCGAGCCGGGCTGTGGCTGCGTGGCCTGTGCCGGCGGCTATACCCGCTCGTACCTGCGCCATCTGGACCGCTGCAACGAGATGCTGGCGCCGATGCTGGGCACCCAGCACAACCTCTTCTATTACGAAAAGCTGATGGCCGACATCCGCGCAGCCATCGAGGCGGGAACCTTCCTGGCCTTCCGCGAGTCCTTCTACGCAGCACGCGGGGCGGTAGCGCCGCCCCTGTAAACCCGCAGCACCCCCTGCCAAACGGCCCAAGGACGAACGCCCGGGGCCGTGGCATACTTCAAGGCTGACCCAGATCCGCGGTCGACACCTCGTGCCCGTGAAACGGCCGAAGCGCCGCCCAACCAAAGGACCAACGATGAACCTGCTTGCCTTCCTGATTCCCGCCGCCCACGCCCAGGCCGCTGGCGGCCAACCGCAGGGCATGGGCCTGACCACGCTGCTGTTCCCGATCATCCTGATCGCCATCATGTACTTCCTGATGATCCGCCCGCAGATGAAGCGGCAGAAGGAGCACAAGGCCATGCTGGAGAAGATCAAGCGCGGCGACGAAGTGCTGACCAACGGCGGCATCGCCGGCAAGGTCACCGATATCGGCGACAACTTCGTCACCGTCGAAGTGGCCGAGAACGTGCGCATCCGCGTGCAGAAGGGCGCTGTCGGCAGCGTGCTGCCGACCGGCACCCTGGATTCGGCCAAGTAAGCCACTCCCTTTCTGAAGCACAACCGCGGCGCCGGGGATGGCGCCGCGCGGGACCCAAGCAATGCTCGAATTTCCACGCTGGAAGTACGTCGTCATCGTGATCGTACTGGCGCTCAGCACGCTGTACGCACTGCCCAACATCTACCAGAAGGACCCGGCCATCCAGATCACCGCCAACCGTGGCGGGCAGATCGACGATGCGCTGCGCGACCGTGTGCTGGCCGACCTGAAAAAGGCCGGTGTCACCACGATCGGTGCAGAGAAGGAAGGGGACAGCCTGATCGTCCGCCTGTCGGACCTGAAGTCGCAGTCTGCCGCCAGCGATGCGCTGCGTGACAGCGTGGGCGAGAACTACACGGTTGCCCTGAACCTGGCCTCGACCGTGCCGGACTGGCTGGCCAAGCTCGGCGGCCGCCCGATGGTGCTGGGCCTGGACCTGCAGGGCGGCGTGCACTTCGTGCTGCAGGTCGACCAGAAAGCCGCGCTGGACAAGCGCCTGGACGCCTACACCGAGGACGTGCGCAGCACCCTGCGTGATGCGCGCATCGCCTACCAGTCGGTCGAGCGTCGTGCCGACAACACCATCGTCGCCAACCTGAGCCCCTCGGCCGGCGAAGACGCCGGTACCCGTGCCCGCGCCGCGCTGGCCAAGGCGCAGCCGACCCTCGGCTATGACGTCAGTGGCAACCGCATCACGGTCTCCATTCCGGAAGCGGAAATCACGCAGATCGCCAACGGCGCCATCGAGCAGAACATCAACACCCTGCGCAACCGCGTGAACCAGCTCGGCGTGTCCGAGCCGATCATCCAGCGCCAGGGTGCTGATCGCGTGGTGGTGCAGCTGCCGGGCGTGCAGGACACGGCCGAAGCCAAGCGCATGATCGGTGCCACCGCCACCCTGGAATACCGGGCCGTGGTGGAAGGCAACGCGCAGGACGCCATCGCGTCGGGTCGTATTCCGCCGGAAGCGAAGGTCTACCAGCGCCGTGACAACGGCGGTCCGGTGCTGCTGAACAAGCGCGTGATCGTCACCGGTGACCAGATGGTGGCCGCGCAGGCGGTGACCGACTCCACCAGCGGCACCCCGGCAGTCAGCGTGACGCTGAACAACGTCGGTGGCCAGCGCATGTTCGACTTCACCAGCGCGAACGTGAACAAGCCGATGGCGGTGGTCTACACCGAGCGCGTACCGACCGTGACCGTCGTCGACGGTGAGGAAGTGCGTGGCTTCAAGGTCAACGAGGAAGTGATCTCGGTGGCCAACATCAACGGCGTGTTCGGCAAGAACTTCCAGACCACCGGTCTGCAGAAGAAGGAAGCCGAGGACCTGGCCAAGCTGCTGAAGTCGGGCTCGCTGGCTGCGCCGATGGACTTCGTCGAAGAGCGCGTGGTCGGCCCGAGCCTGGGCGCGGAGAACGTCAAGAACGGCATCACCGCGGTGGTCTATGCGTTCATGTTCACCCTGGTGTTCTTCACCATCTACTACCGCATGTTCGGCCTCATTACTTCGATCGCGATGCTGTTCAACCTGCTGATCGTGGTGGCGGTGATGTCGCTGTTCGGCGCGACCATGACCTTGCCGGGCTTTGCCGGCCTGGCGTTGTCGGTCGGTCTGTCGGTCGACGCCAACGTGCTGATCAACGAGCGTATCCGTGAAGAACTGCGTGCCGGCGTGCCGGGCAAGACCGCGATCGTGACCGGTTACGAGCGCGCGTCGGGCACCATCCTCGACGCCAACCTGACCGGCCTGATCGTCGGTGTGGCGCTGTTCGCATTCGGTACCGGTCCGCTGAAGGGCTTCGCGCTGACCATGATCATCGGTATTTTCGCTTCCATGTTCACCGCGATCACCGTATCGCGTGCACTGGCGACGCTGATCTACGGCCGTCGCAAGAAGCTCCAGAACGTGGCCATCTGACGGGACGACACGCACATGAAACTGTTTCCGCTGCACATCCTCCCGAACGATACCAAGATCGACTTCATGCGCTGGCGCCATGTCGCGATGGTCGTCACGATCATCGTGTTCCTGGCCTCGATCGGCATCATCGGCTTCAAGGGCTTCAACTACGCTCTGGACTTCACCGGCGGCACCCTGATCGAAGCCCGCTTCGAACACGCGGTGGATGTCGAGGACGTCCGCAGCAAACTTGAGCAGAACGGCTTCGATGGCGCCCAGGTACAGAGCGTCGGTGGCAACACCGACCTGCTGATCCGCCTGGCCCCGCACGGTGAGCACGCTCCGGGTACCGGCGGCGCTTCGGCCGAGGACAAGGCGACTGCCGCGGCCGTGGTCAAGGCGGTCTCTTCGGCTGACAACCAGGCCACCGTGCTGCGCAACGAGTTCGTTGGCCCGCAGATCGGCAAGGACCTGGCGATGAATGGCCTGTACGCCACCATCTTCATGCTGGCCGGCTTCCTGATCTACATCGCGGTGCGTTTCGAATGGAAGTTCGCGGTCACCGCGAGCATCGTGGCGATGTTCGACCTGATCGTGACGGTGGCCTACGTGTCGCTGCTGGGCCGTGAGTTCGACCTGACCGTGCTGGCCGGCCTGCTGTCGGTGATGGGCTTTGCGATCAACGACATCATCGTGGTGTTCGACCGCGTCCGCGAGAACTTCCGCAGCCTGCGCGTGGAGCCGATGGAAGTGCTGAACCGTTCGATCAACCAGACGCTGTCGCGTACGGTAATCACCGCGGTGATGTTCTTCCTGTCCGCACTGGCCCTGTACCTGTACGGTGGCAGCTCGATGGAAGGCCTGGCCGAGACGCACATGATCGGTGCGGTGATCGTGGTGCTGTCCTCGATCCTGGTGGCGGTGCCGATGTTGACCGTGGGTGCCCTGCGCGTGACCAAGCAGGACCTGCTGCCCAAGGCCAAGGACGTCGAGGCCCTGGCGCGCCGTCCGTAAGCATTGCTGCTTGCAGTACACAGAGAACCCCGCGCAAGCGGGGTTTTTTGTTGGCAGGGCTGCGCCCTGCACCCGCAGAGGCAAGAGCAACGTCAACGTCCACAGCGGAGCTGGCTTTCTGCTGGCTGGCCGGGGCCATGTGGGTTGGCAGGACACGCCGTAAACCCGTCCATGGGGGCTCGATGGCGCCATCCATGGCGCCAACGGTCCTGCCAACCCACATGGCCCCACCCCCGACAGATTCCTGCGGCTGTTGGTAGGTGTCGACCTTGGTCGACACATCTGTCAGATATCGATAATCAAATTTGGATCAGATCTACCGTGTCGACCAAGGTCGACACCCACCAGAGCAGAATGCCGTTCAGACAGATCGCGGGAAACTGTCGAAGGCGGGGGGGGGGGGGGGGGGGGGGGGGGGGGGGGGGGGGGGGGGGGGGCGGGGGGGGGGGGGGCCGGGGTGGGGGGGCCCCCCCCCCCGGGGGGGGCCCCCCCGCCCCCCCCCCCCGCCCCGCCCCCCCCCCCCCCCCCCCCCCCCACCCCGCCAACCCACAGGAACCCAGCTTCTGCCGTTGACGTTGCCTCTGCGGGTGCAGGGTGCAACCCTGCAAAAAGAAACCCACCCTACGCCGCCGTCGGTTGTGCAATCTTCCCCCGCGCACTACGATCCTGCGGTTCGCGCGCACGCGCGCCACGTATTCCTGCTGAGCGCCCCGCGCGCCGCACCTGCCAACCCGAGGTCTTCATGGTCATCAAACCGCGCGTCCGCGGCTTCATCTGCGTCACCACCCACCCGACCGGCTGCGACGCCGCCGTCAAGCAGCAGATCGACTACATCCGTGCGCGCCCGCCGATCCAGAACGGCCCCAAGCGCGTGCTGGTGATCGGCGCCTCGACCGGCTACGGCCTGGCCGCGCGCATCACTGCCGCCTTCGGCAGTGGCGCGGCAACCCTGGGCATCTTCTTCGAGCGCCCGGGCACTGAAACCAAGCCAGGCACGGCGGGCTGGTACAACTCGGCGGCGTTCCACAAGTACGCCGACGAAGCGGGTCTGTATGCCAAGAGCATCAACGGCGATGCGTTCTCCGATGAGGTGAAGGCCAAGACCATCGAGATGATCAAGGCCGATCTCGGCCAGGTCGACCAGGTGGTCTACAGCCTGGCCGCACCGCGCCGCAAGCATCCCAAGACGGGCGAGATCATCAGCTCCACGCTGAAGCCGATCGGCGAGCCGATCACCCTGCGTGGCCTGGATACCGACAAGGAAGTGCTGACCGAAACCCATCTGCAGCCGGCCACCCCGGAAGAGATCGCCGGCACCGTCGCGGTGATGGGCGGCGAGGACTGGCAGATGTGGATCGACGCGCTGGCCGATGCCGGCGTGCTGGCCAACGGCTGCACCACCACGGCCTTCACCTATGTGGGCGAAGAGATCACCCAGGCGATCTACTGGAACGGCTCCATCGGTGCTGCCAAGAAGGATCTGGACGACAAGGTGCTGGGGCTGCGCGAGAAGCTGGCCAGGATCGGCGGCGATGCGCGCGTGTCGGTGTTGAAGGCGGTGGTGACCCAGGCCAGCTCGGCCATTCCGACCATGCCGCTGTACCTGTCGCTGCTGTTCAAGGTGATGAAGGAAAAGGGCACCCACGAAGGCTGCATCGAGCAGCTCGACGTGCTGTACGACATCCTGTACGGCGCCAAGGCCGATGGCGTGGCGGTCGATCGCCTGCGCCACGACCTGGTCGATGGCGATGGCCATACCGTTGCGCTGATCGATGAGGAAGGCCGCCTGCGCGCCGACTACAAGGAAATGGCCGCTGACGTGCAGGGCAAGGTGCTGGCGCTGTGGCCGCAGGTGACCAACGAGAACCTGTACGAGATCAGCGACCTGGCCGGCTACAAGGCCGATTTCCTGCGCCTGTTCGGTTTCGGTGTCGAGGGCGTCGATTACGAAGCCGACGTCAACCCGGACGTGAAGATCGACAACCTGGTCGATCTGACCTGATCAGCGGAAAAGGCCGGCGCAAGCCGGCCTTCTTCATGGGTAGCGCCGGGCCATGCCCGGCGAGCGCAGCGGTCTGCGGGCCACCCGCCGGGCATGGCCCGGCGCTACCGGTGAGGTGTCAGCCGAACTCGAAGTTCATCGCCGGCGCTGCCGGGCCGACGAAATCGCCCTGCACGTAGTCCACGCCGGCACTGAACAGCAGTGTCATCGAGTTGGCGTCGCTGACGAACTCGGCGATGGTGCGGATGCCCGCTTCCTGCGCGCGTGCGGTTATCTGGCTGACCCGGTCGATGTTCTCGCGGGTGGCGGCCAGGTCGCTGGTGAAGCCGCGATCAAGCTTGAGGAACTGCGGCTGGAAGTGGGCCAGCAGCTGGAACGAGTCCAGGCCCGAGCCGAACTGCTCCAGGCCGATCCGGCAGCCGAGCGGTGCCACTTCCGCCAGGAACTGCTGGGCACTGCGCAGGTGGGTGAACACCTTCGATTCCGGTGCATGCAGCCACAGGCGTTCGCCCGGCACGCCGTGCGCCTGCAGCTGCTGGCGCAGCGTGGCGATCATCTTCGGATCATCGAACGATTCCGGCGTGACCTTCACAAGCACCTGGGTGGGATGACCCTCGCGGGCACGCGCGCCCAGCACCGCGATTGCCTGCGACACGACCCAGCAATTGATGTCCGCCAGCAGGCCATGTTCTTCGGCAATGCCGAGGAAGGCGGTCGGGCTCAGCAGCTCTCCGTTGTGTTCCAGCCGCAGGTAGGCTTCATACAGCTCCAGCGACTCGCCCTGCAGGTTCAGCACCGGCTGGTAATGCAACTGGAAGCCATCGCCTGCCAGGGCTTCGCGGATACGTGCGACCCAGCGCTGCACGCGCTCTTCCTCCACGCGATCAACAGCGGCCGGGTCGAAGATGCGGCAGGTATTGCCGAGGGCGGCTGCGGCCTGCGTGCATTCACTGGCGCGCGCCAGCACCTGGCCGATGCTGGCGATCTTCTCGCCCACCTGCACCCCGCCAATGCTGACGGTCACCGTGGCCGAGCGCGCGCCGATGCTGAAGACGTGTGCGGCGTAGGCTTCGCGGATGCGCTCGGCCAGTGCCACGGTCTGCGCATAGGGGCCGGACTGCAGTACGGCGAAACTGTGTTCGCCGAAACGGGCCAGCTGCGCATCGTCGCCAACAACGTCGGCCAGCAGGGCGGCGAGGGCGCCGATCAGGGCGTCGGCCGAGGCCAGTCCGATATCCGGGAGCAGGCGCGCGTAATGGTCCGGCTCGACCATCAGCAGGCCGAACTGACCTTCGCTGCGCCCGGCCTGGGCAACCGCGTCCTCGACCTGAAGCATGAAGGTGGGGCGGTTGAGCAGGCCGGTGACCTGGTCGCGCTGGCGCAGGTCCTCGACCTCGCGCGCCAGCTCCGGGTCGAATTCCATGCGCCGGCGGAACACCACCTGCAGGCAGGATTCGCCCTCGTAGGTGGCCGCGGTGAATTCCATCGTCGCCGGGAAGGCGCTGCCGTCCTGGTGGCGGGCGTCCAGCTGGTACTGTGGCGGAGGCGCTTCGCCGCGGCTGAGTGACTTCAGCAGCTGCTTGAAATCATCCACGTGCTGGGCGGCAACCATGTCCAGCAACGAGATGCCTTCGACCTCCTCGAAATCCTCGTAACCGAACATTTCCAGGTAGGCATCGTTGGCGCGGATATGCATGCCTTCGTGGACATAGGCAATCGGCTCGCGCGAAGAGGCGATCAGCGCGTCGCAGCGACGCTCGGTCTCGCGCATCTGCGCTTCGATCCGGCGCAGGCCGCGGCGCGCCTGCAGGTCGACCCACTGGTCGCGGACCACCGCCAGCAGGTGTTCGGCGCGCTGACGCAGGGCGAGGGCGCGCACTCCGTTGCTGCTGGCCTGTACCAGTTCGTCCTCGTCGATGCGTTCGGCCAGCAGCACCAGCGGGATGTCCTTGCCGCTGGCGGCGATGTGCTGGGCCACCAGTGGCAGCGGAATGCTCTGCGAGGGCGCAGCCAGCACCAGGTCGATCGCCTGGCTGGCCAGCACCTGCGACAGCTCGGCCGAGTCCTGCGGGCGCCATGGGCGCACGGCGATGCCGCTGTTGCGCAGGGTGCTGACGATGGCTTCGGCGTTCTCGCCGCTGTCATCGACGATCAGCAGGCGGATGGTGATGTCGTTCGCGTTCTGCATGCACTGCTCCCCAATCTGCAAATCTAGATACACGATGCGTGGCGGCGCGTCCATGCGCGCAACGGTTGCGTGCATGGAACGGCGATGCGGTTCACACCACGCCGCCGGCCGCGTGCCCGCTGGCCCAGGCCCACTGGAAGTTGTAGCCGCCCAGCCAGCCGGTCACGTCCAGCACCTCGCCGACGAAATGCAGGCCGGGTACGCGCTTGGATTCCAGCGTCGAGGAAGAGACCTCGTTGGTATCGACGCCGCCCAGGGTGACTTCGGCGGTGCGGTAGCCCTCGGTGCCGCTGGCCACCAGTGGAAACGCTGAAAGCACCTGTGCGGCCTTGCGCAGGTCCGGCTCGTCCAGCTGGCGTACCGGGCGGTCGGGCAGCCAGTGCTCGCACAGGCGCTGCGCCAGCCGCTTGGGCAGCACATCGCCCAGCACCGTGCGCAGTTCCGCGGCGGGGCGTTCGCGTTTCATCTGGCGCAGCCATTCGGCGGCATCCTGGCCGGGCAGCAGATCCAGCGACAGCGCGTCGCCGGGCTGCCAGAACGAGGAAATCTGCAGGATGGCCGGGCCACTGACGCCACGATGGGTCAGCAGCATGAAGTTGCGGAAGCGGGTGCCGTTGCTGCTGGCCTCGACCGGCAGGGCGACGCCGCTGAGCTCGGCCAGGCGCTCCTGGTGGGTGCCGCTGAGGGTCAACGGCACCAGGCCGGCGCGGGTGGGCAGCACCTGGTGGCCGAACTGGCGCGCGATCTCATAGCCGAATCCGGTTGCACCCAGGCTGGGAATGGACAGGCCGCCGGTGGCGACCACCAGCGAGGCGCAATGGAACAGGCCGTGCGTGGTGTGCACGCGGAAGCCGTCAGTGCCGTGCTCGATGCGCTCCACGCTGCACTGCGTGCGGATCTGCACGCCGGCCTGCTGGCATTCGTCCACCAGCATCTTCACGATCTGCTTGGACGAAACATCGCAGAACAGCTGGCCCAGTTCCTTCTCGTGATAGGCGATGCCGTGGCGCTCGACCATCTCGATGAAGTGGTAGGGCGAGTAACGCGCCAGTGCCGACTTGCAGAAATGCGGATTGGCCGACAGGAAGTTGGCCGGGGTGGTGCCGGTGTTGGTGAAGTTGCAGCGGCCACCGCCGGACATCAGGATCTTCTTGCCGATCTTGTTGGCGTGGTCGATCACCTGCACATGCCGGCCTCGCTGGCCCGCCGTGATCGCGGTCATCAGCCCGGCAGCGCCGGCACCGATGACCAGCACGTCGCAGCGGATCGTGCTCATGCCTTGGCGCGCTTTCGCCAGTTGGGGATCACGTCCAGCTGCATCTGATCATTGAGCAGCTGCACTTCGGCGTCCTGGATCAGCACGCTCCAGCGCATCGCACGCTGGATCTGCTGGCCCCACAGATCGACGAAGCCGCCGTCCAGGTCGACCACCGACAGGTTGTCGAAGCGGGCCAGGCCCTTGCCCTGCTTCTGCCACCAGATGTCCGATGCATTGCCGCCGTAGTTGACCACCTGCACCTGCCGGCTGCGGTTGCTGGCCTTGCGGATGCGCGACTCGTCCGGATGGCCGAGGTCGATCCACTGCAGGATGTCGCCGGTGTAGTCGTGTTCCCACAGGTCCGGCTCGTCGTCGGTGCTCAGGCCGCGGCCGAATTCCAGGCGGTCGCCAGCGTTCAGCGCGAAGGCGAGCAGGCGCACCATCAGGCGTTCGTCGGTTTCGGACGGATGCTGGGCCAGGGTCAGGTTGTGGGTCGCGTAGTAGCCGCGATCCATGTCGCTGATCTGCAGTTCGGCCTTGCGGATGGTGGCGGTGAGGGCCATGAAGATCCAGAGGGGTAAAGACCGTCAATGATAGAGGTTTGCCCCGGGGGTGTCCGGTATGGGGGGTGTCGGCAGGGCCTGATCGGTGGCACGCTGGCCGCCCTGATGCTTCTGGCGTGTCCTGTCGTATGTCCCTGCCCAGCCGACTTCAGCTGCCGCCCGGTGACTGGGTTTCCCTGCTGGATGGCCTGTGCGCGCGCTTCCCGCGCATCGACCGGCTGCAATGGGAGAGTCGCTTCGCACGCGGGCGGATACAGGACGCACAGGGCAGGGCGCTGGCGCCGGACATGCCGTGGCAGGTGGGGCTGGAGATCCGCTACTTCCGTGAAGTGGCCGATGAGCCGGTGATTCCCTTCGAAGAGAACATCCTGCATTGCGACGCGCACCTGCTGGTGGCCGACAAGCCGCACTTCCTGCCGACCGCGCCGGCCGGTGCTTTTGTGCGCCAGACCCTGCTGGCACGCCTGGTCGAGCGCACCGGCAACGTCGACCTGGTGCCGTTGCACCGACTGGACCGGCTGACGGCCGGCCTGGTGCTGTTTTCCACCCAGCCGCAAACGCGCGACGCGTACCAGAGGCTGTTTCGTGAGCGCCGCATCGAGAAGACCTACGAGGCGCTGGCGCCGGCCTTGCCGGACCTGCGGTTTCCGCTGGAGCGGCATAGCCGGCTGCAGCCGGGGGACCCGTTCTTCCGTATGGCTGAAGTTCCCGGCGAGCCGAATGCGCTGACCCGTATCGAGGTCATTGATGCGCACGGCCCGGTCTGGCGCTATCGGCTTGCGCCCGAATCCGGGCGCAAGCATCAGCTGCGCGTCCATATGGCCGCGCTCGGGGCGCCGATCCTGGGGGACGAGTTTTATCCGCAGCTGCACGTGCGGCCAGAGCGTGCGGCCGAGCCGCCGTTGCAGCTGCTGGCGCAGGTGTTGGCCTTCGATGATCCGTTGACCGGCCAGCGACGCAGCTTCCGCAGCACGCGCACCTTGTGCGTTCCCGGCTGACGCACAGCCGGATTCACCTGCCCGGTCGTCGCGCCAGCCAGCGGTCCAGCTCGGCAGCGAACAACTGGCGGTCGCGCGCGCCGAGCGGCGGTGGCCCGCCGGTCTGGACGCCGGCGCCACGCAGTTCTTCCATGAAATTGCGCATCGACAGCCGCTCGGCCATGTTGTTGGGGGTGTACAGCTGGCCGCGCGGGTTCAGGGCCACGCCCTTCTTCTCCAGCACCAGGGCCGCCAAGGGGATGTCCTGGGTGACCACCAGGTCGCCGGCAGCCATCCGTTCGACAATGGCGCTGTCAGCCACATCCAGTCCCTGCGGAACCTGGATGGAGCGCAGCCAGCGCGAAGGCGGGGTGCGGATCCACTGGTTGGCGACCAGGGTCAGCTCCACGCCGACCCGTTCAGCTGCGCGGAACAGGATGTCGCGGATGACAACAGGGCAGGCGTCTGCGTCCACCCAGATGCGGGGGAGCAGGGGTTCAGCTCGGGTTTCAGCTTCAGTCATTTACCCAGTGTAGGGTAGGAAAAACCTGAATGGGGACCCGGGTTTAGCCTCGATCTGGTGCAACCCCTTGCCCTGTCTAGGGGCGGGCCGTTTGACGCTGAATATCATGGCTATCGCTTTTTGCTCAAAACACGCGTATCGTCTGGCCCACTGTGTTTGCTAGGGTCACCGTGAATCGTGGCCTGGTGCAGTTGATCTCACGATCCGCTCATCGATCCGCTTTACCAACGCCTGCAACTCAGTCTCGGCCCCGATACCCGGTGGCTGCGATTTTTTTCAACATGTGTTTCAGGAGTTAGTAAATATGTCTGATCGTCAGACCGGCACTGTCAAGTGGTTCAACGACGCCAAGGGCTTCGGCTTCATCACCCCGGAAAGCGGCCCGGACCTGTTCGTGCATTTCCGCGCGATCCAGGGCACCGGCTTCAAGACCCTGCAGGAAGGCCAGAAGGTTACCTTCGTCGCCGTCCAGGGCCAGAAGGGTATGCAGGCTGACCAGGTGCAGGCGGTCTAATCCGTCTGCTACCGTTTGGTAGCCAGAACGCCGGGAGCGAAAGCTCCCGGCGTTTTTCGTTTGCGTCGCACGACGGGTTCAACCCGCAGCCAGCGCCCGATCCAGCAGCTGGGTTATTTCCTGGTACTCGGCGCGTTCGGCTGCCGGAATGCACGACAGGATCTCGCGCAGGACGTCAACCACCTCCGGACCCACCGGCACTTCCATCCATTGCAGGTGGTAGGCCGCCAGTATCCGGCTGTCGTCATCGCTGGAATGGAGCTGACTGAACAGCAGCGGCAAGGCTTCGGGCCTCATGCATTCACCCAGCGCGTCGGTGCAGCGTTGCTGCCAGAACGCGGGCTGCGCTGCGATCATCTTCTGCAGGCGCTGCCAATCGTGCGCTTCGAATCTGCGCAGGACGCCCTTGGCAACGTGTTCGCAGATGTACTGCGTCCAGTTGTGGTCCTCGGATTGCCCGAGGTAACCAAGCAGTGCATCGAACGGCGGGGTGTCCATGCTGGCAGGCCTTCCACGGCCGGGCAGGGTAGCAGACACCTGCGTGCACCAGGCCGCGCTACCATCGGGCACCTTTCTGCGGAAGCCGCCCATGCGCATCGTCCATCATCTGGAAAATTCCCGTTCGCTTCGCGTGCTGTGGATGCTGGAAGAGCTGGGGCTGGACTACGAACTGCGCCGCTACCCGCGCGACCCGAAGACCCTGCTGGCGCCGCCGGAACTGCGCCAGGTGCATCCGCTGGGCAAGGCGCCGGTGCTGCAGGATGGCGACCTCATCTTGGCCGAATCCGGCGCCATCCTCGACTACCTGGTTGACCGCTACGACGTGCATCGCCAGCTGTCGCCGTCGCCGGTACCGGCCGAAGGCAAAGAGCGCATCGATTACCGCTACTGGCTGCACTATGCCGAAGGTTCGGCCATGCCGCCGATGCTGCTGACCCTGGTGATCAGCCGCATCCGCAGCGCGCCGATGCCGTTCTTCGCGCGGCCGATCGCCCGCAGCATCGCCGACAAGGCCGAGCGCGGTTTCATCGGCCCGCAGCGACGCCTGCATCTGGACTGGATGGAACGGCGCCTGGCCGAAAGCCCCTGGTTTGCAGGCGAACGCTTCACCGCTGCGGACATCCAGATGAGCTTCCCGATCCAGGCGGCGGCCGCACGCGGCGGCGGGCTGGACGACAAGCCGGCATTGCGTGGCTTCCTCAAGCGCATCGGCGAGCGCCCGGCCTACCGGCGCGCCGAGGCGCACGGCGGGGCATTGCAGGCCCTGCGCGGCGATTGAGGATGGCCGTCGCCGCCCCCATGCTTTGCCCATGGATACCACTGCCCCCCAGTTCGACAACCGCCTGCTGAATCTGCTGCCGGGCGATCCCGAGTCCGGTCCGCGCCGGCGCGAAGTGCTGGGTGCGGCCTGGTCGCCGGTGATGCCGACGCCTGTCGCAGCGCCGGTGCTGCTGGCGTGGTCGCCGGAGGTTGCCGGGATGCTGGGGTTCGATCCTGCGCAGGTCGATGACGAAAGCTTCGCCGAGGTGTTCGGCGGCAACGCGTTGTACGCGGGCATGCAGCCGTGGGCGGCCAACTATGGGGGCCATCAGTTCGGCCATTGGGCCGGTCAGCTCGGTGATGGCCGCGCCATCTCGCTGGGCGAGGTGATCGCCCCCGATGGCCGGCACTGGGAGCTTCAGCTGAAGGGTGCCGGGCCGACGCCGTATTCGCGCGGCGCCGACGGCCGTGCGGTGCTGCGCTCGTCGATCCGTGAATTCCTGTGCAGCGAGGCCATGCATCACCTGGGTGTGCCGACCACGCGCGCCCTGTCGCTGGTCGGCACCGGCGAAGACGTGGTGCGCGACATGTTCTACGACGGTCATCCCCGTGCGGAGCCCGGCGCGATCGTCTGCCGGGTATCGCCCTCGTTCCTGCGCTTTGGTTCGTTTGAACTGCCTGCTTCACGTGGCGAGACCGCACTGCTGAAGCAACTGGTCGAGGCGTGCATCGCCCGCGATTTCCCGGAACTGACGGGGCAGGGCGAAGCGCTGTATGGCGACTGGTTCGCACAGATCGCCGTGCGTACCGCAGAGATGATCGCGCACTGGATGCGCGTGGGCTTCGTGCATGGGGTGATGAACACCGACAACCTTTCCGTGCTCGGCGTGACGCTGGACTATGGCCCCTATGGCTGGGTCGAAGACTTCGACCCGGACTGGACCCCGAACACCACCGATGCGCAGGGACGCCGCTATCGTTTCGGCACCCAGCCGCAGGTGGCGTACTGGAATCTCAACCGGCTTGCGCAGGCGCTGTCGCCGTTGTTCGCCGACGTGCAGCCGCTGCAGGCAGGGCTGGCCGCTTACCAGGCGACCTTTGTCGCCTGCACCCGCCGCGATGTTGCGGCCAAGCTGGGGCTGGCCGCGGCCGATGATGCCGATCTGCAGCTTTACCAGCGCTGGCAGCAGCTGATGCAGGACGGCGGCATGGACATGACCCTGGCATGGCGTGCGTTGATGCGCATCGATGCCAACGCACCCGATGCAAGCGTATTGGCCGAGGTCTTCTACGACGCCGAGCGCCAGCACGCGGTACAGGAACCTCTGCAGCAGTGGCTGCAGGAGTACGCGGCGCGGCTGCGTGCCGATCCGCTGCCGGCAGCCGAGCGTGTCGCGAAGATGGGTGCGGCCAATCCACTGTATGTGCTGCGCAACTGGCTGGCACAGGAAGCGATCGACCGCGCCGAGCAGGGCGACCTGGGCGGTGTGCATGCCCTGCAGGACGTACTGCGTGATCCGTACACCGAACGCCCGGGGCTGGAACATTACGCCGGCAAGCGGCCGGCGTGGGCTGACGACCGCGCAGGCTGTTCGATGCTGTCCTGCAGTTCGTAGGGTTTTCCTTTGCAGGGCTGCGCCCTGCACCCGCTGTAGTGCCGGCCGCTGGTCGGCAACCTCAGCAGCAGCAACAGCAACGTCGGGATTCCGAGGGATGGCAGGGCACTTTGGGTTTGCGAGGGCGCCGTGAATCCGTCCATGGAGGCTTGGTCGCCGCATCCATGCGGCTCACACCCCGCAAACCCACAGTGCCCCGCCTTCGATAGTTGGCCGCGATCTGCCGGATCTGCCCCCGATCTGTTTCGAGATCTGTTGCTCTGGCTCCTGGCAGTGCAGGGCTGCAAGCCCTGCAAACACCTCGCCTACAACGATGGTAGTACGCATTCAGTGCGATATTCGCACACGCAGTCGATTACCGCACTTGAATGGTGCAGTGCGATAAATCTACTTTCATTTCCGCAGTTTCATAGCAGTCCAAGCGATCCACCCCTGGCGGGGCGAGGGAAGCAGCCGGTCCGGTGCTGATGCCAGGTGCAGGGGGAAGGCCGCCGGATTTTCCTTCCTCTGCGCGGAGTGATCGCATGCGCCGTCGTCTGTCCATTGTTTCCCTGTCCCTGCTTGCCGTGCTGCCGTCGCTGGCGCTGGCCTACCAGGCCGAACCGCCGCGCGAGGCACTGCAGGTGCTGCGTGTGGACCGCTACGCCGACGACGCCAACGCCGGCTCGCTGCGCTGGGCGATCACCACTGCCAATGCGGCGCCGGGTCGCTACCGCATCGAGATCGCGGCCGTGGGCGCTGCGCCTTACGTCATCACGCCGGCCACGCCGCTGCCGGAGATCAAGGGGCCGGTGCAGATCATCGGCACGTCCTGGGAACGCGATGGCCAGTACGTCGCCATCGATGGCTCGGCCTACGTGACCGGCACCGGTACCGATGCCTGCCCAGGCGCCGAGCCGGGCCAGTCCGGCACCAACGTGCGCACCACCACGCTGCCGGGCCTGGTCCTGCGCGATACCCAGGGCGTGGAGCTGGCCGGCCTGGAGATCCGCAATTTCTGCATCGGCGTGCTGGTCAACCGCTCCAGCCACAACGAGATCCATGACAACCGCATCGTCGCCAACAAGGGCGGCGCCGGCATCATGCTCACCGGTGATGACGGCAAGGGCCAGTCCACCGCCACCACCACCGTGCACAACCGCATCGTGCGCAACGTATTCCTCGATAACGGCGACGGCCTGGAGTTGACCCGCGGCGCGGCCTGGAACCTGGTGGCCGACAACCTGTTCCAATCCACCAGGGCCAACCCGGAACCTTCGCAGGGCATCGAGATCCTGTGGGGCAACGACAACAGCGTGGTCCACAACCGCTTCGTCGATTACTCCGATGGCCTGCAGATCAACTGGGGCAACCGCAACTACATCGCGGCAAACACCTTCACCGGCAATTCGCTGGGCCTGAGCATCACCGGCAGCGGCAACGTGGTCGACGGCAACACCATCAGCGGCAATGGCATCGGCATCGGCGTGCGCCCGCAGCCGGTCAGTGCGCCGAACCGCTTCACCGGCAACCGCATCTACGGCAACGGCCTGCCGATCGAGCGCTGCGAAGCCGGCGGGGCCTGCGTGAAGGGCCAGCCGCGTGGCGCCATCGTGTTCGGTGTGCCGGGCCTGGAGCACGCCAGCTTCGTCGGCTCCCGTGGCCGTGGCGTGGACAACGATGCGTCCAAGCGTGCGCGCATCTGCACCGCTGCCGGCCAGGCCGGCTGCCAGCCACTGCCGAACCTCGGCCAGGCCGCACCGCAGCTGACCGCAGTGCAGGGCAAGGGTGGGCAGCGCCTGCTGACCGGTCGTTTCCAGGGCGTGCCTGATACCCGCTACCAGGTGGAAGTGTTCGGCAACCGCGCCGCCACCGGCAACGAGGCCGAGTGGGTGCTGGGCAGTGTGGAAGCACGTACCGACGCGCAGGGGCAGGGCAGCTTCACCTTCCCGCTCGGTGCAGGGACCGACGCTGCCGCTGCCGGCAGCCTGACCGCCACGGTTACCTCGGCGCCGGGCGCCACCTCCCCGCTGAGTGCGCCGCTGTCGCTGCGCTGATCACCTCCACGAGACCGCGATCATGAATCCTGCGAAACCTGTTTCCCTGGGCATGCTGGCCGCCCTGCTGCTGCCAGCCGTGGCCAGCGCGCAGTCCAGCAACCGCTACGAAGGCAAGACGCTTACCGGCGACTGGGGCGGCACCCGCACCGAACTGTTCGAGCGCGGCGTTGCCTTCCGCGGCGACTACGTGGGCGAGGCCATGGGTGTGGTCGATGGTGGCTACGGCGAAACCGGCGCGCGCTATGCGCAGCAGGTGCGGGTGGGCGTGGACCTGGACATGGGCAAGCTGGCCGGCTGGGACGGCGGTGCGTTCCACTTCACCCTCAACGATCGTCGTGGCCGCAGCACCTCGGTGGACTTCGTCGGCAACCGCTTCCCGATCCAGGAGGCGTATGGCGGCCAGTACACGCGGCTGACCGAGCTGAGCTACGACCAGACCTTCAATGCGGGCCGGTCGTACTATAAGCTGGGGTACTACGCGATGGGCAACCAGTTCGGCCTGCACAGCCTGCTGACCCACTTCGTCAACGCCGCATTCTGCGCCCACCCGCTGGCGATGTCCGGCAACAGCGGCTGGTACAACTATCCGATGGCACGCTGGGGTGGTGAGTTCGCCCAGCAGATCAGCCCGGCGGTGAACGTGCGCACGGGCTGGTTCCAGGTCAACCCGAATCTGGGCGGCAACATCGAACGCAACGCATTCCGTCCGTTCGTTTCGGGCACCACCGGCTCGCTGTTTCCGGTGGAGGTGACCTGGACGCCGGCCAAGGGCAGCCGCTACGCCGGCGTCTACAAGTTCGGTGGCTACTACGACACGTCGCGCGTGGACAAGCGCGGCCTCGATACCTCGCCGACCACCGGGCGCCACGGCGCCTACGTGCTGGCCGAACAGCGCCTGACCCAGGAATCGGCCGACCCGAGCCGCGGCCTGACCGCCTTCGCGCAGTACATGGTGTCCGACACCGATACCGCGCAGATCAAGCGCTGGTACGCGCTGGGCGGCGTCTACCAGGGCATCGGCGCGCGTGCGCAGGACAGCATCGCGCTGGGCTACGTCGGCGCTGACATCAACCACCGCCTGGTCGATGCGCGGCGCGCCACGTTGGCCGCCGGGGGCGTGCCCACCGATTCGCCGCTGTACAACCTCAGCCAGGCCGAGGAGCTGTTCGAGCTGTCCTACAGCTTCCAGGTGAACCCCTGGCTGATGATCCGCCCGGACGTGCAGTACATCGTCAACCCGGGCACGTTCAATTACAGCGGTACCGACAACGCCTGGGCCGTGGGTGTCCAGGCCAAGGTGACCTTCTGATGGCCGCGCGCTCCTTCCATGCTGTGGTGACTGTGATGAAAATTCCGCTCGCTTCCGTTGTCCTCGCCGGCGTGCTCGCCTCCTCCCCCTTGCTGGGCCTGGCCGCGCCGCCACCGGCGGTGCTACAGGTCGGCCAACTACGCATCGGCGAGGGCAGCCCGCGCACCATCGTACCGATCACCGGTGCCACCGCAGATGTCGCTCTGCAGCAGGCCGCGGCCATCGCCGCCAGCAGATCCACCGACATCGCCGAATGGCGCATCGACTACCTGGACATCGCCACCGATGGCAAGGCGCTGGTCGCGCTGGGCAAGCGCATCCAGGCCACGCTGGGAGGCAAGCCAGCCATCGTGACCTTCCGCACGAAGGCCGAAGGGGGCGCCAAGCCGATCAGCGATGCCGACTACGGCAAGCTCTACGCCGCGCTGCTGCGCGGTGGTGTCGCCCAGCTGATCGACGTGGAGATGTTCCGCGATCCGAAGGTGGTGCAGGCGCTGGTGGCGCAGGCCCACAAGGCTGGCGTGAAAGTGGTGATGTCCAGCCATGACTTCCACGCCACGCCACCGCGCGAGGAAATCGTCGCACGCCTGCTCAAGCAGCAGGCCCTTGGCGCGGACGTGCTGAAGATCGCGGTGATGCCGCGCGACGCTGGCGATGTGCTGGCATTGCTCGATGCCACCTGGCAGGTGCGCCAGCAGAGCGACAAGCCGCTGCTGACCATGTCGATGGGCGGCACCGGCGTGGTTTCGCGCCTGGCCGGCGAAACCTTCGGCCAAGCCCTGACCTTCGGCATGATCGGCACCCCGTCGGCGCCAGGCCAGGTCGAGGTTGAGCGCCTCCAGGACGTCCTGCAGGTCATCCATGCATCCAGCCAGGCCGGTCACTGAGACCTTCCCCGCCGGACGTTCCACCGCACCACGCTGTTGCAGGAAACCGCACCATGAGCCACGCCTCCGCCTCCGCCGCCGCACCGTCGCTTGTCCTTGAACGGATGAGTCCCTTCCAGTGGACCGCCATCGCCATCTGCGTGCTGTTGAACATGCTTGATGGCTTCGATGTGATGGTCATGGCCTTCACCGCGCCGCATGTTTCGGCGGACTGGGCGCTGTCGGGCAAGGTACTGGGGCTGATGCTCAGTGCCGGCCTGGTCGGCATGGCGCTGGGTTCGTTCCTGCTGGCACCGCTGGCCGACCGCTGGGGGCGGCGGCCGATGATCGTGTGCTGCCTGCTGATCCTCACCAGTGGCATGGCGCTGTCCGCGCTGGCCGCCGACGCCTGGCAGCTGGGTGCGCTGCGCGTGTACACCGGCATCGGCATCGGCGGCATGCTGGCCGGTGTGGGGGTGATCACCGCCGAGTACGCCAACGCCAAGTGGCGCAGCACCGCAGTCGCGCTGCAGGCCACCGGCTACCCGATCGGTGCGACCGCTGGCGGTCTGCTGGCTGCGTGGATGCTGGAGCACTGGGCCTGGCACAGCGTGTTCCTGGTCGGCGCAGCGGCATCGCTGCTGTGCATTCCGCTGGTGCTCAAATGCCTGCCCGAATCGCTGGATTTCCTGGTCGCGCGTCGCCCGGCCAATGCCTTGCCACGCTTGAACGCGCTGCTCTCGCGCATGCGCATGCCAGAGCTGCAGGCGCTGCCGCCAGCGCCGGTGCGCGACGGCCAGCGCCAGGGTTATGCCGCGCTGTTCGTGGGTGACCTGCGCCGCGTCGCGCTGCTGATCGCACTGGCGTTCTTCCTGCACATGTTCGCGTTCTATTTCGTGCTGAGCTGGACGCCGAAGCTGCTGGTCTCGGCCGGCGTGTCGGCGCAGCAGGGCATCACCGGTGGCGTGCTGTTGAACCTGGGCGGCATCGTTGGCGGCAGCCTGTTCGGCTGGCTGGCCTCGCGCTGGTCGCTGTCCAGGCTGACGGCCGGCGCGCTGCTGCTGGCGATGGTTTCGATGCTGGGCTTTGCGGCCTTCAGCACGCAGCTGGGCGTGGCCTTCCCGCTGGCCTTCGTGATCGGTGCGGCACTGTTCGCAGCGATGGCCGGCCTGTATGCGGCCGCGCCGGTGGTGTTCGCCGCCGAAGTGCGGACCACCGGCCTGGGCTGGGCCATCGGCATCGGCCGGGTCGGTGCGATCCTCTCGCCACTCACGGTGGGTGTTCTGGTCGATGGTGGCTGGCAGCCGTCCTCGTTGTACGTGCTGTGCGCTGCGCCGCTGCTGCTGGCGGCATGGGCGTGCCTCGGCCTGCGCGTGGGCGTGGGTCAGAACCGGCGTTGAACCGATGGCCGGAGCACATCACTCAATGTGCGATTATCGAATCGAATGGCCGAATATCGCATTGACCGGGCGACGTGCCATGGCGACCATGTCCGGGTCATGTTTTCCCTTCGCAGTGGCCCTGCAGCGTGGCGGTGATGACCGCCGGCAGGCAGGGCAAGGAGCAATGCAGTGATCGACAAGAGCGTAGCCAGCGTGGAAGCAGCGGTGGCCGATATCCATGATGGCGCGACCGTGATGATCGGCGGCTTTGGCACTGCCGGCATGCCCGACGAGCTGATCGATGCGCTCATTGCACAGGGTGCGCGCGAGCTGACCATCATCAACAACAATGCCGGCAACGGCGATACCGGCCTGGCTGCGCTGATCAAGCACAAGCGCGTGCGCCGCATCGTCTGCTCCTTCCCGCGCCAGGCCGATTCGCAGCACTTCGACGCGGCCTACCGCGCCGGCGAGATCGAACTGGAGCTGGTGCCGCAGGGCAACCTGGCCGCGCGCATCCATGCGGCCGGTTCCGGGCTGGGCGCGGTCTTCACGCCCACCGGTTATGGCACCGAGTTGGCCCAGGGCAAGGAAACGCGCGAGATCGACGGTCGCCACTACGTGCTCGAGTACCCGCTGCATGCCGATTTCGCGCTGATCAAGGCCGACCGCGGCGATCGCTGGGGCAACCTGGTGTATCGCCGGACTGCACGCAACTTCGGCCCGCTGATGGCGATGGCCGCGCGCTGCACCATCGTGCAGGTGCGTGAGGTGGTGCCGCTGGGCGAGCTGGACCCGGAGGCCGTGGTGACCCCCGGCATCTTCGTGCAGCGCGTGGTGCCGGTGGCCGCAGAAGGAGTGCAGGCATGAACAAGCTCAGCCGCGAACAGATGGCCGCGCGCGTGGCGCGCGATATTCCCGAAGGGGCCTACGTCAACCTGGGCATCGGCCTGCCGACCACGGTGGCCAACTTCCTGCCGGCGGACAAGGAGATACTGCTGCAGTCGGAAAACGGCCTGCTGGGCATGGGCCCGGCACCGGCGCCCGGCCAGGAAGACCCGGACCTGATCAATGCCGGCAAGCAGCCGGTTACCCTGCTGACCGGTGGCTGCTATTTCCACCACGCCGATTCGTTCGCGATGATGCGTGGCGGCCACCTCGACATCTGCGTGCTCGGTGCCTTCCAGGTCTCGGCGCACGGTGACCTGGCCAACTGGAGCACCGGCGCCTCCGATGCGATTCCCGCCGTGGGCGGTGCAATGGACCTGGCCATCGGGGCCAAGCAGGTGTTCGTGATGATGGACCTGTTCACCAAGCAGGGTGAAAGCAAGTTGGTGGCCGAATGCAGCTATCCGCTGACCGGCCTGCGCTGCGTGTCGCGCGTGTATACCGATGTGGCGGTGTTCGACCTCGGCGCCGACGGCGCGACCGTGCTGGAAATGGTCGAGGGCGTGGACATCGATCAACTGCGTGAACTGACCGGCCTGCCGCTGGCACTGGCCGAGGGAGTCTGAAATGCCGCTGCACGAGACCTATATCGTCGATGGCATCCGCACCCCGATCGGCCGCTACGGCGGTGCGTTGTCTGGTGTGCGCGCCGACGACCTCGGCGCGATTCCGCTGAAGGCACTGCTGGCGCGCCACCCGCAGCTGGACCCGGCGCTGGTGGAGGACGTCTACCTGGGCTGCGCCAACCAGGCCGGTGAGGACAACCGCAACGTCGCCCGCATGAGCCTGCTGCTGGCCGGCCTGCCGGTGAGCGTGCCCGGCAGCACGATCAACCGCCTGTGCGGTTCGGGCCTGGATGCGATCGGCACCGTGGCCCGTGGCATTGCTGCCGGCGAGCTCGGCCTGGCGATTGCCGGCGGCGTCGAATCGATGTCGCGCGCGCCGTTCGTGATGGGCAAGGCAACCTCGCCGTTTGCCCGTGACCAGCAGATCGAAGACACCACCATGGGCTGGCGTTTCATCAACCCGCGCCTGCGTGAACTGCACGGCGTGGAGACCATGGGCCAGACCGCCGAGAACGTGGCTGAGCGCTACGGCGTCAGCCGCGAGGACCAGGATGCGTTCGCCCTGCGCAGCCAGCAGCGAACGGCCGCCGCGCAGGCGCGCGGCTTCTTCGACGGCGAGATCGTGGCGGTGGACGTACCGGGCCGCAAACGCGGCGAAACCGTGACCGTCGACCGCGATGAACACCCGCGCGGCGATACCACCGCCGAAGCACTGGCCAAGCTGAAGCCGCTGTTCCGCCAGCCGGGCACGGTGACCGCCGGCAACGCCTCGGGCATCAACGATGGTGCCGCCGCGCTGCTGCTGGCCTCCGGTGCGCAGGTGCAGGCGCTGGGCCTGACCCCGCGCGCGCGCATCCTCGGCTTTGCCAGTGCCGGCGTGGAGCCGGCGATCATGGGCATGGGCCCGGTGCCGGCCAGCCAGAAGCTGATGGCACGGCTGGGCCTGGCCATCGACGATTTCGATGCCATCGAACTGAACGAGGCCTTCGCGTCGCAGGGGCTGGCCTGCATGCGCCAGCTGGGCCTGGCCGATGATGCCGCGCACGTGAACCCCAACGGCGGTGCCATCGCGCTGGGCCACCCGCTGGGCATGAGCGGCGCGCGCCTGGCGCTGACCCTGCTGCGCCAGCTGGAGGCCAGCGGTGGCCGCCGTGGCCTGGCCACGATGTGCATCGGCGTGGGGCAGGGCGTGGCCCTGGCCATCGAGCGCGTGTGAACCATCCCCTGATTCCGTAATCTCAAGACAGCTGCGGCTTCCGGGCCGCTCGCCAACAGGAGTACGCCATGAGCGATCCCACCCCACTGCGCGGCTACCGCAAGCCGTACCCCGGCAGCCAGCCGCCGCGCATCCACCTGCCGTACGCCTCCACCGCGCTGCGCGGCCCGGGAACCGACCCGATCGCGATCCCGGTGACGCTCTCGGAAGTGACCGGCCCGAGCATCAACCGCGTCACCCTCGGTGAGCATGCCGCCGACCTGACCGCCGGCTTCCCCGGCCAGCCGCAGGGTGAGCGCATCATCGTCAGCGGCCGCGTGCTGGACGAGAACGGCCGCCCGGTGCGCAACACCGTGGTGGAGGTGTGGCAGTGCAACGCCGCCGGCCGTTACCTGCACAAGGGCGACCAGCACGACGCGCCGCTGGATCCGAACTTCCAGGGCACCGGCCAGGTGCTGACCGACAGCGAAGGCCGCTACCGCTTCACCACCATCAAACCGGGCGCGTACCCGTGGCGCAATCACTACAACGCCTGGCGCCCGGCACACATCCACTTCTCGCTGCATGGCGAAGGCATCGGCCAGCGCCTGGTCACGCAGATGTATTTCCCCAATGATCCGCTGCTGGCGTTTGATCCGATCTACAACTGCGTGGACGACGCCAAGGCGCGGGAGCGCATGGTGTCCTCGTTCGATTGGGAAAACACCGCCAACGAATTCGCGCTGGGCTACCGTTTCGACATCGTGCTGCGCGGTCGCAAGATGACCGTCTGGGAGTAACACCATGAGTTTCCAATCCACTCCATGGCAGACCGTGGGCCCGTACTACCGCCTGGGCCTTGAACCGCTGTACCGCACCGACATCGCCCCGGCCACCGCGCAGGGTGAGCGCGTGGAAGTGCAGGGCCAGGTGTTCGATGGCAATGGCGTGCCGGTGTCCGATGCCGTGCTGGAAATCTGGCAGGCCGACGCGCAGGGCATCTATGCCCATGGCGAAGACCCGCGCCGGGACGACCACGACCCGGCCTTCGACGGCTGGGGCCGCGTGCCCACCGACGACCAGGGCCGCTTCGCCTTCACCACCGTCAAGCCGGGCCGCGTGCCGGGCCTGCGTGGCGAGCCGCAGGCGCCGCACCTGGTGGTGCTGGTGTTCATGCGCGGCCTGCTGCAGGCCACCCGTGCACGCATCTACTTCAGTGACGAAGCCAGCAACGCCGAGGACGGCATCCTCGCGCTGGTGCCGGCCGAACGCCGCCACACCCTGGTCGCACAGGCGCAGGGCAAGGGCCTGTACCACTGGGACGTGCGCATGCAGGGCCCGGACGAGACGGTGTTCTTCGCATACTGATCGCGGCGCGCCCGACGCGCCTTCCGGCCACTCCACGCCCGCGTGCGGCGGGCGCGGGTAAGCTGTGATTACCCAGGATGGACTGCACCGATGAGCCACTTCCCAACGCTGCTGGGCGGTCTGTTCGGCGACCCCGCCGTCGACGCCGTGTTCCGCGATGAAGCACGCCTGCAGGCGATGCTCGATGTCGAACGCGCTCTGTCGCGCGCGCAGGTGCAGTGCGGGGTGATTCCCGCAGCCGCGCTGGCACCGATCGAAGCGGCCTGCAGCGCCGATCTGTATTCGTTGCCGGCGCTGTCGGCAGCCACCGCACTGGCTGGCAATCCGGCCATTCCACTGGTCAAGGCACTCACCGCGCAGGTCAAGGCGAACGATGCCGAGGCCGCGCGCTGGGTGCACTGGGGCGCCACCAGCCAGGACATCATCGATACCGGCGCGGTGCTGCAGCTGCGCGCGGCAGTCAGCCAGGTGCAGGCGCGCCTGCGCGTGCTGTGCATGGCGCTGGCGCGGCTGGCCGAGGCCGAGCGCGGCACCGGGCTGCCCGGACGCACGCTGCTGCAACAAGCAGTGCCGGTGACCTTCGGCCTGAAGGCGGCCGGTTGGCTCGACGCCCTGCAGCGCAGCCAGCGCAGGCTGGATGCGTTGGCCGCAGACACCCTGGTGCTGCAGTTCGGCGGTGCCGCCGGCACCCTGGCCTCGCTGCAGACGCGCGGGCTGGACGTGGCCGAAGCCCTGGCTGCCGAGCTGCAGTTGCCGCTGCCGGCGTTGCCCTGGCACACCGCGCGTGACCGCATTGCCGAGTTCGGCAGCGTGTTCGCACTGCTGACCGGCAGTCTCGGCAAGATCGCCACCGACATCGTGCTGCTGATGCAGTCCGAGGTGGCCGAAGCCTTCGAGCCGGCGGGCGAGGGCAAGGGCGGTTCCTCGGCAATGCCGCACAAGCGCAATCCGGTGGGCTGCGTGGCCGCCATTGCCGCCGCCACGCGCGTACCGGGCCTGCTGTCCACGCTGTTCACTGCCATGCCGCAGCCGCACGAGCGCGCAGCAGGCCAATGGCACGCCGAATGGGACACCGTGCCGGAGATCGTGCGCCTGTGTGCGGGCAGCCTGGCCCAGGTGGATGTGGTGGTGCAGGGCCTGCAGCTGGACCGCGAGCGCATGCGCCAGCACCTGGACAGTCATGGCGGCCTGCTTTACGCCGAAGCCGTTGCGGTCACCCTGGGCGAGCGCATCGGCAAGCCCGCCGCACATGCCCTGGTGGAACAAGCGGCCAGGCAGGCGCTTGCGCAATCGCAGCACCTGCGCGTGGTGCTGGGGCAGATGCCCGAAGTCACCGCGCAGCTTTCCGCCGCACAACTGGATGCCCTGTTCGCCGCAGACAGCTGGCGCGGCATGGCCGATACCTGGATCGACCGCGTGCTCGCGCGCGGCTGATCCTACGTTCAACGCTGGAGCACGCATGCCATTCCTCGACCTTCCGCAGCATCGCCTGCACTACCAGACCGAGGGCCGCGCCGACGGGCAGTGGCTGACCTTCTGCAATTCGCTGGGTACCGACCTGGGCATGTGGCAGCCGCAGGTGGATGCACTCGCCTCGCAGTACCGCATCCTGCGCTATGACCGTCGCGGCCATGGCCAGTCCAGCACGCCGCCGGGGCTGTACAGCGTGGCCGAACTGGGCGCTGATGTGCTGGCCCTGTGGGACCACCTCGGCATCGCGCGCAGCCATTTCTGCGGGCTGTCGATCGGTGGCCTGACCGGGCAGTGGCTGGGCGTGCATGCTGGCAATCGCCTGCGCACGCTCACGGTGGCTGCCACCGCAGCGAAGATCGGCACGCTGGACGGCTGGCAGGCGCGCATCGCCCAGGTCCAGCACGATGGCCTGTTGCCGCTGGTCGATGGCACCCGCGAACGCTGGTTCACCGCCGCTTTCGCGCAGACCCATGCCAGCCAGGTGGAAGACATCCTGCAGCGCTTCCTCGCCACCAGCGTGGTTGGCTATGCCGGCTGCTGCAACGCCGTGGGCACGGCCGACTTCCGTGATGCGCTGGGCCGCATTGGCGTGCCGTTGCTGGCCATTGCCGGAAATGACGACCCGGTATGCGCTCCGGCCGAGCTGCAGGCAATCGCCGACGGCGTGGCCCATGGCCACCATGCCACCGTGCCGGGCCGCCACATCTGCAACCTGGAATCGCCGCAGGCGTTCACCTCCGCACTGGCCGCGCATCTTTCGGCGCAGCACTGATCCCGCACAACAGGTAGACCACGATGGACGAACAGGAACGCTACGAAGCCGGCCTTGCGGTGCGCCGCCAGGTACTGGGCGAGGCACACGTCGAACGCTCGCTGCAGGCGCGCACCGAGTTCACCACCGAATTCCAGGAATTCATCACGCGCACGGCGTGGGGCACGGTGTGGACGCGCGAGGGCCTGCCGCGGCATACGCGCTCGCTGCTGACCATCGTGATGATGGTGGCGCTGGGCCACGACGAGGAGTTCAAGCTGCATATCCGTGCCGCCCGCAACAACGGGGTGACGCCGGAGGAGATCAAGGAAGCGCTGCTGCAGGCCGCGATCTACTGTGGCGTGCCCGCGGCCAACCACGCGTTCGCGCTGGCCAAGCCGATCCTGGAAGAGCAGGCC
The DNA here is from genome assembly GCF_029892765.1 of Stenotrophomonas sp. 1278. NCBI lineage: Bacteria > Pseudomonadati > Pseudomonadota > Gammaproteobacteria > Lysobacterales > Lysobacteraceae > Stenotrophomonas > Stenotrophomonas sp. 1278. The sequence continues at coordinate 84,889 of NZ_JARXWD010000008.1, forward strand.
GCAGAGCGCTGACGCCGAACATCCGCCGGGCCATGCCCGGCGGCTGCACCTCAATTCAACAACGTGCCCAGCCGCTGTGCGGCTTCGCGCAGGCGCGGCAACAGCTGGGTCTGCATCACGCCCAGGCCGATACGGCCCGCCTGGGTGCCGATGTTCAGCGCGGCCACGACATCGCCGCTGCGCGAACGCACTGGCACGGCGATCGAGCGCAGGCCGATCTCCAGTTCCTGGTCGACCAGCGACGCGCCTTCGCGGCGCACCTTTTCCAGCAGGTCGAGGAAGTCATCCATGCGGGTGACCGTGCGTTCAGTGCGCGGCCGCAGCGGGTTGCGTTCCAGGTAGCCTTCCAGCGTGTCGCGCGGCAACGAGGCCAGCAGCACGCGGCCCATCGAGGTGCAGTAGGCCGGCAGGCGGCTGCCTGCGCGCAGGCCGATCGACATGATGCGTACGGTTTCCGCGCGTGCTACGTACAGGATGTCATCGCCATCGAGCACGCCCAGCGAGCAGGATTCGTGCACGGCATCGCGCAGGGCATCCAGCACCGGTTGTGCAGCAGCGGTCATCGACGACGACGCGACATAGGCGCCGCCCATGCCCAGCACGCGCGGCAGCAGCACGAAGCCGCGGCCCTGTTCACCCACGTAGCCGAGCTTTTCCAGCGTGTACAGCACGCGCCGTACCGCTGCGCGGGAAATGCCGGTATCGCTGCTGATCTGTGACATCGTCACTTCGCGCGGGTGCTGCGAGAACACGCTCAGCACGGCCAGGCCGCGGCCGAGCGACGTCATGAAGTCCGGATCGCCCTGGTTGTCCTGGATCTGCTGCATCAGCTCATGGGCCAGGCCACGATCCTGCGGTGGGGCAGGGGGGCGCTTGGGTCGACGGCTGGGAGGAACGGCAGGCATGGCAGCAGCTTTCATCGGGTTCGACCTCGCATGGTAAGGGCTCGAACCAGCAACCGGTACCCACGCGGCGCAGCCTGCGAGGCTGCGCCGCGTGGCGCCGGTCACTTGCGCTCGGGCAGCGCGTAGGCGATCACGTAGTCGCCACGGTCCGGTGACTGGCGTGCGCCACCGGCGGAAATCACCACGTACTGGCGACCGGTCTTCGGCGAGACGTAGGTCATCGGCGTGCCTTGGCTGCCAACCGGCATGCGGGCCTTCCACACTTCCTCGCCGGTGCGGCTGTCATAGGCGCGAAGGTAGTAATCCTGCGTACCGGCGAAGAACAGCAGGCCCGACTGCGTGGCCAGCGAACCGCCCAGGGTCGGCATGCCGATCGGAATCGGCAGGCCCATCTTGATGCCCATCGGCCCGGTGTCCTTCACCGTGCCCACCGGCACCTGCCAGACCAGCTGGCGGGTCGCCAGGTTGATTGCCGACATGGTGCCGAACGGCGGTTTCTGGCAGGGAATGCCCAGCTTGGACAGGAAGCGGTCGCGCAGCGAGCCGTACGGCGTACCGGTCTGCGAGGCCGCTCCCATTTCCACGCCACCGTCGCCGCTGGTCATCTGCGCGCGCGGGATCAGCTTGGTCCACAGGCCCAGGCGCATGTCATTGACGAACAGGTAGCCGGTGGTGGGGTCGACCGAGGCGCTGCCCCAGTTCATGCCACCCAGCGAACCGGGCCATTGCAGCGCGAGGTCTTCGCCCGGCGGCGTGTACATGCCGTCGTAGCGGAACTGCTTGAACTGGATGCGGCACAGCATCTGGTCGATCGGGGTGGCGCCCCACATGTCCGACTCGGTCAGCGTCTGCGCGCCGATCTGCGGCAGGCCAACCGACAGCGGCTGGGTGGCGGCATAGCGTTCGCCCTGCGCATTGCCCTGCGGCGCGGGGATGTTGCGCACTTCGCTGATCGGCACGCCTGTCTGGCGATTGAGCATGAAGATCTGCCCGGCCTTGGTGATCTGCAACAGGGCCGGCAGCGTGCCGCCCTTGCCATCGGGCACGTCGGTCAGGGTCGGCTGCGCAGGCAGGTCGTAGTCCCATAGATCGTGGTGCACGGTCTGGTAGACCCAGCGCTCCTTGCCGGTGGCCACCTCCAGCGCAACCACCGCCGAACTGTACTTGTCATCCTGCGGGGTGCGCTCGCCGGCCCACTGGTCCGGGGTGGTGTTGCCGGTGGGCAGGTAGACCAGGCCCAGCTGCGGGTCGTAGGCCATCGAGGTCCACACGTTCGGCGTGGCGCGCGTGTAGTGGATCGACGGATCCAGCGGCACGTCCGGGGTTTCCCTGGAAAGATCCCAGACCCAGGCCAGCGCGCCGGTGCGCACGTTGTAGGCACGCACCACGCCGGACGGCTCACCCACTTCAATGTTGTCGGCCACACGGCCACCGACCACGATAAGTTCGCCCGCCACCAACGGTGCGGCGGTGAGCGTGTAGAAGCCCGGCTTGATCTCGCCCATGCCGGCCTTCAGGTCGACCACGCCGTTGCTGCCGAAGTCCGGGCACAGCGCGCCGGTCTTCGCATCCAGCGCGAACAAGCGCGCATCGATGGAGGTCATCAGGATGCGCTTCCCGCACAGCGCCGGGCCCGTGCTGGCCGTTTCGGTGGCCGGCAGCGGCGCAGGTGCCGGAGCGGCTGCATCTGCCGCAGACGGTGCCGTGGTTGCGTCGAAATAGCCCAGACCGCGGCAGCGTTGCCAGTTCGGCGCGGTGGCCTTGGGGTCGAAGGCCCAGCGCTGCTTGCCGGAATCGGCATCGATGGCGATCACCTGGTTGTGCGGGGTGCACAGGAACAGGGTGTCGCCGATCTGCAGCGGGGTGTTCTGGTCCTCGGCACCGAATCCATTGCTTTCCGGCACATCGCCGGTGCGCGCCGTCCAGGCAACCTGCAGTTCCTTCACGTTGGCCGGGGTGATCTGGTCCAGCGCGGCAAAGCGGGTGCCGGCGGTGGTGTTGCCCCAGTGCATCCAGTCGCGCTGTTCAGCGCCCTTGGCCACCGGCACCACCGGCGGCGTGGTGCCCTGCGCGGTCTGTACCGGGCGCGGCTGGAACGCCGACACCGCAGTGCCCAGCAGGCCAACCAGCAGCACGGCGGCTACGCCATAGGCGCCGCGACCGGCAACCTGGCCTCGGCTGCGGCGCAGCACCGGCCACGCCAGGGCGACCAGAAGGGCCAGCACCGCCGGCATCACCAGCCGCGATACCAGCGGCCAGAAATTCCAGCCGGCATCCACCAGTGCCCACAGCAGCGTGGCCAGGAAGGCCAGGCCGTACAGCAGCGCACCGTTCGGCCGGCGCATCGCCAGCAGTACGCCGGCTACCGCCGACACCGCACCCATCAGCAGGAAATACCAACTGCCCCCCAGCTGCACCAGGCGTACACCGCCGACCAGCAGAGCCAGGCCGAACAGGGTCACCAGGATGCCGAGCAGGACCACCAGCACACGGCACAGGGCCGGAACTCTCGTCGTCTCGTCCACGTTGCATGAACCTCATTGCGAAAAACCCGCGCGGAGGCGGGGAAAGCCCCGCGCGCGCCAGGCGTGGCGGGGGCCAACGGCATCCCGGGCGGCTGCGGGCCGTGACGGCGGGCAGGCGTCGGCCTGCTTATGACGCAGGCTGGGTGAATGACCGGTTAGGGCGATTATCGCACGCGTGTGCGATTTTGGCGTGATGCCTCACGGCGCCATCGGTGGAACGCAGCGGCGCAGTGGTGCCGGGAACGGGCAGGGCAGGGGCGAACCGGTTACCCTATGCCGCCATACAAGCTGGTAGCTGCAATGACCGACGCCACCGTGGCCGTCCCCGCCTGGGCCTCGCGCCTGCGCGACATCGCTGATTTCCCGAAGCCGGGCATCCTGTTCAAGGACATCATGCCGCTGCTCGCTCACAGCGAGGACTTCCGTGGCGCGATCGTGGCGATGGCCGATCGCTGGCGCGATCAGAAGCTGGACGCGGTGGTCGGCATCGAATCGCGCGGCTTCATCCTCGGTGCGGCCATGGCGCTGGAACTGGGCGTGGGCTTCGTGCCGGTGCGCAAGCCGGGCAAGCTGCCGGGCAAGGTGCTGCGCGAGGAATACACGCTGGAATACCGCAGCGACTGCATTGAAGTGCATGCCGACGCGCTGCCCGCCGGTGCGCGCGTAGCGATCATCGACGACGTGCTGGCAACCGGCGGTACGCTGGTTGCTGCGTTGTCGCTGGTGCGCCGCCTGGGCGTGGACGTGGTCGGCGCCGGCGTGCTGGTCGAACTGGATGGCCTGGGCGGCCGTGGCCGCTGGGAAGTGGATCTGCCGCTGCACACCGAACTGGTGTTCTGATTGCGTCGCCGGGCATGGCCCGGCGCTACCCACGGCAAGCAGGTAGCGCCGGGCCATGCCCGGCGGATGTCCTGCCCGTTACATCATCCGCACGCGGAAACGACGGCCCTTGATCTTGCCCGCTTCCAGCTTCGCCACCGCCTTGTTGACCTGCTCGCGGGCGATCGCCACGTAGGAACGGGTCGGGAAGATCGCGATCTTGCCGATGAACTTGGCCGACAGGCCGGCATCGCCGGTGAGGGCGCCGAGGATGTCGCCTGCGCGCAGCTTGTCGGTCTTGCCGCCATCGATGCGCAGGGTGCGCATCGCCGCCTGCGGCAGCTCGGCCGGGCGCGACGTCGCCAGCGGCGTCTTCTGCCAATCCAGCGGTTCGCCGCGCTGTGCTTCGATGGCGTCGGCGCGGTTCTTTTCGCGGCCCGCCACCAGGCTGATCGCCAAGCCACTGGCGCCGGCACGACCGGTACGGCCGACACGGTGCTGGTAGCTCTCGACGTCGGTCGGCAGCTCGTAGTTGATCACCGCGGCCAGTTCTTCCACATCCAGCCCGCGTGCGGCGACGTCGCTGGCAACCAGCACGTTGCAGCTGCGGTTGGCCAGGCGCAGCAGCACTTCCTCGCGGTCGCGCTGTTCCATGTCGCCATGCAGGGCGAGCGCGGAGAAGCCGAACTGCTGCAGCGAGTTGGCCACTTCGTCCACGTCCTTGCGGGTGTTGCAGAACACCACGGCCGATTCGGGCGTGTACTTCAGCAGCAGGCCGGCCAGTGCCTTCTGCCGGTGTGCCGGTTCGACTTCGCAGAACAGGTGGCGGATGGCCGGGGCCTGGTCGGCGCCTTCCACGGTCACTTCCACGGCATCGCGCAGCAGGTCGCGGGCCATGGCGCGGATGGTGTCGGGGAAGGTTGCCGAGAACAGTAGGCTCTGGCGATCGCGGTGGGTACGGCCGGCGATCTCACGGATCGGTTCCTCGAAGCCCATATCGAGCATGCGGTCGGCTTCATCCAGCACCAGGGTGCGCACGGCGCCCAGATTCAGTGCGCGCTTGCGCGCCAGTTCCTGCACGCGGCCGGGCGTGCCGACCACCACGTGCGGGTCGTGGCTTTCCAGCGACGCCAGCTGCGGGCCCAGCGGCGTGCCGCCAGTCAGCAGCAGCAGCTTCAGGTTGGGGATGCCGGTGGCCAGCTTGCGGATCTGCTTGGCCACCTGGTCGGCCAGCTCGCGGGTGGGGCACAGCACCAGCGCCTGTACGCGGATCAGGCTGGGGTCGATGGATTGCAGCAGGCCAAGACCGAAGGCGGCGGTCTTGCCGCTGCCGGTCGGGGCCTGGGCGATCACATCGCGGCCATCAAGGATGGCGGGCAGGCTCTGCGCCTGGATCGGCGTGAGGGTGGTGTAGCCGAGGGCATCCAGGCCGGGCTGCAGGGCCGGGCTCAGCGGCAGGGTCGAGAAATCAGTCATGGCGCATTGTACCTGCGCGCGCGCCCGGTCCCGCCGTCGTTCACGATTGTGGGGGGCGCCCGGTAGCGGGCGACCTTGGTCGGCACCTTGGCCGAACGTTCCCTCAACCCAGCCCGATGACCACCAGCCGCGCAGCCATCGCCTGCAACTGCTCCGGGGTGGCCGGTTTTCCAGCGACCCGGGGCTCCAGCAGCAGCTGGTGGAACCACGGGTTGGCGTGCCGCGTGTCGACGTCGAACGAACAGGTTGCCTGCACGCCCATCACCGCCTGAACGATCTCGACCAGCGTGTCTTCGGCTTCATCGACATTGCCCCGCCCATATCGATCATCCAGCAGGCGCAGCGGGATCTGCAGCAGGGCGGGGGAGACTGGCATGCCTCAAGTCTGACGATCCACGTTGCCCTCAGCCCAGCACCGCCAGCACACCCTGGTGGATCGCCAGGCCACCCAGCAGCAACCAGGCGAACAGGATCGATGCCAGCAGCAGCGGCTTCAACCCGGCCTGGCGCAGCGCAGACACATGGGTGGTCAGGCCCAGCGCGGCCATCGCCATGGCCAGCAGCACGGTATCCAGCTGCACCAGCCCGGCCTGCACACCCACCGGCAGCAGATGCAGCGAGTTGAGCCCGGCAACCGCCACGAAACCGAACGCAAACCACGGCACCACGATCCGGGCCTTGCCACCGTCCGCCGCTGCCTTGCCACCACGGGCCAGCCACAGCGACAGTGCGATCAGGAACGGTGCCAGCAGCATCACCCGCACCATCTTGGTGATGACCGCGGTATCGGCGGCTGACTCGCCCACCGCACGTCCGGCAGCCACCACTTGTGCCACTTCATGCACGGTGGCGCCGGTGAACAGGCCGTACTGCCGCGCGTCCATTGCCAGCCAGCCGTGCGACTGCACCAGCGCATACAGCGCCGGGTACAGGAACATGGCCAGCGTGCCGAACACCACCACCGTCGATACCGCCACCGTCACCTGCGCAGCGCGGCCGCGCACCACCGGCTCTGCGGCCATCACCGCCGCTGCACCGCAGATCGCGCTGCCGGCACCGATCAGCATGGCGGCCTCGCGCTCCATCCTGAACACCCGTACACCCAGCCAGCACGCCAGGCCGAAGGTGCTCGCCACCACCAGCACGTCCATCAGCACGCCGGCGACGCCGACGTGGCCGATGTCCTGGAAGGTCACCCGCAGGCCGTACAGCACGATGCCCGCACGCAGCAGCCAGTGCTTGGAGAAGCCCACGCCCGCCGCGCTGGCGGGGCCCAGTCGCGGGTACACGGTGTTGCCGACCACGATGCCGGCGACGATGGCGACGGTCAGCGCACTCAGGCCATGCGCCTGCAGCCAGCGCAGCTCGGCCAGGTACAGCGACGCCGCCGCCACCAGGCCGACCAGCAGCAGGCCGGGCAGGCGCAGTTGCCAGCGCTGGCGCAGGGCGGGCAGGGACCAGGGGGACAGGGCAGGCGCGTTCATGGCGGGTGGGATGCGGGAGAGAGGCGTACAGCCTGCATCCACGCCATCGACCCGTAAAACGAATAATATCGGTGAAACCTACCCATAACGCAGGTACTGAGCATGCGCCTGACGCTCCGCCAGCTGCAGGTCTTCGTTGCCATCGCCGACCAGGGCAGCACCACCGCCGCAGGCCAGGCCATCGCGCTTTCCCAGTCCGCCAGCAGCGCGGCCCTGCAGGAGCTGGAAGCGCACTTCGGCACGCCGCTGTTCGACCGCATCGGCCGTCGCCTGGCGCTGAACGGCCACGGCCGGGCCTTGCTGGAGCCGGCGCGCGCGCTGTTGGTCAATGCCGCCGATCTGGAGCGGCAATTGGCGGCGGGCGGTGACCCGTCCCAAGGCGCGCCGCTGCGGCTGGTGTTGGCGGCCAGCACCACCATCGGCAACTACCTGCTGCCGCCGCGTATCGCCGAGCTGCTGCGGCAGGCACCGCAGGCCGAGGTCGATCTGCGCATCGACAACAGCGCAGGCGTGGTGGCGGCCGTTCAACGGCTGGACGTGGATGCAGGACTGATCGAAGGCCCATGCCACGAACGCGGGCTGCAGGTGACCGCCTGGCAGCAGGACCCGCTGGTGATTGTGGCGGCCGCCGAGGCCCCCGCGCGCTGGTCGCTGGACGAACTGCGCCGCGCACGCTGGCTGCTGCGCGAACCCGGCTCTGGCACCCGCGAAGCGGTGGAACAGGCCTTGTTGCCGCACTTGCGCGGCTTCGCACAGACCCTGCAGCTGGGCAATACCGAAGCGATCAAGCAAGCCGCCATCGCCGGCCTCGGCCTGGCCTGCCTCTCGCGTCATGCGCTGGAAGAACCCTTGGCCCTCGGCCGCCTGCGCGTGCTCGAGACCCCGCTTCCTATCCTGCAGCGCACCCTCTGGCTGGTACGCCACCCCGGCAAGCAGTGGTTGCCGGGTTTGCAGGCGTTGCTGGGGGAAGTGCAGTAGCCGGGATCCATCTTCCACAGCGTGAATTCCACGTAGGGGTCAGAGCCTATTGCGCAGCAACGGGATCCGACCCCGTGCCGACCAACGGTCGGCACCCACCAACAGCAGCGGAGATCTGTCGAAGGCGGGGTGGTGTGGGGCTTCAGGACCGTTGGCGCCATGGATGGCGCCATCGAGCCCCCATGGATGGGTTTACGGCGTGTCCTGAAGCTCCACACCACCCCGCTATCCCTCCAGCAAGTCGGGGTTGGCTGTTGCTGTTGCTGCGGCCGTGGCCTCTGCGGGTGCCGGGCGCCGCCCGGCCAGGCCCCGCAACCCGCTACAATGGCCGGATGCCTCTGATTACTCTGCAAAACGTCGACTTCAGCGTCGGCGGCCCGCTGTTGCTGGAAAAAGCCGAACTGTCGATCGAGCCGGGCGAACGCATCGCCCTGATCGGCCGCAACGGCGCCGGCAAATCGACCCTGCTCAAGCTGCTGTCCGGCGACCACAAGCCCGATGACGGTGAAGTGCGCGTGCAGCAGGGCGTGCGCGTGACCCGCCTGGAGCAGGAGGTGCCGCATGGCGCCGCTGGCAGCGTGTTCGACGTCGTCGCCGACGGCCTGGGCGAACTGGGCCAATGGCTCGCCGAATTCCATCACCTCAGCCACGCCGACGTGTTCGATGGTGAAGCGCTGGGCAACGTCCAGGCCAAGATCGATGCCGCCAACGGCTGGGGCCTGGACCAGCGGGTCAGCGAGACCCTGACCAAGCTCGACCTCGATGGCGACGCGGAGTTTGCGCGCCTGTCCGGCGGCATGAAGCGCCGCGTGCTGCTCGGCCGCGCGCTGGTCTCCAGCCCCGACCTGCTGCTGCTGGACGAACCGACCAACCACCTCGACATCGAAGCCATCGACTGGCTCGAAATGTTCCTCAAGAACTGGAACGGCAGCGTGGTGTTCGTCACCCATGACCGCCGCTTCCTGCGTGCGCTGGCCACCCGCATCGTCGAGATCGACCGCGGCCAGGTCACCAGCTGGCCGGGCGACTGGGCCAACTACGAGCGCCGTCGCGAAGAACGCCTCAACGCGCAGGCCCAGGAAAACGCACGGTTCGACAAGCTGCTGGCGCAGGAAGAAGTGTGGATCCGCCAAGGCATCAAGGCACGCCGCACCCGCGACGAAGGCCGCGTACGCCGCTTGAAGGCGATGCGCAACGAGCGTTCCGCGCGCCGCGACCTCAGCGGCAACGTCAAGATGGAAGCGGCCCAGGGCGTGAGCTCGGGCAAGAAGGTCATCGACATCAAGGACATTTCGTTCGCCTTCGGCGATCGCACGATGGTCCGCGATTTCTCCACCACCATCCTGCGTGGTGACCGCATCGGCCTGATCGGCCCCAACGGCAGTGGCAAGACCACGCTGTTGAAGCTGCTGCTGGGCGAACTACAGCCGCAGAAGGGTGAGGTCAACGCCGGCACGAATCTGCAGGTCGCGTACTTCGACCAGTACCGTGCAGTGCTGCGCGAAGACTGGAGCGCGATCGAGAACGTGGCCGAAGGCCGCGATTTCCTCGAGTTCAACGGCAAGCGCAAGCACGTGCACGCCTACCTTCAGGACTTCATGTTCACCCCTGAGCGCGCGCGCGCGCCGATCACCCGCCTGTCCGGTGGCGAGCGCAACCGCCTGCTGCTGGCCAAGCTGTTCGCGCAGCCGTCCAACCTGCTGGTGATGGACGAACCGACCAACGATCTGGACGTGGAAACCCTGGAGCTGCTGGAAGAGTTGCTGGGCGAATACAACGGCACGTTGCTGCTGGTCAGCCATGATCGTGACTTCATCGACAACGTGGTGACCTCCACGCTGGTGATGGAAGGCGATGGCGTGATCGGCGAGTACGTGGGCGGCTACAGCGACTGGCAGCGTTACGCGGCCAGCGTGGCCGCTGCGCCTGCCGCGGTTGCTGCCGCCAAGCCGGTGGCCGCTGCCCCGGCGGCTGCTGCGGAACCGGCAGCGCCCAAGCGCAAGCTCGCCTACAAGGAAGCGCGTGAGCTGGAACAGCTGCCGAAGACGATCGAAAAGCTGGAAGGCGATGTCGAAGGGCTGACCTCGGCAATGAACGATCCGTCGTTCTACACGCGCAGCAGCGCCGAAGTGACCGCGCACACCCAGCAGCTGGCCAAGGTGCAGGCTGAACTGGATGCCGCGTACGCACGCTGGGAAGAGCTGGAAGGCTGAGCCAGGGCGATGGCCGTCTCGCTTGGCGGGCGGCCACCGATTCACGTGCGTTCGGGCATTGTCACTTTCTTTGCTCGTGCAAAGAAAGTAACCAAAGAAACACGCCGCCAGATCGCGAGCCGGCGCTGTGCGCCGGTGCCCTCCGCTTCTCTGTGAATCAGGGGACGGTGCCGAACTCGCTGCGCTCAGACATCGGCACCTCTACGCCCCTGATTCCCTTGCGATGCTCGGCTCGCTCAAGGCGGACCTGAGGCAAAATCCAAAGCGGTCGCTTCACTTGCCGGGCGCACTCGTGCGTTGGTGATGGTGATACCTGTTAGCGGCTGTCGCTTTTGATCTGTTTCCGCCTTGTAGCGAGCCGAGCACCGCAGGTCCGCCGAGGGCGAAGAGGTGCGGGTGTCTGAACGCAGCGAGTTCCCGCGCCGTCCCTTGGTGGACCGAGGAGCGCAGGGTGCCGGTGCGTAGCATCGGCTCGCGGATGGCGGAGCGTTTCTTTTGGTTACTTTTCTTTGCGCGCACCGCACTGCAGGAGCAGGGCGGAACGGCATAGCCGGCCCGCAGGGTGACGCACAAGGATGTGCGTCATCAAGAAAAGTAACGCCCATGATCCGTGCGGACCAACGGTCCGCACCCACCGGCGGTCATTTGACCCCGTGCAGATCCCGCAGCTGGCTCCGCCGGCTGCCGAAGTACGCGGCCAGATCGGCGATGTCCTGATCGCTCAGGTCCTTCGCCTGCGGTGTCATCAGCGCATGCTGGCGATCACCGGCACGGTAGGCCTGCAGCGCATGCGCCAGGTAATCGCCGTATTGCCCACCCAGCTTCGGATAGGTCGGATCGATCGGCGCATTGCCGTCGGCACCGTGGCAATCGATGCAGCTCTGGCTGGTGGCCTTGCTCTTGACCTTGGCGCGGGCCTCGCCGGCGGCTTCACGCCCGGCAGGCAGGCCCGCGGAGGAAGACGATCCGTGCTCGCCGCTGGCATGGCCGGGATCGCCGGCGGATTTCTCGCTGTTCTCCACCTGTGACTGCGAGCAGGCCGCCAGCAGCAGGGCGACGGACAGGGCGATGGCGTGACGCAGTGGATGCGCGGCTTTCGACATGGGCGGGCCTTACTTGACGGTGGACAGGTAAACAGCGAGATCGGCGATCTCCTGTTCGCTGAAACTCATCGACTGCGCCTGCATCGTCGGATGCCGGCGCTTGCCCTGGCGGTACTCGGTCAGGGCCTGGGTCAGGTACTGCTGGGTCTGGCCACCGATCTTCGGTACCCGGTAACTGGGGTAGGCGTTCTTGTAACCGGTGATGCCGTGGCAACCCTGGCAGGTGTAGGCCAGCACACGGCCATTGTCGAAACTGCCGGTGGGCGTGGCAGCCGCCGGCACAGGGGCCGGAGCCGGTGCCGGGGCGGGTGGTGCTGCAGGAGCAGGTGCGGGCTGTGCGGCGGCCCCGAGGGGCAGGAGGACGGCCAGAGCGAGACAAGCGGCGAGCGGCTGCGGGCGCATGGTGTCTTTTCCGGGGATTCGGGTCTGGTCGTTCCGGCGTGGGGTACGGAACGACCCGAGTATAGCCTCAGGTTTCATCTAGCTGAAATGGGGTCGGCCCGACCGGCGGCGTGAAGACACCATGACCTTTGGGATATGGTGTTGCCGTGAAGTGGTGCATTACTTTGCTACCACACCTGCCCACGCATCCTCCAGGGATCTGACGATGTCGCACCAAACCTTCCTGCCCGGCCCCCGCAGCGGACTCTGCGCTGCCGCGCTGCTGCTCTCCACCTCCCTGCTGCTGAGCGGTTGCGCCGCTGGGCCCAACAACGAGGCCAAGGCGGCCGAGACCAAGGACGAGAAGAAGGTCGACGCGGTGCCGGTGGAAGTGGCCGTGGCCAGCCATCGTGCGGTGGCCGCCAGCTACACCGGAACGGCAGCACTGGAGCCGCGCGCCGAATCGCAGGTGGTCGCCAAGACCTCGGGCGTCGCGCTGGCGGTACTGGTCGAGGAAGGGCAGCGGGTCAGCGCCGGGCAGCCTCTGGTGCGGCTGGATCCGGACCGCGCACGCCTGGCCGTTGCCCAGAGCGAGGCGCAGATGCGCAAGCTGGAGAACAACTACCAGCGCGCACAGAAGCTGGTCGGCCAGCAGATGGTCAGCGCTGCCGATGTCGACCAGCTGCGCTACGACCTGGAAAACGTGCGCGCGCAGTACCGCCTGGCCACGCTGGAACTGTCCTACACCACCGTGGTCGCACCGATTTCCGGCGTGATCGCCTCGCGATCGATCAAGACCGGCAACTTCGTGCAGATCAACACGCCGATCTTCCGCATCGTCGACAACTCGCGGCTGGAAGCCACCCTCAACGTGCCCGAGCGCGAGCTGGCGACCTTGCGTGCGGGCCAGCCGGTCACGCTGTCGGCCGATGCGCTGCCGGGCCAGACCTTCACTGGTGTGGTGGACCGTATCGCGCCGGTGGTGGATTCGGGCAGCGGCACCTTCCGTGTGGTCAGTGCTTTCGATGGCGCCGCGCAGTCGCTGCAGCCGGGCATGTTCGGCCGTATCCGCATCGACTACGACCAGCGTGCCGATGCACTGGTGGTGCCGCGCCTGGCGCTGCTGGACGATGGTGAGCCGGCAGTGTTCCGCGTGCGCGGGGGCAAGGTCGCGCGGGTGCCGGTCAAGCTTGGCTACGCCGAAGGGCCGTGGGTGGAAATCCGTGAGGGACTGGCGGCGGGTGACCAGATCGTCACCGCCGGCAAGGTCGCCCTGCGCGACGGCACCGCGGTGCAGGTGATCGCCGATCCGAAGGCCAAGGCGAAGACCGTAACCGCCTCGGCCAAGCCGGCAGAGAAGGCCGGGAGCACGCAATGACCGCGCCCGGCCACGATCACGGTGCCTCGCCCGGGAGCGATGGCGCCGCCGCAGGCATGCGTGGCGGCCTGGTGGAGTTCGCCACCCGCCGCCGCGTCACCATCGCCATGTGCACGGTCACCCTGCTGCTGTTCGGCCTGATCGCACTGGGCAACCTCAAGGTCAACCTGCTGCCCGACCTGAGCTATCCGACGCTGACCGTGCGCACCGAGTACACCGGTGCGGCGCCGACGGAAATGGAAACCCTGATCACCCAGCCGGTCGAAGAAGCCGTGGGCGTGGTCAAGAACCTGCGCAAGCTGAAGTCGGTCTCGCGCACCGGCCAGAGTGATGTGGTGCTCGAGTTCGCCTGGGGCACCAACATGGACCAGGCCAGCCTGGAAGTGCGCGACAAGATGGAAGCGCTGAACCTGCCCCTGGAAGCCAAGGCGCCGGTGCTGCTGCGCTTCAATCCCTCCACCGAGCCGATCATGCGCCTGGTGCTGTCGACCAAGGCCGCGCCTGCGACCGACGAAGAAGCGATCCGTGAACTGACCGGCCTGCGTCGCTATGCCGACGAAGACCTGAAGAAGAAGCTGGAGCCGGTTACCGGCGTGGCGGCGGTGAAGGTTGGTGGTGGCCTGGAAGACGAGATCCAGGTCGACATCGACCAGCAGAAACTGGCCCAGCTCAACCTGCCGATCGACACCGTCATCAAGCGGTTGAAGGAAGAGAACATCAACATTTCCGGCGGCCGCCTGGAGGAGGGCTCGCAGCGCTTCCTGGTGCGCACCGTCAACCAGTTCGCCGATCTGGAAGAAATCCGCAACCTGCTGGTCACCACCCAGTCCGCCAACGGCAGCGCGGCCGACTCGGCGCTGCAGCAGATGTTCAACATCGCTGCCTCCACGGGCTCGGCTGCAGCCGTCGCCGCCGCTTCCGCTGCACAGAGCGCTTCCTCTGGCGGCGCCTCCAGCGTGGTCGCCAACGGCGTGCCGGTGCGCCTGAAGGACGTGGCCACCGTGCGCCAGGGCTACAAGGAACGCGAAGCGGTCATCCGACTGGGCGGCAAGGAGTCGGTCGAACTGGCGATCTACAAGGAAGGCGACGCCAATACCGTGGCCACCGCCGAAGCGCTGCGCAAGCGTCTGGAGCAGATCAAGGCAACGTTCCCGGCCGATGCCGAACTGACCACGATCGAAGACCAGTCGCGCTTCATCGAGCACGCCATCGCTGACGTCAAGAAGGACGCGGTGATCGGCGGCCTGCTGGCGATCCTCATCATCTTCCTGTTCCTGCGCGACGGCTGGAGCACGTTCGTGATCAGCCTGTCGTTGCCGGTCTCGATCATCGCCACGTTCTTCTTCATGGGCCAGCTTGGCCTGAGCTTGAACGTGATGTCGCTGGGCGGCCTGGCACTGGCCACCGGCCTGGTGGTGGATGACTCCATCGTGGTGCTGGAGAGCATCGCCAAGGCGCGCGAACGCGGCCTGGGCATCCTGCAGGCGGCGATCACCGGTACCCGCGAAGTGAGCATGGCCGTGGTCGCCTCGACCCTGACCACCATCGCGGTGTTCCTGCCGCTGGTGTTCGTCGACGGCATCGCCGGCCAGCTGTTCCGCGACCAAGCGTTGACCGTGGCCATCGCCATCGCGATTTCGCTGCTGGTGTCGATGACCCTGATTCCGATGCTGAGCTCGCTGAAGGGTCGGCCGCCGCTGGCCTTCCCGGAAGAAGCCGCAGCCGAGCCGTGGCAGCCGCAGAGCCGCTGGCAGAAGCCGGTCGCACTCGGCCGTCGTGGTGTGGTGGCGACGATGCGCTGGAGTTTCTACGCGCTGGCATGGCTGGTGGTGCGCCTCTGCCGTGGCGTGGCTGCAGTGGTCGGCCCGGTGATGCGCAAGGCCAGCGACATCGCCATGAAGCCGTACGCCGGTGCCGAACGTGGCTACCTGCGGCTGCTGCCGGGTGCGTTGGCCCATCCCGGCAAGGTGCTGGGGCTGGCCGCACTGGCATTCGTCGGCACGATGGCGCTGGTGCCGATGCTCGGCGCCGACCTGATCCCGCAGCTGGCGCAGGACCGTTTCGAAATGACGGTCAAGCTGCCGGCCGGCACGCCGCTGAAGCAGACCGATGCGCTGGTGCGTGAGCTGCAGTTGGCGCATGGCAAGGGCGAAGGCGTGGCATCGCTGTACGGTGTCAGCGGCAGCGGTACCCGCCTGGATGCCAGCCCGACCGAGAGTGGCGAGAACATCGGCAAGCTGACCATCGTGATGGAAGGCGGCGGCAACCCGCAGACCGAAGCGGAGATCACCGAGCGCCTGCGCGACACCATGGGCCAGCACCCGGGTGCGCAGGTCGACTTCGCGCGGCCGGCATTGTTCAGCTTCTCCACGCCGCTGGAAATCGAACTGCGTGGGCAGGACATGGCGACCCTGGAAGTGGCAGGCCAGCGCCTGGCGGCGCTGCTGCGCGGCAATGCGCACTACGCCGACGTCAAATCCACCGTGGAAGAGGGCTTCCCGGAAATCCAGATCCGCTTCGACCAGGAGCGAGCCGGTGCACTGGGCCTGACCACGCGGCAGATCGCCGATGTGGTGGTGAAGAAGGTGCGCGGCGATGTCGCCACCCGCTACAGCTTCCGCGACCGCAAGATCGACGTGCTGGTGCGCGCGCAGGAAACCGATCGTGCCAGCGTGGAGAGCATCCGCCGGTTGATCGTCAATCCGGGCAGCACCCGTCCGGTCACCCTGGATGCGGTTGCCGACGTGGTGGCCACCACCGGCCCCAGCGAGATCCATCGTGCCGACCAGACCCGGGTGGCCGTGGTCTCGGCCAACCTGCGCGACATCGACCTGGGCGCGGCCATGCGCGAAGTACAGCAGATGGTGTCCGAACAGCCGCTGGGCGCTGGCGTGGGCCTGCACATCGGCGGCCAGGGCGAGGAACTGGCACAGGCGGCGAAGTCGCTGATCTTCGCCTTCGGCCTGGCGATCTTCCTGGTCTACCTGGTGATGGCCTCGCAGTTCGAATCGCTGCTGCATCCGTTCGTGATCCTGTTCACCATCCCGCTGGCGCTGGTCGGCGCGATCCTGGCGCTGATGCTGACCGGCAAGCCGATCTCGGTGGTGGTGTTCATCGGCCTGATCCTGCTGGTCGGCCTGGTCACCAAGAACGCGATCATCCTGATCGACAAGGTCAACCAGCTGCGCGAGGCCGGCGTTGCCAAGCACGAGGCACTGGTGGAAGGTGCGCGTTCGCGCCTGCGGCCGATCATCATGACCACCCTGTGCACGCTGTTCGGCTTCCTGCCGCTGGCGGTGGCGATGGGCGAGGGCGCCGAAGTGCGCGCACCGATGGCGATCACCGTGATCGGTGGCCTGCTGGTGTCGACCCTGTTGACACTGCTGGTGATCCCGGTGGTGTACGACCTGATGGACCGCCGCGGCGATGCCTACTACCGCGAACGCGGTCGCAAGCATGCCGGTGAGGGCCTGCACGGTGCCGAGGGCAGTGCGTCGGGTGCGGAGGAACCGGCATGAGCGTTGCCGAGTTCTCCATCCGCCGCCCGGTCACCACCATCATGTGTTTCGTGTCGCTGGTGGTGGTCGGCCTGATCGCCTCGTTCCGGCTGCCACTGGAAGCGCTGCCGGACATCTCCGCACCGTTCCTGTTCGTGCAGATTCCCTATACCGGCTCCACCCCGGAAGAAGTCGAGCGGACCATCATCCGGCCGGTGGAGGAGTCGCTGGCGACGATGACCGGCATCAAGCGCATGCGGTCGTCGGCGACCTCCGAAGCTGCGTCGATCTTCATCGAGTTCAGCGACTGGGATCGTGATATCGCCATCGCCGCTTCAGATGCGCGCGAGCGCATCGACGCGATCCGCAGCGACCTGCCTGACGATGTGCAGCGCTACAACGTGTTCAAGTGGTCCAGCAGCGACCAGCCGGTGCTGAAAGTGCGCCTGGCCAGTACCACCGACCTGACCACCGCCTATGACATGCTCGACCGCGAATTCAAGCGGCGTATCGAGCGGATTCCGGGCGTGGCCCGGGTCGAGATTACCGGCGCGCCACCGAACGAGGTGGAGATCGCGATCGATCCGAACCGCCTGAACGCCCACGGCCTGAGCATCAACGAGCTGAGCGATCGCCTGCGCACGCTGAACTTCTCGATCTCGGCCGGGCAGATCGACGACAACGGCCAGCGCGTGCGCGTGCAGCCGGTGGGCGAGATCACCGACCTGCAGGAAATGCGTGACCTGGTGATCAATGCCAAGGGGCTGCGCCTGGGCGACATTGCCGATGTGCGGCTGAAGCCGGCGCGGATGAGCTATGGCCGCCGCCTGGATGGTAATCCTGCCGTCGGCCTGGACATCTACAAGGAACGCAGCGCCAACCTGGTGGACGTCTCGCGCGGCGCGCTTGCCGAGGTTGAGGCGATCCGCGCGCAGGCATCGATGCGCGACGTGCAGATCAAGGTGATCGACAACCAGGGCAAGGCGGTGACCTCGTCCCTGCTGGAGCTGGCCGAGGCCGGCGGCGTCGGCCTGATCCTGTCGGTGACGGTGCTGTTCTTCTTCCTGCGCCACTGGCCGTCCACGTTGATGGTGACCCTGGCCATTCCGATCTGCTTCACCATCACCCTGGGCTTCATGTATTTCGCCGGCGTCACGCTCAACATCCTGACCATGATGGGCCTGCTGCTGGCCGTGGGCATGCTGGTCGACAATGCCGTGGTGGTGGTCGAGAGCATCTACCAGGAACGTGAGCGGCTGCCGGACCAGCCACGCCTGGCCTCGATCATCGGCACCCGCAACGTTGCCATCGCGCTCAGCGCCGGCACCTTGTGCCACTGCATCGTGTTCGTGCCCAACCTGTTTGGTGAAACCAACAACATCAGCATCTTCATGGCGCAGATCGCGATCACCATCTCGGTCTCGCTGCTGGCCTCCTGGCTGGTGGCGGTCAGCCTGATCCCGATGCTGTCCGCACGCATGGCCACGCCGAAGCTGGTGCACTCGCAGACCGGCGTGATCGCGCGCCTGCAGCGCCGCTACGCGCAGCTGCTGGACTGGTCACTGCGCCATCGCGGCTGGAGCCTGCTGGGCATCCTGCTGGTGGTGCTGGTCAGCCTGGTGCCGATGAAGCTGACCAAGATCGACATGTTCGGTGGCGACGGCGGCAAGGACATCTTCATCGGCTACATGTGGAAGGGCGCCTACACCTACCGGCAGATGTCCGAGGAAGTGGCCCGTGTCGAAGGCTGGATCGAGCAGAACCGCGAGCGCCTGCACGTGCAGCAGGTCTATTCCTGGTACAGCGAACAGGAAGGCAGTTCCACCGTGGTCACCCTGGACGAGAAGTATGCCAAGGACATCAAGGCGCTGCAGGAAGAACTGCGCAAAGGGCTGCCGAAATCCGCGCGTACCGACTACTTCGTCGGCAACCAGGGCGGTGATGGCGGCGGTGGCGGCAACCAGGGCGTGCAGGTGCAGCTGGTTGGCGACTCCAGCGCGATGCTGCAGGAGATCGGCCAGGAAGTGCTGCCGCTGCTGGCACAGCGCGCCGAGCTGCGCGATGTGCGCATCGACAACGGCGAGAAGGGCGGCGAGCTGAAAGTGCACGTCGACCGTGAGCGTGCAGCGGCGTTCGGATTCAATGCCGAGCAGGTTGCCAGTTTCGTTGGCCTGGCGCTGCGTGGTGCGCCGATGCGCGAGTTCCGTCGTGGCGACAACGAAGTGCCGGTATGGGTGCGCTTCGCCGGTGCCGAACAGAGCAGCCCTGAAGACCTGGCCGGTTTCAGCGTGCGCACCGGCGATGGCCGCAGCGTACCGCTGTTGAGCCTGGTCAGTGTCGACGTGGGTTCCTCGGCGACCCAGATCGGCCGCACCAACCGCCAGACCACGTTGACCATCAAGGCCAATCTGGCCGAGAAGATCACCGCGCCGGACGGCCGCAAGGCCATGGAAGCCGTGCTCAAGCCGATGAACTTCCCGGCCGGCTACGGCTTCACCTTCGACGGCGGCGACTACGGCGATGACAACGAGGCGATGCAGCAGATGGTGTTCAACCTGCTGATCGCGCTGGTGATGATCTACGTGGTGATGGCCGCAGTGTTCGAATCGCTGCTGTTCCCGGCGGCGATCATGAGCGGCGTGCTGTTCTCGATCTTCGGCGTGTTCTGGCTGTTCTGGATCACCGGCACCTCGTTCGGGATCATGTCCTTCATCGGCATCCTGGTGCTGATGGGCGTGGTGGTGAACAACGGCATCGTGATGATCGAGCACATCAACAATCTGCGCCGGGGCGGGATGGGCCGTACCCAGGCGCTGGTGGAGGGCTCACGCGAGCGTCTGCGCCCGATCATGATGACCATGGGCACGGCGATCCTGGCGATGGTGCCGATCTCGCTGACCGATACACAGATGTTCGGCAACGGGCCGGAGTACTCGCCGATGGCGCGTGCGATTGCCGGTGGCCTGGCGTTCTCTACCGTGGTCAGCCTGCTGTTCCTGCCGACGATCTACGCGGTGCTTGATGATCTGCGCAATGCAGTGGTGCGGCTGATCCAGCGCGCTCGCGGCCGCGAGGTCGTGGCGGGAACCCCGGTGTAGGTGTAGCGGTCGAGCTTGCTCGACCGTAGGGGCAGAAACGTGTTGTGGTGGGGGGAGACCGGTCGTAGTGGGGCGGTCTCCCCTTTTTTTTTGCCGGGCATGGCCCGGCGCTACCATCGCCGTGGATGTAAATGACGTGCCAACCAAAGTTGGCACCTACCGGTAGCGCCGGGCCATGCCCGGCGGGGTAGCGATCAGCTCGCCACCTTGCTCCAGACCTTGCCCGCGGTCAGCCACAGGCCCAGCATGCTGCCCAGGTTGGTCAGCATGAAGGTCAGCACCACGCGGGTGACACGGTTGCGGTACCAGCCCTTCAACGACTGTGCATCGTCACGCAGCTTGAGGAAATCCTCGTAGGTCGGCTTGCGCAGGCGCGCTTCCACCAGTGCCGCGAATGCGCCGGTGGGGATGCTCAGGCGGAACGGCTTGAACGGCGCCACCACGATCGCGGTGAGGATGCTCAGCGGGTGGCTGCCGGCCACCAGGCAGCCCAGGCCAGCCAGGCCGCCGGTATACATCGCCCAGGTCGCCAGCAGTTCGGTGCCCACGCCCAGTCCACCACGATAGAAGCCGACACCGATGCCGGTGGCCACGATGGCGAGGATCGCCAGGGTGAACCACGGGATGTTGCGCTTCTTCGGCACCGCTTCCAGCTGTTCGCGCAACGGCGCAGGCGCCTCGGTATCGGTTTCCAGGTAACGCGCCAGGCCGGCCAGATGGCCGGCGCCGACCACCGCCAGCACTTCGCGCTGCTGCGGATCATGCGCTTCGCGCAGGCGCGTGGCCATGTAGCGGTCACGCTCGCCGATGATGGTTTCGTACAACGCCGGGTTCTCGCTGGCGAACTCGCCGAAGCTCGATTCCAGCATGTCGCCCTGCTTCAGCTTCTCGATCTCGTCTTCGCCGACATCCTCGGACGAGAACAGGCCGGCGCCAAGCCCGGCCACCAGCTTCAGCTTGCCGAAGAAGCCCAGTCGCTGCGAAGCACGGCGGAATGTCAGACCGACTTCGCGGTCGATCAGGTGCACCGGCAGGTTGCGCTCGCGCGCCAGGTCCACCGCACGCTTGAGTTCGGCGCCCGGCTCGATGCCGAGCTGTTCGGCCAGTCGGCGCTGGTAGGCCGACAACGCGAGGTTGGCCGCGAACAACGCGACGCGGCCCTTGCGGATCACTTCCACCAGGTCCAGTTTGGCCAGCGTGTCCGGGTCGCTCAGCGCCTGCAGGCGCTGCGGGTCCAGCTCGACGGCCACCGCATCGAATCGTCCGCTGTCGATGGCTTTCTCCACCGCCTCGACGCTGGCATGGGAGACGTGGGCAGTGCCCAGCAGGGTGTAGCGCACGCCATCGCGCTCGACGACGCGCACTGGCTGGCCGGCGAACAGATCATCGCCGGTTTCGGGAAGGGTTTCGGTCATGGAATCATTCATTGGAAGGAGCGGAATCGGCGCCATCGCCGAGCGCGCGCTGCATCTGTACGGTGTCCAGCCAGCGGCCGTGCTTGCGGCCGAGGCCACGGAACACGCCCACCAGCTGGAAACCGAAGCGTTCGTGCAGCTTGATGGAGGCCGCGTTGGTCGGCTCGCCGATCACCGCCACCATCTGTCGATGACCGCGCGCGGTGCACGCATCGATCAGTGCCTGCAGCAGGCTGGTGCCGACGCCACGGCCCTGGAAACGGGCATCGACGTAGACCGAGTTCTCAACGGTCCACTGGTAGGCGATACGCGTGCGGTAGGTATTGGCATACGCATAGCCGGCAACCTGGCCGTCGACCTCGGCCACCAGGTAGGGGAAGCCGCGGTCGATGATGTCGCGCATGCGGCGCAGCATCTCGGCCTGGTCAGGGATCTCGTACTCGTAGGTATTGACGAAGTCGGTCACTTCCACCGCGTAGATCGCGGTGATCGCAGCGATGTCGGCAGGGCCGGCATCACGGATGAGTACGGCCATGCGCGGACTCCGGGTCAGTCGATGTAGCGCTTGAGCAGATCGCCGTAGGCGTCGATGCGACGATCGCGCAGGAACGGCCAGATGCGGCGCACGTGTTCGCTGCGCTGCAGGTCGACCTCGCACATCAGGATGGTCGCTTCGGTGCCGGCTTCGGCCAGGAACTCGCCCTGCGGGCCCAGCACGTGGCTGTTGCCCCAGAACTGGATGCCCGAGGCGCCCAGCGGCGAAGCCTCGTGGCCGACGCGGTTGCAGCTGAGCACCGGCACGCCGTTGGCTACGGCATGGCCACGGTGGCTCAGTACCCAGGCGTCGCGCTGGCGGGTCTTCTCGTCCTGTACATCGTCCGGGTCCCAGCCGATCGCGGTGGGGTACAGCAGCAGCTCAGCACCGGCCAACGCCATCAGGCGCGCTGCTTCCGGGTACCACTGGTCCCAGCACACCAGCACGCCGAGGCGGCCGACCGAGGTGTCGATCGGCTTGAAGCCGATATCGCCCGGGGTGAAGTAGAACTTCTCGTAGAAGCCCGGGTCATCGGGAATGTGCATCTTGCGGTACTTGCCCAGCAAGGTGCCGTCCTTCTCGAAGACCACGGCGGTGTTGTGGTACAGGCCGGCAGCGCGGCGCTCGAACAGCGAGCCGACCAGCACCACGCCATGCTTCTTGGCCAGCGCGCCCAGGCGCTCGGTGCTCGGGCCCGGAATCGGCTCGGCCAGGTCGAATTCATCGACCGATTCGTGCTGGCAGAAGTAGGGACCGTTGTGCAGTTCCTGCAGCAGCACCAGCTTCGCGCCCTGTGCCGCGGCGTCGGCAACACGCGCTTCGATCACCGCCAGGTTGGCGGCGGCATCACCGTGGTTGCGCTCCTGGATCAGGGCGACGGTAAGGGGGCTGCGCGAGTTCATGCGGGGCGATCCTGCGGGGGAAAACCCGCATGTTAACGCGGATGCGCCACGACAGCGTGTTGGCTGCTGAATGGTGCACGCAACCGGTAGCGCCGGGCCATGCCCGGCGGATTTTCCAGATGCCGCCGCGCTCGCCGGGCATGGCCCGGCGCTACCACGTGGTTTATGCCTTCAACAGCCCAGCCGGCAGCTGCATGGTGATGCAGTGCAGGCTGCCGTTCTGCCAGATCAGCGAGCGGCACGGCACCTGCACGATCTCGCGGCCAGGGTGGGCCTGTGCCAGCACGTCGCGGGCCAGGTCGTCGGCCGGGTCGCCATAGGCCGGCATCAGCACTGCGCCGTTGACGATCAGGTAATTGGCATACGAAGCAGCCAGGCGACGGCCTTCATCGATCACCGGCTGTGCCCACGGCAGCGGGAACAGGCGGTACGGCTTTCCGTCAGCCGTGCGCAGTGCGGCCAGCTCGGCGCCCATCGCCTGCAGCTCGGCGTAATGCGAGTCGCTGGCGTCGTCGCAGGCCTGGTAGACGATGCTGTCGGCCGAGGCGAAGCGTGCGAGGGTGTCGATATGGGCGTCGGTGTCGTCGCCTTCCAGATAGCCATGATCCAGCCACAGCACGCGCTCCTGCTGCAGCCAGTCGGCCAGGTCGGCGCTCAGGCTGTCGCGGTCACGGTCGGGATGGCGCTCGTGCAGGCACTTCCAGGTGGTCAGCAGGGTGCCTTCGCCATCGGTCTCGATGCCGCCGCCCTCCAGCGCGAACGGAATGCTGCGCACCGTCGCGTCGTTGAACACGCCGGCCTGGTCGAGCGCGCCGACCAGCTGGTCATCCAGGGTGGCGTCGAACTTGCCGCCCCAGCCGGTGAAGCGGAAGTCCAGCAGCTGGAAGCTGCCGTCGGCACGGCGCAGGGTGATCGGGCCCGAATCACGCAGCCAGGTGTCGTCGTAGGCGGCGGTGGTGAAGTGGACCTTGTCCATGTCGATGCGGTTGGAGCGCAGCCGCATTTCGGCGTAGGTCTCCACGTCATCGTCGGCCACGCAGATCAGCACCGGCTGGAAGCGGGTGATCGCCGCAACCAGGGCGATGTAGGTCTCTTCCACCTGGCCCAGGCGGTCGGCCCAGTCGGTGTCGGCGGTGGGCCAGGCAATCAGGACGCCGCTCTGGGCTTCCCATTCGGCAGGAAAACGAAGGGTCTGGTTCATGGTCTCGCTACACGCGCCCGCCGGTGGCGGGCATGGGGGTCAACGGATCGGCGGCTTGGGGCCGATTTCGTTCGGATCCGCCTGGTTTGCCACCACGTCGATCACCTTCTGCTTCTCGAAGTAGACGGTGAACTGCGGGTACACCCAGCGGTGGATGGTCGGCCATTGCCGTTTCTGCCCGCCGCGCGGCTGCAGCTGCTCTGCCGGCGCGCCGAACTGCGACTGCACCTGCTGCATGCTCTGGCCGCGGACGGGCAGGGCGCCGGCCGGCTTTTCGCGGGCGCGGTCGACAAGCAGGGTATCGGCCATCGCCGGGGTGGCGGCAGCCAGGGTGGCCAGTACGGCCAGGGTGCACAGGTAACGCGTCATCTCGATCTACTCCCCAGTGGTCAAGAACAGCGATTACAGCAAAAACGGCAGGAAAAAACCGCATAAACAAAAAACCGCCCGAAGGCGGCTTTTTGCATCGGGTCGGCCCCGCGTGGGGCCAGCCGCGGTCACAAGGACCGTTGGGCTTAGCGCTGACGCGCCTTGAAACGCGGGTTCGACTTGCAGATGACGAAGATCTTGCCACGACGACGCACGACCTTGCAGTCACGGTGACGGGCCTTCGCCGACTTCAGGGAGGACAGAACTTTCATGGCATACCTCGGCGTAAACAGTAGTTGTTCGGGTGGAGCGTGGCCGCGATATGCGAAAGACAATCGGCAGTGGACGCTCGTTCAAGCCCGCCATTCTACCGGGCTTTTCCCCATGGTTTCAAGTGGTTGCACAAAAGGCCCGTTGCGGGGTGTCCGGCAGGGGCTAGAATGCCCCCTTCACACGCGCAAGGACCCCCATGAATCCACTCGTTCCCGTCCTGACCATCGACGGCCCGTCAGGGGCCGGCAAGGGTACCATCAGCCGCATCGTGGCGCGCCGGTTGGGCTGGCACTACCTGGATTCGGGTGCTCTGTACCGCGCGGTCGGCGTGGCGGCCAGCTGGGCCGACATCGACACCTCCGATGCTTCCGCGCTGGTGCGCTGCACCTTTGATACGCATGTCCAGTTCGTCGAGCAGGGCGATGCCATGCGGGTCCTGGTCAATGGCACCGACGCCACCGACGAGCTGCGGCTGGAGACCACCGGGGCGCTGGCGTCGGCGATTGCCGCCATTCCCGAGGTCCGGGCCGCCCTGAAGGAGCGCCAGCGCGCATTCAGGATGGAGCCGGGGCTGGTCGCCGACGGCCGCGACATGGGCACGGTGATCTTCCCGGACGCCCCCTACAAGGTCTTCCTGACCGCCAGTGCCGAGGAGCGCGCCGAGCGCCGGCATAAGCAGTTGAAAGACAAGGGGGTTTCTGTTAACTTTGAAGATCTCCTGCGCGAGATCATGGCCCGCGACGCCCGTGATGCTCAGCGTACCGTGGCGCCCCTGAAGCCGGCAGACGATGCTGTCCTCATCGACACCACAGGCATCGGCATCGAAGATGTCGTTGCCAGAGTGATGGATCTGCTTCCGGTTCCGGCTGCCTGATCCGTTCGCGCGGGAGCTCTGCCAGCAGCATCGGTGGAGGTCGCGCATCTGCAGTGCTGTAAAAGCTCCGTCGCGCAATGATGCGTGGCGGTTTTCCTACTTCCACACACGACCTGCATTTCCGGGGTCGACCAACAGGCGGGCGGTAGCCATTCCCTGAAGGGAAGCCAACCGACCCATGTGTCCAACAGAGTAAATCTAATGACCGAATCATTTGCCGAACTGTTTGAAGCCAGCCAGGCCAACCTGGCCAAGCTGAAGCCGGGCGCCATCGTCAGCGGTACCGTTGTTGAAGTCCGCGGCGACGTCGTGGTGATCAACGCCGGGCTGAAGTCGGAAGGCATCGTGCCGATCGAACAGTTCCGTAACGACGCTGGCGAAATCGATGTTGCCGAAGGCGACATCGTCAAGGTCGCCCTCGACTCGATCGAGAACGGCTTCGGTGAAACCGTCCTGTCGCGCGAGAAGGCCAAGCGCGCGATGGTGTGGGACGAGCTGGAAGAAGCGTTGGAAAAGAACGAAACCATCACCGGTCGCATCAGCGGCAAGGTCAAGGGTGGTTTCACCGTGGACATCAAGGATGTCCGCGCCTTCCTGCCGGGTTCCCTGGTCGATGTGCGCCCCGTGCGCGATCCGGCCTACCTGGAAGGCAAGGAGCTGGAATTCAAGCTCATCAAGCTTGACCGCAAGCGCAACAACGTCGTGGTCTCGCGCCGCGCTGTCGTCGAAAGCGAGCACTCGGAAGAGCGCGAGCAGCTGATGGACAAGCTGCAGGAAGGTGCGATCCTGAAGGGTGTCGTCAAGAACCTGACCGATTACGGCGCATTCGTGGACCTGGGCGGCATCGACGGCCTGCTGCACATCACCGACATGGCATGGAAGCGCGTGCGCCATCCGTCCGAAGTCGTCAATGTCGGCGACGAGCTGGACGTGCGCGTGCTGAAGTTCGACCGCGAGCGCAACCGCGTTTCGCTGGGCCTGAAGCAGCTGGGCGAAGATCCGTGGGATAACATCGCCCGTCGTTATCCGGCCAACAGCCGCGTGTTCGGCAAGGTCTCCAACGTCACCGATTACGGCGCATTCGTCGAAATCGAGCCGGGCGTCGAAGGTCTGGTGCACGTTTCCGAGATGGATTGGACCAACAAGAACGTCAACCCGTCCAAGGTTGTGCAGGTCGGTGACGAAGTTGAAGTCATGGTCCTGGACGTCGACGAGGAGCGTCGCCGCATCTCGCTGGGCATGAAGCAGGTTGCCGCCAATCCGTGGGAAACCTTCGCTGCCACCCACAAGAAGGGTGACAAGGTGTCGGGCCAGATCAAGTCGATCACTGACTTCGGCATCTTCATCGGCCTGGACGGCGGCATCGACGGCCTGGTTCACCTGTCCGACATCAGCTGGGCGACCACTGGCGAAGACATCGTTCGCAACTTCAAGAAGGGCGACAACCTGGACGCAGTCGTCCTGGCCGTCGATCCGGAACGCGAGCGCATTTCGCTGGGCGTCAAGCAGCTGGAGCAGGATCCGTTCGGCCAGTACATGGCGACCAATCCGAAGGGCTCCAAGGTCGAAGGCGTGGTGAAGGAAGTCGACGCCAAGGGCGCGATCATCGAGCTGTCCGACGGCATCGAAGGCTATGTTGCAGCTCGCGACATCGCCAACGAGCGTGTTGACGACGCGACCCAGCACCTGAAGGTCGGCGACAAGGTTGAAGCCAAGTTCGTGGGCATGGATCGCAAGGGTCGTACCCTGCAGCTGTCGATCAAGGCCAAGGACGACGCGGAAATGCGCGAAGTGCTGGAGGAATACCAGTCCTCTTCGGCTTCCAGCGGCACCACCCAGCTGGGCGCGCTGCTGCGTGCACAGCTGAACGGCAACAAGTCCGAGTAATATCGGGCTTACGCTGTTCGTTGTTTCCTGGACGGCCCGGGCACTGCCCGGGCCGTTTCAGGCTGAGATGCCCCTGATGTGAGCCGGTAATGACCAAATCCGAACTGATCGAAATCCTTGCGCGCCGGCAGGCGCACCTGAAGGCCGATGATGTCGATCTGGCGGTCAAGTCATTGCTGGAAATGATGGGGGGCTCACTGTCGGCCGGCGATCGCATCGAGATCCGCGGCTTCGGCAGCTTTTCGCTGCACTACCGTCCGCCGCGCCTGGGTCGCAACCCGAAGACCGGCGAATCGGTTGCCCTGCCGGGCAAGCATGTCCCTCATTTCAAGCCAGGCAAGGAATTGCGGGAGCGGGTCAGCAGTGTGCTGCCGCTGGACGCAGATCCGGCCTGAGCCATCCGTCGCGCGACTTCGTGCGAATCCCACCACGAGTCGGATAAGCTACGGCCTCCTGCCAATGGAGCTGTCGCATGAAAGTTTTTCGTCTGCTGGTCCTGCTGGCGGTTCTGATCCTTGGTCTGATCATCGGTGCGGTCAACATGACGGCCATGTCGATCAACCTGCTGTTTACCCAGTTGAACACGTCCGTCGGCGTGGCGCTGATCGCCGCCCTGCTGATCGGTGTCGTGGTCGGCGCTGGTCTGGTGCTGGTAAGCGTGGTCATTCCGCTCTACAGCCAGCTGCGACGTGCCAACAAGTCGGCGGCTGCGCCGTCGGCGCCGGTGGCCCCCTCCCAATCTTTTGATGGACGTTGATCGAAGATGGAATTCGTTTCCGAGTGGTTCTGGTTCTTCCTCTGTCTTCCGTTGGCGGCTCTGGCCGGCTGGGTGATCGGACGCCGCGGCGGTCAACGCCACGGTGACAACCAGGTCAGCCACCTGTCCAGCACCTATTTCCGTGGCCTGAACTACCTGCTCAACGAGCAGCCGGACAAGGCCATCGAACTGTTCCTGCACATCGCCGAGCTGGACAAGGAAACCTTCGAGACCCAGGTCGCGCTGGGCCATCTGTTCCGTCGCCGTGGTGAAGTGGACCGCGCGATTCGCCTGCACCAAGGCCTGGTCAACCGCCAGGACCTGAGCGACGCGCAGCGCGTGCAGGCCCTGCTGGCACTGGGCGAGGACTACATGAAGTCCGGCCTGCTGGACCGTGCCGAAACCGTGTTCACCGAACTGGCACAGCTGGACCAGCGCGCGCCGCAGGCGCTCAAGCACCTGATCGGCATCTACCAAGCCGAGCGCGACTGGGAAAAGGCGATCGACAACGCCACCCGCTTCGAAGATGTCACCGGCGAGCCGATGGGCAAGCTGATCGGGCAGTTCGAATGCGAGCTCGCCGAGCGCTTCCGTGGTGCGGGCAAGCTGGAAGAGGCGAGGGCGGCCATCGCCCGCGCCTACCAGGCCGATGCAATGTCGGTCCGTGCCGGCATCATCGAGGGCCGCCTGGAAACCGATGCCGGCAATGCCGAGGCCGCCGTGCGCGCCTTCGAGCGTGCCGCCCGCAACGATCCGGAGTACCTGCCGGAAGTGCTGCCGGCGCTGATGGACAACTACCGCAAGGTCGGCGACCTGGGCGGCGCGCGCGCCTTCCTGTCCGAGATGACCGAGCATTACCGCGGCATCGCCCCGGTGCTGGCCCTGACCCGCCTGATGGAAGAGCAGGAGGGGGTTGCGCCTGCGCGCGCCTACCTCGGTCGCCAGCTCAAGGACCGCCCGTCGGTGCGTGGCGAATCGGCCCTGATCGACCTCACCCTGGCCGAGGGCGCAGATTCCACCGCGACCCTGCACGACCTCAAGCACATCACCGACCAGCTGCTGGTGCGCAATCCCGCCTACCGCTGCACACGCTGCGGATTCGGCGCGCGTACCCACCATTGGCAATGCCCCAGCTGCAAGGAATGGGGCACGGTCAAGCCGCTGTTGAATTACGCGGTGCTCTGAACCATGCCGTGGCTTGTGATGGCCGCGCTGCTGGGCCTGGCCCTGCTCAGCGCGGCATTGACCTGGGCGGCGCGCGTGTATGCGCTGCGCAGGCAGCTGCTGGATCAGCCCGGCGAGCGCCGCAGCCATAGTGTCGCCACCCCTCGCGGTGGCGGCATCGCCATCGTGATCAGTCTGCTGGTTGCCGCGGCCGTGGCCGCTTTTTTCTGGCCGGACGCCGCGCCCAGCCTGGCTGTTGCCAGCCTTGGCCTGCTGCTGGTGGCCGGCATTGGCTGGTGGGATGACCATCGGCCGCTGCCAGCCATGCGCCGGCTGCTGGTGCATTTCCTTGCCGCCCTGTTGCTGGCAGGGCTGGTCAAGATGCACGGCGGCAGCTGGCTGTTGAGCCTGCTGGTGCTGTTCTTCACCGCCTCGCTGATCAACATCTGGAACTTCATGGATGGCATCAACGGGATTGCCAGCAGCCAGGCCGTCATCGTTGCGCTGGGCTTTGCCACCGTGCTGCCGTGGCCTTATTCGCTGGTGGCCGTTGTTCTCGGCCTGGCGTGCGTGGGTTTTCTGCCATTCAATTTCCCGCAGGCGCGGATCTTCATGGGTGATGTGGGCAGTGGCGCGCTGGGCTACGCCGTGGCCGTCGTGCTGGCGGTCGCCGCACTGCACACCGACATCAACTGGATCCTGCTGTTGCTGCCGTTGTCTGCATTTCTTGTGGACGCGGGCTTCACGCTGTTGGCGCGCATGCTTTCAGGCCAACGCTGGATGGAACCCCACACCCAGCATGTCTACCAGCGCGCGGTGCAGGCAGGAGCCAGCCATGCCCTGGTGACAGGGATGTACTTTGTTTTGGGCCTGTTCAGTATTACAGTGTTCAATATCTGCACCAATTTGCAGCCGAGGTGGGAGGCTGCCGTAGCGGTCGCGTGGTTTGCCGCGCTGACCCTGCTGTGGCTCCTCCTGCGCAATGGATTGCGCCACCGATAAGGAATTACTCGATCTATGTCTTCACCCTGGCGGGACAGAATCCTCGGCCTGATGCCGCGTACGGCCATCGTCTGCCACGACTTGTTCATGGTATGGGCCTGTTGGCAGCTGTTGCATGCAGGTCGTTACTCGATCCTCGCCGATGCTCCCGCATTGCCGTTGTGGAACGTGGATACGACGCTGGTACTGGCGCTGCAGGGACTGGTGTTCTGGCGTATCGGCCTTTATCGCGGCCTGTGGCGTTTTGCCAGCGTCAGCGACCTGCTGAACATCTTCAAGGCCAGCTTCATCGGCCTGATCGCCATTGTTCTGGTACTGGCCTGGAAGCGCTTCGACGGCGTGCCGATGTCGGTGCTGGTGATCTATCCGTTCGCGCTGTCGGCGCTGCTGGGCGCTCCACGCCTGCTGTACCGGGCGTGGAAGGACTATCAGTCGCTGCAGTCCGACTCCACCGCGCGCCGGGTGCTGATTCTCGGCGCCGGCCAGGCCGCCGAGACCCTGGTGCGCGACCTGCGCCGGTCCGGCAATTTCGAGCCGGTCGGCCTGCTCGATGATGCGCCGCACCTGCGTGGCGCCAAGCTGCAGAGCCTGCCGATCCTGGGGACCCTGGACGACGCACCGGCGGTGGCCCGCGAGACCGCAGCCAAGCTGCTGGTGATCGCCATGCCCTCGCTGGATGCGGTGGGCATGCAGCGCGTGGTGGCCATCTGCGAGAGCACCGGCATTCCGTTCCGGACCGTGCCCAAGCTCAGCGACATCCTGCAGGGGCAGTCGCTGCCGGGCCAGTTGAAGGAAGTAGCGATCGAAGATCTGCTCGGCCGCAAGCCGATCATGCCGGACTGGAACCTCATCCGTGGCTGGTTGGGCGGGCGCACGGTGATGGTGACCGGTGCCGGTGGCTCGATCGGGTCCGAGCTGTGCCGCCAGTGTGCGCGCCATGGTGCCGGTCGTATCGTGCTGCTGGAGATCAGTGAGCTGCTGCTGTTGACCATCGAGGGCGAGCTGCGCCGCAGCTTCCCTGATGTCGAGATTGAAGCGGTGCTCGGTGACTGTGGTGATCCCGCGGTGATCCGCCACGCGCTGTCGCTGCACCCGGTCGACACCGCTTTCCATGCGGCTGCCTACAAGCACGTGCCGGTGCTGGAGCGTCAGCTGCGTGAAGCCGTGCGCAACAACATCCTGGCCACGGAGAACGTGGCCCGCGCCTGCCTGGAAGCCCACGTCGAGCACTTTGTGTTCATCTCGACCGACAAGGCGGTGGACCCGGTCAATGCGCTGGGCGCCAGCAAGCGCTATGCGGAGATGATCTGCCAGAGCCTGGACCAGAAGTCCACGCACACCCGTTTCGTGACCGTGCGTTTCGGCAACGTGCTGGCGTCGGCCGGCAGCGTGGTGCCGCTGTTCCGCGAGCAGATCCTCAAGGGCGGCCCGGTCACGGTGACAGACCCGGAGGTCAGCCGCTATTTCATGACCATTCCCGAGGCGTGCCAGCTGATCCTGCAGGCGGCCGCGTCGGCGTCGCACGGCGCGATCTACACCCTGGACATGGGCGAGCCCGTGCCGATCCGGGTGTTGGCCGAGCAGATGATCCGCTTGGCGGGCAAGCAGCCCTACAAGGAAATTCCGATCATCTATACCGGCCTGCGCCAGGGCGAGAAGCTGCACGAGACGCTGTTCTATTCCGACGAGGACTACCGGCCGACCGCGCACCCGAAGATCCTCGAGGCCGGCGTCCGTTCGTTCTCGCGGGACATCGTGCTGGGCAACGTGCCGAAGCTGCGCGAGGCCATTGCCCGGTACGACATCGATACGATCCAGGAAATCCTGTTTGCGACCATGCCGGAATTCTCGCCAATCGAACAGGATGCTTACATTTCATCCGCTAAGGTTGTGCCCTTTCCGGCACGTGAGGCCAACAGGCACCAATGAGCAAGCGCATTCGCAAGGCGGTATTCCCGGTAGCGGGTCTGGGCACGCGTTTTCTTCCGGCGACCAAGACGGTGCCGAAGGAGATGCTGCCGATCATCGATCGGCCGCTGATCCAGTACGCCGTGGATGAGGCGATCGAAGCAGGCTGTGACACCCTGGTGTTCATCACCAACCGTTACAAGCATGCCGTCGCCGACTATTTCGACAAGGCCTACGAGCTGGAGCAGAAGCTCGAGCGCGCG
Source organism: Stenotrophomonas sp. 1278 (assembly GCF_029892765.1). Lineage (NCBI taxonomy): Bacteria > Pseudomonadati > Pseudomonadota > Gammaproteobacteria > Lysobacterales > Lysobacteraceae > Stenotrophomonas > Stenotrophomonas sp. 1278. Next base: position 117,296 of record NZ_JARXWD010000008.1, read on the forward strand.
GGCAAGCACGAGCAGCTCGAATTGATCCGCCATGTGCTGCCGGAAGGCGTGCGCGCGATCTTCGTCACCCAGGCCGAGGCTCTGGGCCTGGGCCATGCGGTGCTGTGCGCCAAGGCGGTCATCGGTGACGAGCCGTTCGCCGTGCTGCTGCCCGACGATCTGATCTGGAACCGCGGCGCGGGTGCGCTGAAGCAGATGGCCGACCTCAACGAGGCCAGTGGTGCCAGCGTCGTCGCCGTGGAGGACGTGCCCCACGACAAGACGGCCAGTTACGGCATCGTCGCCACCGAGGCGTTCGACGGCCGCAAGGGGCGTATCTCGCAGATCGTGGAGAAGCCCAAGCCGGAAGACGCACCGAGTGACCTGGCAGTGGTGGGGCGCTACGTGTTGAGCCCGAAGATTTTCGAGCTGCTCGAGCAGACCCGCACCGGTGCCGGTGGCGAGATCCAGCTGACCGATGCGATCGCCGAACTGCTGAAGACCGACGAGGTCGATGCCTATCGTTTCGAGGGCACCCGTTTCGACTGCGGCACCCACCTGGGGCTGGTCGAGGCGACGATCCGCTTCGCGCTGGACAACCCGAAGCTGGCCGGCCCGGCGCGCGAGAAGCTGGCGGCGATGCTGGCGGAGTAAGGGTTTTCAAGCGCTCCGTTCGCGGCGCCTTGATTGATACGTGATGGGCGGGATGGGTGGGCCTTCGCAGGACACGCTGTAAACCCGTCCATGGGGGCTCGATGGCGCCTTGCTCGTGTGCGCTGTCCTGCGCACACGGCAAGACCGGGGTTGGGCGTCCTGCCCAACCCGCCCGAGGCATGCCTCGGGCCCATGGCGCCAACGGTCCTGCAAAGGCCCACCCATCCCGCCAGCTTGGTTTCCTGCGGGCGCGGACGGGAAGGGCGGAATCAAGAGCAGGGCAGAAACGAAAAAGGCAGCCGATGGCTGCCTTTTTTCGTTTTCGGAGCATCCACGCATGGCGTGGATCTACTGCTCTTGCCTCTTCTTATCCCACCGCCGCGGGGAGGCTGGAAGGGCCGGGTTGGCAGGGCTGCCCGGGACCGTTGGCGCCATGGATGGCGCCATCGAGCCCCCATGGATGGGTTCACGGCGTGTCCCGGGTAGCCCTGCCAACCCGGCCCACGCCTTGAAGCCCAACGAGGCAACGCCTTGAACCTTACAGCGCCTCGAAAATGCCCGCCGCACCCATGCCGGTGCCGATGCACATCGTCACCATGCCGTACTTCTGCTGGCGACGGCGCAGGCCGTGCAGCAGGGTCGCGGTACGGATCGCGCCGGTCGCACCCAGCGGATGGCCCAGCGCAATCGCGCCGCCCAGCGGATTGACCTTGCTCGGGTCCAGGCCGCAATCGCGGATCACGGCCAGCGACTGCGCGGCGAAGGCTTCGTTGAGCTCGATCCAGTCCAGCTGGTCCTGGCTCAGGCCGGCCTGCTTCAGCGCCTTCGGAATCGCGGCGATCGGGCCGATGCCCATCACTTCCGGGCGCACGCCGGCCACCGAGAAGCTGACGAAGCGGGCCAGCGGGGTCAGGCCGTAATCCTTGATCGCCTGTTCCGACGCCAGCAGCACTGCGCCGGCGCCATCGCTCATCTGCGAGGAGTTGCCGGCAGTGACGGTGCCGCCGAACTGGCCGTTGCGGAACACCGGGCGCAGCTTGGCCAAGCCTTCAGCGGAGGAATCCGGGCGCGGGCCTTCGTCGGTGTCGGCCACCTTGTTGCGGGTGATGATGCGCTTGCCGTCGGCCAGGTCGGGCTGGTGCGAGACGATCTCGTACGAGCTGATCTCGTCCTTGAAGTCACCATTCTGGATGGCGGCCATGGCCTTCTGGTGCGAGGCCAGGGCGAACGCGTCCTGTTCTTCGCGCGAGACCTTCCACTCTTCAGCGACCTTCTCGGCGGTGATGCCCATGCCGTAGGCGATGGCGACGTGGTCGTTGTCGAACACGCTCGGGGCCATCGCGATCTTGTTGCCCATCATCGGCACCATCGACATCGATTCGGTGCCGCCGGCCAGCATCAGGTCGGCGTTGCCAAGGCGGATCGCGTCGGCCGCCTGCGCCACGGCCTGCAGGCCGGAGGAGCAGAAGCGATTCACGGTCTGCGCGGCGATGGTGTTCGGCAGGCCGGCCAGCAGCACGCCGATGCGCGCCACGTTCATGCCCTGCTCGGCTTCGGGCATCGCGCAGCCGATGATCGCGTCATCGATGCGGTTGACGTCCACGCCCGGCGCCTGCGCCACGACGCTGCGCAGCACGTGGGCGAGCATGTCGTCGGGGCGGGTGTTGCGGAACATGCCCTTGGGCGCCTTGCCAACCGGGGTGCGGGTGGCGGCGACGATGTAGGCGTCCTGGATTTGCTTGGTCATTGCAGTGATCTCTTGAATAGGGGTTGGAAGAGGTTGCCGGCCAGCGGCCGGCACTACCGATGTCTTCCGTCAGTTCCGCAGCGGCTTGCCGGTCTTGAGCATGTGCGCGATGCGGGCCTGGGTCTTTTCCTGCTGGGCCAGTTCGACGAAGTGCTTGCGCTCCAGGGTCAGCAGCCACTCTTCGTCGACCAGGGTGCCGCGGTCGACCTTGCCGCCGCACAGCACGGTGGCGATGCGCTCGGCGATCTCGTAGTCGTACGGGCTGATGAAGCGGCCTTCCAGCATGTTGACCAGCATCATCTTGAAGGTGGCGATGCCGACGTCGCCGGCCACCTGGATGCGGCGTGCCGGCAGCGGCGGACGGTAGCCCGCTTCGGCCAGGGCGCGTGCTTCGGCCTTGGCGATGTACAGGGCCTCGTAGCTGTTGAACACCACCTTGTCGGTGCTGCGCAGCAGGCCCAGTTCCTGGGCGTTGACCGCCGAGTTGGACACCTTGGCCATCGCCACGGTCTCAAAGGTCTTCTTCAGTTCGGCGAACACGTCACCGCCCGGGCCAGCGGCCTGCGAGGCACGCACGGCCAGTTCCTTCAGGCCGCCGCCTGCCGGCAGCAGGCCGACGCCGGCCTCGACCAGGCCGATGTAGCTTTCCAGGAAGGCCACGGTCTTGGCGCTGTGCATCTGGAACTCGCAGCCGCCACCCAGGGCCAGGCCGCGCACGGCAGCCACCACCGGCACCAGCGAGTACTTGATGCGCTGGCTGGTGCGCTGGAAGTTGTGCACCATTTCTTCGAACTGGTCGACCTTGCCGGCCTGCAGCAGGCCGAGGGCGCCAGCCAGGTCGGCACCGGCGGAGAAGGGCTCCTTCTGCTGCCAGATCACCAGGCCCTGGAAGTCCTTCTCGGCGCGGGTGACGCATTCCTGCAGGCCATCCAGCACGTGGTCGGACACGGTGTTCATCTTGGTCTTGAAGCTGACCACGGCAATGCCATCGCCGTCGTGCCACATGCGCAGGCCGTCGTTCTCGAACACGGTCTCGCCCGGCGCGAACTTCTCGCCCAGCAGCGGATCGGGGAAGCGCTGGCGCTGGTACACCGGCAGCGACGAACGCGGCAGCTTGGCGTTGCGCGACGGGCTGTAGCTGCCCTCGGCGGCGTGCACGCCATCGCGGCCATCGAACACCCAGTCCGGCAGCGGCGCGTTGCTCATGCTCTTGCCGGCGACGATGTCATCGGCGATCCACTGCGCGACCTGCTTCCAGCCGGCTGCCTGCCAGGTTTCGAACGGGCCCAGCGACCAGCCGTAGCCCCAGCGGATGGCCAGATCGACGTCGCGCGCGGTCTCGGCGATGTCGGCCAGGTGGTAGGCGCTGTAGTGGAACAGGTCGCGGAAGGTCGCCCACAGGAACTGCGCCTGCGGGTGCTGGCTCTCGCGCAGCTTGGCGAACTTCTCGGCCGGGTTCTTGATCTTCAGGATCTCGACCACTTCCGGTGCGGCGGCGCGGTCAGCCGGACGGTAGTCCTGCTTTTCCAGGTCCAGCACCACGATGTCCTTGCCGACCTTGCGGAAGATGCCGGCGCCGGTCTTCTGGCCCAGTGCGCCCTTGGCGATCAGCGCATCCAGCCACTTCGGCGACTTGAAGAACTCATGCCACGGGTCGTTGGGCAGGGTATCGCCCATGGTCTTGATGACGTGGGCCATGGTGTCCAGGCCGACCACGTCGGAGGTGCGGTAGGTGGCCGACTTCGGGCGGCCGACCAGCGGGCCGGTCAGGCCGTCCACTTCGTCGAAGCCCAGGCCGAATTCCTGGGTGTGGTGGATGGTGGACAGGATCGAGAACACGCCGATGCGGTTGCCGATGAAGTTCGGGGTGTCCTTGGCGTACACCACGCCCTTGCCCAGGGTGGTGACCAGGAACGCTTCCAGGCCTTCCAGCACGCTGGCGTCGGTGGTGGTGGCCGGGATCAGCTCGGCCAGGTGCATGTAGCGCGGCGGGTTGAAGAAATGCACGCCGCAGAAGCGGTGGCGCAGCTGTTCGGGCAGCACGTCGGCCAGCTTGTTGATGCCCAGGCCCGAGGTGTTGGAGGCCAGCACGGCGTGGTCGGCCACGAACGGGGCGATCTTCTTGTACAGGTCCTGCTTCCAGTCCATGCGCTCGGCGATGGCCTCGATGATCAGGTCGCAGTCCTTCAGCTGTTCCAGGCCGGTCTCGTAGTTGGCCGGGGTGATGGCTTCGGCCAGCGACTTGCTGGCCAGCGGCGCCGGGCTCAGCTTGCCGAGGTTGGCGATCGACTTCAGCACGATGCCATCGGCCGGACCTTCCTTGGCAGGCAGGTCGAACAGCACGGTGTCGACGCCGGCATTGGTGAGGTGGGCGGCGATCTGGGCACCCATGACGCCGGCACCCAGCACAGCGGCGCGGCGGACTAGCAGGGAATTGGACATGGTGTAGGGCCTTTGTTGGTCAGCAGTTACTGGGTGGAATCAATGGAGGCGGGCAGGGCGCTGCCGCTGCGGGCGGGGCACGGAATCCGGCCTCGGCGAAATGGATCAGTTCATGGGCGGCATGGGCACGATGCGCCGTTTCGGTGACACCGGCAGGTCGCTTGATCAGCCCGAAATCGGCCATGGCATAGGTCAGCGAGCCAGCGAGGAAATCCAGGCGCCAATAGAGCTCTTCCTTGCTCAGGCCGGGCACACAGGTGGCGATCGCCTTGCCGAACTCACGCAGCACGTGGCCGTAGTGGTCGGACAGGAACTTGCGCAGGTTGTCGTTCTTTTCAGCGTAGGCACGGGCGATCACGCGGACGAAGGCACCGCCGTTCTGGCGGTCCTGGGCCAGCGCCAGGGCCGGCTCGACGAAGGCGGCGAGCACCGGCCGCAGTTGGCCGGGGTGTTCGTTGCGGGCACGCTCGAGCTGGGCCAGGCGGGCGCCGGTCATCTCGTCCATGCGGCGGCGGAACACCTCGTTGACCAGGTTTTCCTTGGAGCCGAAGTGGTAGTTGACCGCAGCGATGTTGACGTCTGCCTGGCTGGTGACCTGGCGCAGCGAGGTGCCGGCAAAGCCGTGCTGGGCGAACAGCTCCTCGGCGGCGCCGAGGATCCGGTCCTTGGTCGAGAAGTGGGCGGGCTTGGCCATCGGGCGGGCGGACCTTAATCAAACGATTGTTTGATACTAGAACCAGACGGTACCGTATGGCATTTTGCAGTGCAGCAAAAATGCCTTGGCTGGTCAGAATCCGCTCAGGTGGGTGAATGGGGTGGTGGCTGGGGTCGGATCCCCCCTGGGGCTCCGACCCCGGTGCTGCCCCATAATGGGGTCAGAGCCCCTGCGGGGATCCGACCCCTGCGCCCACTGCCGGCCAGCGGCCGGCACTACCACCCTGTCGTTTTATCTTTTACAATCCGCGCACGTTTATCAGGCTAAGCCCGCGTTTCGACGCGGCTTTTTTTTTGTTACCCTTCGGGCCATCAGCGGCCCGATTCCATTGGAGACATCCCATGGCGCTGGAGCGCACCCTTTCGATCATCAAGCCGGACGCCGTTGCCAAGAACGTCATCGGCGAAATCTACGCCCGCTTCGAAAAGGCCGGCCTGAAGGTCGTGGCGGCCAAGTACAAGCAGCTGTCGCGTCGTGAAGCCGAAGGCTTCTACGCCGTGCACCGCGAGCGTCCGTTCTTCAACGCACTGGTGGAGTTCATGATCTCCGGCCCGGTGATGATCCAGGCCCTGGAAGGCGAGAACGCCGTCCTGGCCCACCGCGACCTGCTGGGCGCCACCAACCCGAAGGAAGCCGCTGCGGGCACCATCCGCGCCGACTTCGCCGAATCCATCGATGCCAATGCCGCCCACGGCTCGGACTCGGTCGAGAATGCCGCGATTGAAATCGCGTACTTCTTCGCCGCCACCGAAGTCGTCTCGCGCTGAGAGTAATGCCGTGAACGAGGTCGTACAGAAAATCGCCATCCAGCCGCTGCCGAAGTCGGCACCCACGGCTGGCAAGCAGAACCTGCTCGACCTCGATCGCGCGGGCCTGGAGAAGTTTTTCGTCGAGGTTCTCGGCGAGAAGAAGTTCCGCGCCCATCAGGTGATGAAGTGGATCCACCATCGCTACGTCACCGAGTTCGATGAGATGACCGACCTCGGCAAGGTCCTGCGCGCCAAGCTGCAGGAGCATGCCGAGGTCCTCGTCCCGAACATCATCTTCGACAAGCCCTCCGCCGACGGCACCCACAAGTGGCTGCTGGCGATGGGCGTGGATGGCAAGAACGCCATCGAGACCGTGTACATCCCCGACAAGACCCGCGGCACGCTGTGCGTGTCCTCGCAGGTCGGTTGTGGCCTGAACTGCACGTTCTGCTCCACCGCCACCCAGGGCTTCAACCGCAACCTGACCACCGCCGAGATCATCGGCCAGGTGTGGATCGCGGCGCGCCACCTGGGCAACGTGCCGCACCAGATGCGCCGCCTCACCAACGTGGTGATGATGGGCATGGGCGAGCCGTTGATGAATTTCGACAACGTCGTGCGTGCCATGAGCGTGATGCGCGACGATCTGGGCTACGGCCTGGCCAACAAGCGCGTGACCCTGTCGACCTCCGGCTTGGTGCCGCAGATCGACCGCCTGTCCACGGAAAGCGACGTGTCGCTGGCGGTGTCGCTGCATGCGCCGAACGACGAGCTGCGCGAGACCCTCGTGCCGCTCAACAAGAAGTACCCGATCGCCGAGCTGATGGCTTCGTGCGCACGCTACCTGCGCGCCAACAAGCGCCGCGAATCGGTCACCTTCGAATACACCCTGATGAAGGGCATCAACGACCAGCCCGAGCACGCCCGCCAGTTGGCGCGGCTGATGCACCAGTTCGACAACGCGGTGCAGGCCAGGGACTCGGGCAAGGTCAACCTGATCCCGTTCAACCCGTTCCCGGGTACCCGCTACGAGCGTTCCGAAGAAGCGCATATCCGCGCCTTCCAGAAGATCCTGCTCGACAGCAACGTGCTGACCATGGTGCGCCGCACCCGTGGCGACGATATCGATGCCGCCTGTGGCCAGCTCAAGGGCCAGGTGATGGATCGCACGCGCCGCCAGGCCGAGTTCAACAAGACGCTGCAGGCGGGGAAGGGGAGCGATGCCGCGGCCTGACCGCCTGCCGGTGGCCCTGTTCGCAGGCGCGCTGGCATTTGCAGCGGGCGGTTGCACGACCACCAGTGAGATTCCGATCGGCCCGGGCGGGGTCGCGCCGATCCACAGCGTCCGCGATGCGCCGGGCGTGCGCCAGAAGTTCCACTACGAGGACCTGCTGGCGCTGGCTGCCCGCGACATGCAGGTGGGCAACCTGGACGAGGCCGAGCGCAAGGTGCGCCGCGCGTTGAAGCTGCAGCCCAATGGTGTGGACGCGGTGATGTTGCTGGCCGGTGTGGAAGATCGCAGGGGGCGCGAGCAGCAGGCGGGGGATGGCTTCCGCCGCGCTGCAGAGCTGGCACCGCAACGCGGTGACGTTCTCAATAATTACGCGGCATGGTTGTGCCAGCACGGCCACTCGGCCGAATCGCTGGTCTGGTTCGATCGTGCCCTGACTGCCCCGGACTACGCCACGCCCGCCGCTGCCCTGGCCAATGCTGGTGGATGCGCGCTGGACGCTGGCCAGCTTGAACGTGCCGAACGCGACCTGCGCGCCTCCCTTTCCCACGTACCTGGCAACCCGGTCGCGTTGGAGGCGATGGCCCAGCTGAGCTTCCGTCGCGGCCAGTTCATGGAAGCCCGGGCCTTCGCCGAACGTAGGATTGCGGCTGCACCGGCCACGCGTTCCGTGTTACAACTTGCGTCTGAAATCGAGGCGCGACTGGGTGATCAGGCGGCATCTGATCGCTATCTTCAGCGGATTCGACAGGAATTTCCGCAGGACGCGGGCTCCTAACTCCAGGGTTGATGCATTGTGATTGATGACCAGACTGTGAGCGATCTCGAGACTGTGGCCGGCTGCGGCACCCGCCTGCGCCAGGCCCGCGAGGCCGCCGGACTGACCCTTGAAGACGTCGGCCAGCGCCTGCGCATGCCGGTTCAAGTGGTGAAGTCGCTCGAGCAGGAGCAGTGGCAGAAGCTCGGCGCGCCGGTGTTCGTGCGCGGCCAGCTGCGCAGCTACGCCCGCCTGCTCGGCGTCGATGTCAGCGAACTGCTGGAACAGGCCCAGGTCGGCCCGGTGGTTCCGCCCACCCTGGTCAGCCACACCCATACCCCGCGTGCGCGCCGGATCGCCGAGAATCTCGGCCGCCGTGCGCTGTATGTCGGTATTACCGCCGTGCTGGCGGTCCCGGTCTGGTTCGCCACCCGTGGTCACTTCGATGGCACCGCACCTTCGCCGAACACCGCTTCGCTGGATGTGATCCCGGCCGCCGTACCGGTTACCCCGGCCGGCCCCGGGTCAGCCGCCGCGGCGCCCGCCGAAGTGGCGGCCGCACCTGTCACCAAGCCGACTGCTACCCCCTACGTTGCCTCGCTGGCCCCGGTGCCACGCGCTGCGCCGGCCGCTGCGGCCAACCTGGACATGCAGTTCAGCGGCGACAGCTGGGTCGATATTGCCGGTCCGGATGGCGGCAGCGTCGAGAAGGCGTTGATCAAGGCGGGCGAGACCCGCAGCTTCACCCCCGGCCAGGTGGCCCGGGTCACCTTGGGCAACGCCTCAGCGGTCCAGGTTCAGCAGAATGGCGCTATCGTCGATCTGACGCCCTATCAGCGAGCCAACGTGGCACGCTTTCAGGTATCCTCTGAAGGCTCCGTTGTCCCGGTTTCACACTGAGGCGCGGTTTCACCACCTTCGATAATCCCAATGGTCCCTCCCGATGGGCGGGGCGAGAGTACGCATGGCGATCGACGACCTGCTCGACGAGCACGAACAAAGTGAACGCGTCCGCAGCTGGCTGCGGAAGAATGGTGCCAGCATCCTCGGTGGCGTAGTCATCGCCATCGGTGCCATTGCCGGCTGGCAGTGGTACCAGAAGGATCAGGGCGGCAAGCTGGCCTCGGCCAATGTCGAGTACCAGAAGGCCCTGGTGGGCCTGCAGCAGAACAAGCTCGACGACGCGGCCAAGGCGGTCAAGGCGCTGGAGGCTGGCCCGTCCAGCATCTACGGCGACCTGGCTGCGCTGCAGCTGGCCAAGGCCCAGGTCGATGCCGGCGAGAATGAAGAGGCGCTGGCCACCCTGCGCGCGGTGAAGGTCGAAGGCGACCTGCAGCGCGTGGTCGACCAGCGCGTGGCACGCCTGCTGGTGGCTACCGGCAAGGGCGATGAAGCGATCAAACTGCTGGGCAGCGCCACCGACAGCAGCAGCCTGGAAATCCATGGCGATGCGCTGATGGCGCAGGGCAAGCGTGACGCCGCCCGCGAACAGTATGAGAAGGCGCTGAAGACGCTGGACGTGGCAGCGCCGCAGCGGCGACTGCTGGAAACCAAGGTTATGGACGCCGGCGGCACCGTCGCCGCCCCTGCGGAGTCGGTTTGATGAGTCAGAAGGTCATGATCACGCGCGTCGCCACCGTACTCCTGCTTGGTATGGCGCTGTCCGGTTGCAGCACCATGAAGGGCTGGTTCGCCGGCAAGGACGCAGCAGCGAAGAAGGCACAGGAGCCGGCGGAACTGGTGAAGTTCGAGCCGACCCTGAAGGTCAACAAGGCCTGGTCGGTCAACCTGGGCAAGGGCGAGCGCCGCATCGGCGTACGCCAGGGCCCGGCAGTGGCCAATGGCCACGTGTTCGCCGCGGCGATCACCGGTGGCGTGCACGCCATCGACCTGCAGACCGGCAAGAAGGTCTGGACCTGGGAGCCGAAGAAGGAAAAGAAGAAGGCCAAGCTGCGGCTGTCCGGTGGTCCGGGTGTCGGCGAGAACCTGGTGGTCATCGGTACCCTCGATGGCCAGGTGATCGCGCTGGACATCAACGATGGCAGCGAGAAGTGGCGCGCACGCGTGCCGAACGAAGTCATCGCCGCGCCGGCCATTGCCCAGGGCATGGTCTTCGTGCGCAGCAATGACGGTCGCGTCACCGCGTTCGATGCCGGCAACGGCACCCAGAAGTGGTTCAACCCGAGCGAGCTGCCGGCGCTGACCGTGCGTGGCAACGCGCCGGTGGTGGCCGGTCCGGGCGTGCTGTTCATCGGCAAGGACGAGGGCAGCGTGTCTGCGCTGGCCATGCAGGACGGCCGCACGCTGTGGGACCAGAACGTGGGTACCGGCGAAGGCCGTACCGAGCTGGACCGCATGGCCGATGTCGATGGCGCCCCGGTGCTCGACGGCAACACGCTGTTCGTGAGCAGCTTCAAGAACCAGACCATGGCTATCGAAGGCCCGACCGGTCGCCCGCTGTGGGCGCGTGACCACGGCGGTGCCGGCGGTGTGGCGGTGTCTTCGGGCAATGTTTTCGTTACCGACAACAAGGGCGGCGTGTTCGGCCTGGACAAGGCCAGCGGCGCGGCGATGTGGTCGCAGACCGCACTGGCCCGGCGCTCGCTGACCGGTCCGGCGCTGCACGGCGACTACGTGGTGGTCGGTGACTACAAGGGATACCTGCATTGGCTGCAGGCCTCCGATGGCGCGATGGCGGCGCGGGCGAAAAGCGGCGGTGATGCGCTTCTGGCCCAGCCAATCGTCGTCGATGGAGTGCTGCTGGTGCAGAACGTTGATGGCAAGCTGACCGCATTCCGGTTGGCAAATTAATACGGAGTAATCGCGATGCTGCCTTTGGTCGCCCTGGTTGGACGGCCGAATGTCGGCAAGTCGACCATATTCAATGCACTGACCCGTACACGTGACGCCCTGGTCCATGACCAGCCCGGCGTCACCCGGGACCGCAACTATGGCGTCTGCCGGCTTGACGAGGACAACCATTTCCTCGTCGTCGATACCGGCGGCATCGCAGAGGAAGAAGAAGGCCTGGCTGGTGCTACCACGCGCCAGGCCCGCGCTGCCGCTGGCGAAGCTGACCTGATCCTGTTCGTCGTCGATGCCCGCGAGGGCACCTCGGCGATGGACGATGAGATCCTGGCCTGGCTGCGCAAGCTGTCGCGCCCGACGCTGCTGCTGATCAACAAGATCGACGGCACCGACGAGGACACCGTGCGTTCGGAGTTCGCCCGCTACGGCTTCAGCGAGATGCTGACCGTGTCGGCTGCCCATCGCCAGGGCCTGGACGACCTGCTTGACGAGGTCATCCAGCGCCTGCCGGAAGAGGGCAGCGGCGAAGAGCTGGACAACGATCCGAACCGCGTGCGCATCGCCTTCGTCGGCCGCCCCAACGTGGGCAAGTCGACCCTGGTCAACCGCATCCTCGGCGAAGAGCGCATGATCGCCTCGGACGTGCCGGGCACCACCCGCGATTCGATCTCGGTGGACCTGGAGCGCGACGGCCGCGAGTACCGCCTGATCGACACCGCCGGCCTGCGTCGCCGTTCGCGCGTGGACGAGGTCGTCGAGAAGTTCTCGGTGGTCAAGACCATGCAGTCGATCGAGCAGTGCCAGGTGGCCGTGCTGATGCTCGACGCCACCGAAGGCGTGACCGACCAGGACGCCACCGTGCTCGGCGCCGTGCTGGATGCCGGCCGCGCGCTGGTGATCGCGATCAACAAGTGGGACGGCCTGACCGACTACCAGCGTGAGCAGGCCGAAACGATGCTGTCGCTGCGCCTGGGCTTCGTGCCGTGGGCCGAATCGGTGCGCATCTCGGCCAAGCATGGCTCGGGCCTGCGCGAGCTGTTCCGTGCGGTGCACCGTGCGCACGAATCGGCGAACAAGACCTTCACCACCAGCGAAGTGAACAAGGCGCTGGAAGTGGCCTACGAGACCAACCCGCCGCCGACCATCCGCGGCCACGTCTCCAAGCTGCGTTACGTGCACCCGGCCGGCGCCAACCCGCCGACCTTCATCGTGCACGGCACCCGCCTGAAGGAACTGCAGGAGTCGTACAAGCGCTACCTGGAGAACTTCTTCCGCAAGCGCTTCAAGCTGATCGGTACGCCGGTGCAGTTCATCTTCCGCGAGGGTGCCAACCCGTACGAAGGCAAGAAGAACGTGCTGACCGAACGGCAGGTCAAGGCCAAGCGGCGCTTGATGAAGCACGTCAAGGGCAAGTGATCCACGAGAGGCGGCCGCAGGGCCGCCTTTCTCGTTGTGGCGATCCTGTCGGTAGTGCCGGCCGCTGGCCGGCAACCTCAGCCAGGCAGCCCCGGCACCGGAATCCGATAGACCACCGACGCAAACTTCGCGCTCTGCTCGGTGCCTACCACCTGGCCGCCCAGTGCTTCGGCAATCCGCCGGCTGGCCACGTTGTCCACCGCCACCGGGTAGCGATAGGCGACCGCAGCGAGCCGTTCCGCGCACCAGTGGACGACGGCGCGCACTGCCTCGCGGCCGTAGCCCTGTCCGTGCTCGCGCTCGCTTATCCAGATGCCAAGCTCGGGTTCGCCCTCGGTAGCGCGGTGCACGGCGGCGATGCCCACAAAGCGTCCGTCCTGCAGATGCCGGATCACGAACGTGTATTCCGCGCCTTGCTCGATCAGGCGCAGCCATTCCTGGCCGATCGTTTCGAATGCCGCAAAAGACCCCGGCGGATCGAATGCCATGAAGCGGGTCAGCGTTGGCGTGATGCCGGCGAAGACTTCGTGGCCGTCGGCGCATGAGAACGGCCGGAGCACCAGGTGCTCGGTCTGTACGGGATTGATCAATGGTTTCACCGGCCAGAGGGTCCTACGCGCCGTCGGCTCCGTCAACATGGGCCCCGGCTCTACAATGGACGCCATGAGCATTCCAGAGCTTTCCCCCGAGCAGGCGCGTGCGCGCGTGGCCCATGGTGCGGTGCTGATCGACGTGCGCGAGGCGCATGAGCGGGCCGGCGGCATGGCCGAGGGCGCGCGTGGTGTGGCCAAGGATGAGCTGCTGACCGACCCTGCCGCGCACCTGCCTCTGCCGGAACAGGAAATCCTGCTGATCTGTCAGAGCGGCAAGCGCTCGGCTGATGCAGCGCAGGCGCTGCTGGATGCGGGCTATGCCCACGTGGCCTCCGTTGCCGGCGGCACCGTGGCCTGGCGCGAGCAGGCGCTGCCGCTGGTGCAGCCACTGACCAGCGCCGCCGACCGCGATTTCTACGACCGCTATTCGCGCCACCTGCTGCTGCCGCAGGTGGGCGAGGCCGGCCAGCGCCGCCTGCAGCAGGCCCGGGTGCTGGTGCTGGGCGCGGGCGGCCTGGGTGCGCCGGCCGGGTTCTACCTGGCGGCCGCCGGGGTAGGGCACCTGCGCTTCGCCGACCACGACCGTGTCGAGCGCAGCAACCTGCATCGGCAGATCGTGCATACCGAGGCCAGCGTCGGCCAGCTGAAGGTTGATTCGGCGCGTGAGCGGCTGCTGGCGTTGAACCCGTCCATCGAGGTCGAGGCCGTGCCCGAGCGGGTCACCTCGGAGAACGTGGACCGCCTGCTGCAGGACGTCGACGTGGTGCTGGACGGTTCGGACAACTTCCCGTTGCGCTACCTGCTCAACGATGCCTGCATCAAGCACGCCACGCCGATGGTCTACGCCGCCATCGAGCGTTTCGATGGCCAGGTGAGCGTGTTCGATGCCGGCCGCCAGCGCGGCGTGGCGCCGTGCTACCGCTGCCTGTTCCCGGAGCCGCCACCGCCGGAGTTCGCGCCCAACTGTTCCGAGGCCGGCGTGCTGGGCGTGCTGCCCGGCCTGGCAGGTGTGCTGCAGGCCACCGAGGTGCTTAAGCTGCTGCTGGGCATCGGCGAACCGTTGGTGGGCCGCCTGCTGCGCTTTGATGCGCTGGGCATGCGCTTCCGCGAGACCCGCATCAGCCCCGACCCGCAGTGCGCGGTGTGCGCGCCGGGCGCGCCGTTCCCGGGGTACATCGATTACGCCGCGTTCTGTCGGGGTGGGTGAGGGCGGGGCGGGGGCGGGGCCCTGGTAGATGCCGACCTTGGTCGGCGCTTGTGCCAACCAAGGTTGGCGCCTACCGAATCGGGTTGGCGCCCACCGAGGGGCGCGCACGGTTTCGGGATGATGCCCGGGGCCACTCCCGCTATCGTTCCATCTCCAAGACAATAAAACGCAACACACGTGCTATTGCCGTCATCGGTGTTGCTCTATCGTTGAGGCCGATTTCGATTTCCGGGGAACCCACCGCATGGCGGTAGAAGCAGCGACCAGCGAGCTGGTCAAGGTCGTCGCCCTGTTGGGCGCAGCGGTGGTGATGGTGCCGCTGTTCCGTCGGCTCGGCCTGGGCTCGGTGCTGGGCTACTTCGCCGCCGGCCTGGCGATCGGCCCGTTCGGGCTGGGCTGGTTCTCCGACCCGCAGGCGATCCTGCATACCGCCGAACTCGGCGTGGTCATGTTCCTGTTCGTCATCGGCCTGGAAATGCGGCCCTCGCACCTGTGGAGCCTGCGCAAGGAAATCTTCGGGCTGGGCACGCTGCAGATCGTCACCTGCGCGCTGGTGCTGACCAGCATCGCCAAGCTGTTTGGGCTGCCGTGGCAGATCGCTTTCATCGGCGCCACCGGTTTCGTGCTGACTTCCACTGCGGTGGTGATGCAGCTGCTGGCCGAGCGCGGCGACATCGCGCTGCCGTCGGGGCAGAAGATCGTCTCGATCCTGTTGTTCGAGGACCTGCTGATCGTGCCGTTGCTGGCGCTGGTCGCGTGGATGGCACCGGCTGCCGGCAGTGCCGATGGCGAGGGCTCGCGCTGGATGTCGGTGGCGATCGGCGTGGGTGCCATCGTCGGCCTGGTGCTGGTGGGCCGCTTCCTGCTCAATCCGCTGTTCCGCGTGCTGGCGGAGTCGAAAGCGCGCGAAGTAATGACCGCCGCCGCGCTGCTGGTGGTGCTGGGCGCGGCGCTGCTGATGCAGCTGTCCGGGTTGTCGATGGCGATGGGCGCATTCCTGGCCGGCGTGCTGCTGAGCGAATCGACGTTCCGCCACCAGATCGAAGCAGACATCGAACCGTTCCGCGGCATCCTGCTGGGCCTGTTCTTCCTCAGCGTGGGCATGGCGCTGGACCTGGGTGTGGTGGCCGGCAACTGGCCGATGATCCTCGGCCTGGTAGTGGCGCTGATGGCGGCCAAGGCGTTGTGCATCTACGTGGTTGCGCGCCTGATGGGCAGTGACCACGCGCAGGCGCTGGACCGTGGCGTGTTGATGGCGCAGGGCGGCGAGTTCGCCTTCGTGCTGTTCTCCGCCGCAGCCAGTGCCGGTGTGATCAGCCTGGACATCAATGCCAACTTCACCGCCGTGGTGGTGCTGTCGATGGCGCTGACGCCGCTGGTGGTGCTGGTCTACAAGCGCGTGGCGCCTACGCCGACCGTAAGTCTGGAAGGCGTGGATACCGCCGATGGCCTGTCCGGCAGCGTGCTGCTGATCGGCTTCGGCCGCTTCGGCCAGGTGGCCAGCCAGTCGCTGCTGGCCCGCGACGTGGACGTGACCATCATCGACAACGATGTGGAGATGATCCACAACGCCGAGCGCTTCGGTTTCAAGATCTATTACGGCGACGGCACCCGGCTGGACGTGCTGCATGCCTCCGGCGCGGGCAGTGCGCGGGCGATCGCGGTGTGCGTGAACAATGCCGAGGACGCCGACCGCATCGTCGAGCTGGTGGCCCATCAGTTCCCGCAGGCCAAGCTGCTGGTGCGCTCGTTCGACCGCGAACATTCGCTGCGGCTGATCCATGCCGGCGTGGATTTCCAGATCCGCGAAACCTTCGAGTCGGCCCTGCTGTTCGGGCAGGCGGCACTGGTGGAGCTGGGCGCGGACGAAGACGATGCGCGCGAGATTGCCGAGCAGATCCGCGAGCGCGATGCCGAGCGCTTCGAGCTGGAAATGGCCGGTGGCAGCCTGAGGGCCGGCGCGCACATGGTGTTCGGCAGCGCGCTGCCGGGTGTGCCGACGCCGACGCCGTTTACCGCGCCCAAGCGCAAGGCACGCACGCTCAATGCGGATGAAGTGCCGGAAGAAGAAGAGGAATGATCTGAAGCCTTGGTGGTGCCGGCCGCTGGCCGGCAACTGCACGGTGCTTCCTGCGTTCATGAGGTTGCCAGCCAGCGGCCGGCACTACCGAAGCGGCGGCGGCCCGCATTCCCGGTGGGCGAGGGGGCGTGAATCGGGGACAATAGCGTCCCCGCCGCCCCACGCCCGCACCCGATGACCGACTCCGCCCCCCAGCTTCCTGCCCGCATCCTCGATGGCCGCCGTATCGCCGAGGACCTGCTCGACAGCCTGAAGGTGCGGGTCGATGCCCGTGTCGCCGCCGGTGGCAGCCGCCCGGGCCTGGCCGTGGTGCTGGTGGGGGGCGACCCGGCCTCGACCGTGTACGTGCGCAACAAGCGCCGCGCGGCCGAGAAGGTGGGCATCGAAGCGTATGACTACGACCTGCCGGCCGGCACCACCGAGGCCGAGCTGCTCGACCTGATCGACCAGCTCAATGCCGATCCGAAGATCAACGGCATTTTGATCCAGCTGCCGCTTCCGGGCATCCCCGACGCGCGCCGGCTGATCCAGCGCATCGACCCTCGCAAGGACGTGGACGGTTTCCATCCGGAAAACGTCGGCCACCTGGCCCTGCGCGAGTTCGGCCTGCGCCCGTGCACCCCGCGTGGCATCACCACGCTGCTGGGCCACACCGACCAGCCCGTGCGCGGCCGCAACGCCACCATCGTCGGCGTCAGCAACCACGTCGGCCGGCCGATGGGCCTGGAGCTGCTGATTGCCGGCTGCACCGTGACCAGCTGCCACAAGTTCACCCCGAAGGACGTGCTGGAACAGGCCGTGCGCAACGCCGACATCCTGGTGGTGGCGGTGGGCCGGCCGGACATCGTGCCGGGCGAGTGGGTGAAGCCGGGCGCAGTGGTGATCGACGTTGGCATCAACCGCTTGGATGACGGCCGGTTGGTGGGCGATGTCGGGTTTGAGGCCGCAGCGCAGCGGGCGAGCTGGATCACCCCGGTACCGGGTGGCGTAGGCCCGATGACCGTGGCCACGTTGATGCAGAACACGTTGGAAGCGGCGGAAGCCGGGAACTGACCGCACTGGGCTGCTTGCCGTGGGGCTGGGTAGCGCCGGGCCATGCCCGGCGGATTGCTGCGGCGCCGCTGCGCTCGCCGGGCATGGCCCGGCGCTACCGGGGGCGCGTCGATGCCCCGTACTTCCCGCAGGTCCGCATGACCCGCTCCTGGTAGGTGCCAACCTTGGTTGGCACGAACAATCAGGCGCCAGCTCCCCGGATGGGGCAAAGACCTTCCGGTTGTGTGCCAACCAAGGTTGGCACCTACCAAAGGCGGTATGCCGCCGACCCGAATGACCCGCCCAAAGCGGCGTGCAGGGCGTCCTGAACGAATCTTCGCCCGCGCGACACTGCGTCGCATCTACCCCCTGCCACAGGCCGCGAAAACAGGGTAAAATGTCGCGCTTCCCCACATCTCGGGTATGCCGATGCTGCGCATCCAGGCTGAAGCACTCACTTACGACGACGTCTCGCTCGTCCCCGCTCATTCGACCATCCTGCCCAAGGACGTCAACCTCGAAACGCGGTTGACGCGCGACCTGAAGCTCAAGCTTCCGATCCTTTCCGCCGCCATGGATACCGTCACCGAAGCACGCCTGGCCATCGCCATGGCACAGCTGGGTGGCATGGGCATCATCCACAAGAACCTGAGCGTGGAGCAGCAGGCCGCGGAAGTGGCCAAGGTCAAGAAGTTCGAGGCCGGCGTCATCCGCGACCCGATCACCGTCGGCCCGGAAACCACCATCCGCGACGTGCTGGCCCTGACCCAGGCGCACAACATCTCCGGCGTGCCGGTGGTGGGCAGCGACGGCCTGCTGGCCGGCATCGTGACCCATCGCGACATGCGTTTCGAGACCGAGCTGGACGATCCGGTCCGCCACATCATGACCAAGAAGGATCGCCTGATCACGGTCAAGGAAGGTGCCGCGTCTGACGAAGTGCTGCAGCTGCTGCACCGCAACCGCATCGAAAAGGTGCTGGTGGTCAACGATGATTTCGCCCTGCGTGGCCTGATCACCGTCAAGGACATCCAGAAGAACACCGACTTCCCGAACGCTGCCAAGGACATCGCCACCCGCCTGCTGGTCGGCGCGGCCGTTGGCGTGGGCGGCGATACCGACCGCCGCGTGGAAGCGCTGGTGGCTGCCGGCGTGGACGTGATCGTGGTCGATACCGCGCACGGCCATTCGCAGGGCGTGCTGGACCGCGTCAGCTGGGTCAAGAAGAACTTCCCGAACGTGCAGGTCATCGGCGGCAACATCTGCACCGGTGAAGCCGCGCTGGCGCTGCTGGACAGCGGCGCGGACGCAGTGAAGGTGGGCATCGGCCCGGGCTCGATCTGCACCACCCGCGTGGTGGCAGGCGTGGGCGTGCCGCAGATCACCGCGATCGACCTGGTGGCCGAAGCGCTGCAGGACCGCATCCCGCTGATCGCCGACGGTGGCATCCGCTACTCCGGCGACATCGGCAAGGCGCTGGCCGCCGGTGCGTCCACCATCATGATCGGTGGCCTGCTGGCCGGTACCGAGGAATCGCCGGGCGAAACCGAGCTGTTCCAGGGCCGTTCGTACAAGAGCTACCGCGGCATGGGCTCGCTGGCCGCGATGGAGAAGGGGTCCAAGGACCGCTACTTCCAGGACGCCGCCACCGCCGACAAGCTGGTGCCCGAAGGCATTGAAGGCCGCGTGCCGTACCGCGGCCCGGTGGGCGGCATCATCCACCAGCTGATGGGCGGCCTGCGCGCCACCATGGGCTACGTGGGTTGCGCCACCGTCGAGGACATGCGCAGCAAGCCCAAGTTCGTGAAGATCAGCGGCGCTGGCCAGCGCGAGAGCCACGTCCACGACGTGACGATCACCAAAGAGCCGCCGAACTACCGCTCCTGATGACTGCCCGCCTCGGCCTCGTGAGCTACCTCCGCACTGCCGGCCAGCGCGCCGGCCGATACCGTGGCGGGAGCCTGCTTGGCGTGGCCATGCTGGTCGCGGGGTGCTCCGGCGCTGCCGAGCACTCCTCGGCCGAGCGGGCGCCCCCTGCGAACCGGGTGTCCTGTCCGAACCTGACCTTCGACCTGCCACAGGGCTGGCGGCTTGAACCGCAGGGGGCACTGCAATGGCGCCTGGTGCCGCCGCGCGCATCCAGTTTCAACGGCTTGCTGGTTTGCTGGCAGGGTGAATACAGCCCGGAGATTCTGCCGTCACTGCGTGATGAGAGTTATCGCCGGCTGGGCTGGTCGACACAGCTCCCGCACTTCGAGCGGAGCTTCGGTTACTGGTTCGACGAGAAGCTTGTCGACATGACCGATGCGCGGCTGATCCGCTGCGAAACCAGCAGCGCCGAGACCGAACGGCTGCAGACCTGCATGTGGGGCGATCCCTATCCACGGCGCGAGCAGCGTGCCGATGGCTTCATCGGCGTGCGATGGACCGCGCCGGATCCGGTGGCCGATGAATTGCGGCGTGAGTTGTCCGCCAGCGTGCTGAGCACCTTCTCTGTACTACCCATCCCTGAGCGCCCGAATGACCAACATCCATAACGACAAGATCCTCATCCTCGATTTCGGCGCGCAGTACACGCAGCTGATTGCCCGCCGCATCCGCGAGCTGGGCGTCTACTGCGAAATCTGGGCGTGGGACCACAACCCGGCCGAGATTGCCGGCTTCGGCGCCAAGGGCATCATCCTGTCCGGTGGCCCGGAATCGACCACGCTGCCGGGCGCGCCCGCCGCGCCGCAGGAAGTGTTCGACAGCGGCCTGCCGATCTTCGGCATCTGCTACGGCATGCAGACCCTGGCCGCGCAGCTGGGCGGTGCCACCGAAGCAGCTGACCAGCGCGAGTTCGGCCACGCCGAAGTGAACGTGATCAACCCGGATGCGCTGTTCAAGGGCCTGAGCGACCACGGCGGCGAGCCGAAGTTGAATGTCTGGATGAGCCACGGCGACCACGTCTCCGTTGCGCCGCCGGGCTTCACCATTACCGCCACCACCGACCGCATTCCGGTGGCCGCCATGGCCAACGAAGAAAAGCGCTGGTACGGCGTGCAGTTCCACCCGGAAGTGACCCACACCCTGCAGGGCCAGGCGCTGCTGCGCCGCTTCGTGGTGGACGTGTGCGGCTGCCAGACCCTGTGGACCGCCGCCAACATCATCGACGACCAGATCGCCCGCGTGCGCGAACAGGTGGGCGATGACGAAGTGATCCTGGGCCTGTCCGGCGGCGTCGATTCGTCCGTGGTGGCTGCGCTGCTGCACAAGGCCATCGGCGAGAAGCTGACCTGCGTGTTCGTGGATACCGGCCTGCTGCGCTGGCAGGAAGGCGACCAGGTGATGGCGATGTTTGCCGAGCACATGGGCGTGAAGGTGGTGCGCGTGAATGCCGCCGACCGTTACTTCAGCGCGCTGGAAGGCGTGAGCGACCCGGAAGCCAAGCGCAAGATCATCGGCAACCTGTTCGTCGAGATCTTCGACGAAGAGTCGAACAAGCTGAAGAACGCCAAGTGGCTGGCGCAGGGCACCATCTACCCGGACGTGATCGAGTCGGCCGGCAGCAAGACCGGCAAGGCGCATGTGATCAAGAGCCACCACAACGTGGGCGGCCTGCCGGAGCACATGAAGCTGGGCCTGGTGGAGCCGCTGCGCGAGCTGTTCAAGGACGAAGTGCGCCGCCTGGGCGTCGAACTGGGCCTGCCGCGCAGCATGGTCTACCGCCATCCGTTCCCGGGCCCGGGCCTGGGCGTGCGTATCCTGGGCGAAGTGAAGCGCGAATACGCCGAACTGCTGGCCAAGGCCGATGCCATCTTCATCGATGAGCTGCGCAAGGCGGATCTGTATGACAAGACCAGCCAAGCGTTTGCCGTGTTCCTGCCGGTGAAGTCGGTGGGCGTGGTGGGTGACGCGCGGGCTTATGAGTGGGTGATTGCGCTAAGGGCCGTGGAGACGATTGACTTCATGACGGCGCACTGGGCGCACCTGCCGTATGAGTTCCTGGGGACGGTGAGCAACCGGATCATCAATGAGTTGCGGGGGGTGTCGCGGGTTGTTTATGACATCTCGGGGAAGCCGCCGGCGACTATTGAGTGGGAATGAGTTGAAAGAACGAGGGCGCCGAGAGGCGCCCTTGTTGCATATGGAGCCTTCCCTCGTCTTTCAGTTCGGTCAGAAATTGCTGGGTCCCTTTATGGAAGCTATAAGGCTCCACAGCTGATTCAGCCCCGCCCGGCTCTGATAGACTTTCACCGACTCTCATCGACTTTGATGCATGCCAATTGTGCGTAATTGCCATGGCCACTGAGCCGTGGGTAACCGCTGGTCAGGTCGCCCAGCATCTGGGCGTGGCCAAGGACACCGTTTATCGTTGGCGGGAGCGTAGAGGCCTGCCAGCGCACCGTGTGGGACGACTTTGGAAATTCCAGTTGTCCGAGGTGGATGAATGGGTGCGTGCGGGCGGAGCAGATGAGGAACAATTGAACGATTCGACAGGAAACAAGTCATGACCGGTGCTCAGCAGCGCGCTGCCCTGCAAAACCAAATCTGGAAGATTGCCAACGAAGTTCGCGGTGCGGTCGATGGTTGGGACTTTAAGCAATACGTGCTGGGCACCCTGTTCTATCGGTTCATCAGCGAGAACTTTGTCGACTACATCACCGGGGGCGATTCCAGTTTTGATTACGCTGACATGGCTGATGATGATAAGAACATCGCCGCAGCCAAAGACGATGCCATCAAGACCAAGGGCTACTTCATCTACCCCAGCCAGCTGTTCGTCAACGTTGCGGCAAACGCCCCCAATAATGAAAGCCTGAATACCGATCTGGCCAAGATTTTCTCGGCCATCGAAGCGTCTGCAATTGGCTACCCGTCAGAACAAGATATCAACGGCCTGTTTGCCGACTTCGATACCACCAGCAACCGCCTTGGTAACACTGTAAAGGACAAGAATGCTCGTCTCGCGGCTGTCCTCAGGGGCGTTGCTGGACTGGACTTGGGGAGCTTTGACGACAGCCATATTGATCTATTTGGCGATGCTTACGAGTTCCTGATTTCCAACTACGCTGTCAACGCCGGCAAGTCAGGCGGCGAGTTCTTCACGCCGCAGCAGGTATCCAAGCTCATCGCGCAGTTGGCTATTCACGGCCAGACCAGCATCAACAAGATCTATGATCCCGCCTGCGGCTCGGGTTCGCTGCTGCTGCAGGCAAAAAAACAATTCGACGACCACCTCATCGAAGACGGCTTCTTTGGGCAAGAAATCAACCACACCACGTACAACCTGGCGCGGATGAACATGTTCTTGCACAACATCAACTACGATAAGTTCCACATCCAGCTTGGCAACACTCTTATCACTCCGTACTTCGGTGATGAGAAGCCTTTCGACGCCATCGTCTCCAACCCTCCCTACTCAGTGAAGTGGATCGGAAGCGACGACCCCACTCTGATCAACGACGATCGCTTTGCCCCGGCAGGTGTGCTCGCGCCCAAGTCCAAGGCCGACTTTGCATTTGTGCTGCACGCGTTGAGCTATCTGTCAGCAAAAGGTCGCGCGGCCATCGTTTGTTTCCCCGGTATCTTCTATCGCGGTGGGACCGAGCAGAAGATTCGCCAGTATCTGGTGGACAACAACTATGTCGAGAGCGTGATCTCGCTCGCCCCCAATCTGTTCTACGGGACCACCATCGCCGTGAACATTCTGGTGCTGGCCAAGAACAAGAAAGACACGGCCATCCAGTTCATTGACGCCAGCGGGCTCCTCAAAAAGGGCACCAACAACAATTTGCTTCTGGACAAGCACATCAAAGAGATCGTGGTGGCGTTTGCCAGCAAGGCCGATGTCGAACACTTCGCCAAGACTGTGTCGTTGGAAAGGGTGGCCGATAACGACTACAACCTGTCGGTTAGTAGTTATGTTGAGGCCAAGGACAATCGTGAGATCGTGGACATTGCCCAACTCAATGCAGTGCTAAAAACCACGGTTGATAGGATTGAGCAGTTGCGCAATGACATCGATGCCATCGTGGACGAGATCGAAGGCGGGGAGACCGAAGCATGACGGCGGGCGATTTCCTGGAAAGTCTGCTGGATGGGGTTGCGGTTGAGTGGGTGGCGCTAGGGGACGTCGCCAAGTACTCTGACGTTCGTATCGACTGCACTGGGATCGATGAAAGAAACTATGTTGGAGTTGATAACCTTCTCCAGAATGGGGCGGGAAAGGCTGAATCGACATATGTCCCCAGCGAAGGGCGATTGATTGAGTACCGGCCAGGTGATGTTCTTATCGGAAACATTCGACCTTATCTAAAGAAGATTTGGCTAGCCGACCAATCGGGTGGAACAAATGGCGATGTGCTTGTGGTTCGTTCCATTCATGAGGCACTGAATCCTGGCTACTTGTATCAACTGTTAACCGATGAGAGCTTCTTCGACTACAACATGCAGCATGCCAAAGGGGCGAAAATGCCTCGCGGCGACAAAGCAAGGATACTCGAGTACAAGATTCCCATCCCCTGTCCAAGCAATCCCAGTAGATCGCTTGAAATCCAGGCCGAGATTGTCCGTGTTCTGGGTGCCTTTACCGAACTGATCGTCGAACTAAACGTTGAACTGGCCGCTCGCAAGAAGCAGTACAACTACTATCGGGATCGATTGTTGAATTTCGATGAGGGGGAGGCGGAGTGGAAGACGTTGGGGGATGTCGCGCTGATCCAGCGAGGCGCCTCACCTCGCCCAATCTCCAAGTTCATCACCGAAGATGAGACTGGCGTTCCTTGGATCAAGATTGGAGATACAACGCCAGGGTCAAAGTACGTCAACGGAACAGCTCAAAAAATTACACAAGAAGGTGCAAGGAGCTCTCGCGTTCTGGATAAGGGGGACTTCATTTTGTCCAACTCAATGAGCTTCGGTAGGCCTTACATCCTTGGTATCAGCGGGGCGATACACGACGGCTGGGCGTCGATTAGCAAATTTTCCACTGTCTTGAGTTCGCATTTTCTCTATCACTATCTGTCGTCAAGTTCAGTTAAGAGCTACTGGGCTGGAAAAATAAACAGCGGCTCAGTAAGTAATTTGAATGTAGACATCATCAAGGCCTTGCCAGTGCCTATCCCAAGTCTTGCTCAACAGAATAGAATTGCAGTTCTTCTCGACAAATTCGATGCACTGACCAACTCTGTAGCTGAAGGCTTGCCACGGGAGATCGAGCTGCGGAAGAAGCAATACAGTTATTACCGCAATCTGTTGTTGAGCTTCCCAAAATCTGAAGAGGTAAAGGCATAGTATGAGTATGACGCTCGCGGAGGTCGCTCAACAACTGCAAGTCGCCAATAAGAAGGTGCGGTTGATCTATGCCTTCAACGGGACAGGTAAGACGCGACTGTCTCGAGCGTTCAATCAGCTGATTTCTCCGAAGGGAGATGGCGACGAAGCGATGCCGTCGGTGTTGGCCGATAAGAGGATGCTTTACTACAGCGCTTTTACCGAAGATCTGTTCTACTGGGACAACGATTTGGGGCGAGATTCTGAGCCCAAGCTGAAGATTCAGCCCAATGTGTTCACTAAATGGGTGCTGGAAGAGCAAGGCCAAGACCAAAGCATCATCACCACCTTTCAACGCTACACCAGCGATAAGTTGACGCCACATTTCGGCACAGATTTTTCCTCAGTCAGCTTTTCGTTCGAACGCGGTAACGATGCGCCTGAGCCCCACGTAAAAATCTCCAAGGGTGAAGAGAGTAATTTCATCTGGAGCGTTTTCAATGCCTTGCTGGAACAGGTGATTGCCGAGCTGAACATCTCGGAGGTCGCCGACCGCTCCACCGATGTCTTCAACAATCTGGACTACGTCTTCGTGGACGACCCAGTGAGCTCACTGGATGAGAATCATTTGATTGAGCTGGCTGTCAACTTGGCTGGGCTGATCAAATCCAGTGAGTCTGGCCTAAAGTTCGTCATCACGACGCATAGCCCGTTGTTCTACAACGTGCTATTCAATGAGCTCAATGCCAAGACCTGCTACATGCTGGAGAGTTTCGAAGATGGCAGCTACGCGTTGACGGAAAAGCAGGGCGATTCCAATAAGAGCTTCTCGTACCATCTGCACCTGTTGCAGACAATCGAGCAGGCCATTGCGGATCGCAGGGTTGAGCGGTTTCATTTCACCCTGCTGCGCAATCTCTACGAGAAGACTGCCGGCTTCTTGGGCTATCCGAAGTGGTCTGAGCTTCTCCCAGATGACAAGCAGCTGTATTACGGTCGCATCATCAATTTTACCAGCCACAGCACGCTGTCCAACGAAGCCGTTGCACAGCCATCGCCGGCCGAGAGCGCGACGGTCAAGCTGTTGCTGGACCACCTTAAGAACAGTCATGCCTTTTGGCAGCCTCAGAGCGCCTGACCAATGAACGACTACAAGACGATCGCCGAGTCCAGGAACTTCATCGTCCTCGACCAGTACACCCGGGAGTGGAAGGTCGCCGAGAGCTACCAGAGCGAAAGTGATCTGGAGCGCGAGCTGATCCAGGATCTGGTGAATCAGGGCTATGAGTTCGCTTCGTCCATCAAGACCTCTGTCGACCTGATGGCCAACGTGCGCGTGCAGCTGCAGGCGCTCAACGCGATTCAGTTCACCGAAGGCGAATGGCTGCGATTCGTCGACTCCTGGCTAGACAAGCCCAGCGATGGCATCGTCGAGAAGACCCGCAAGATTCACGACGACTACGTTCATGACTTTGTCTTTGACGACGGGCGCATTCAGAACATCTATCTGCTGGATAAGAAGAACATCGCCCGCAACAAGGTGCAGGTGATCAAGCAGTTTGAGCAGGCGGGCTCGCACGCCAACCGCTATGACGTGACCATTCTGGTCAATGGCCTGCCTTTAGTGCAGGTGGAACTCAAGAAGCGTGGCGTAGCGATTCGTGAAGCTTTCAACCAAGTGCACCGCTACAGCAAGGAGAGCTTTAACAGCGAGCAGTCTCTGTTCAAGTACCTGCAACTGTTTGTGATCTCCAACGGCACTGACAGCCGCTATTTCGCCAACACCACGCAGCGCAACAAGAACAGCTTCGACTTCACCATGAACTGGGCGAAGGCGGACAATACGCTTATCAAGGATTTGAAGGACTTCACGGCCACCTTTTTCCAGAAGCACACGCTACTCAACGTGCTGCTGCGTTACTCGGTGTTCGATGTCAGCAATACGCTACTGGTGATGCGGCCCTATCAGATAGCAGCCACAGAACGCATCCTGTGGAAAATTAACAGCAGCCATCAGGGCAAGAACCGGAGCGGGAAGGAGAGCGGTGGCTTCATCTGGCATACCACGGGCTCAGGCAAGACGCTGACCAGTTTCAAGGCGGCGCGTCTGGCCACGGAGCTGAACTTCATCGACAAGGTGTTCTTCGTGGTGGATCGCAAGGATCTGGACTACCAGACCATGAAGGAATACCAGCGTTTCTCGCCGGACAGCGTCAATGGCTCGGACAGTACGGCTGGCTTGAAGCGCAACCTAGCGAAGGACGACAACAAGATCGTCGTGACCACCATCCAGAAGCTCAACAACCTGATGAAGAGCGAGGTTGACTTGCCCATCTACGGCAAGCAAGTGGTGCTCATCTTTGATGAATGTCACCGCAGCCAGTTTGGTGAAGCACAAAAGAATCTGAAGAGAAGGTTCAAAAAGTTCACCCAGTTTGGCTTCACCGGCACGCCCATCTTCCCGGAGAACGCTTTGGGCGCCGAGACCACGGCAAGCGTGTTCGGTCGGGAGCTGCACTCGTATGTGATCACCGATGCCATCCGCGACGAGAAGGTGTTGAAGTTTAAGGTGGATTACAACGATGTACGGCCGCAGTTCAAGGCCATCGAGACCGAGAAGGATGAAAAGAAGCTGAGTGCGGCCGAGAACAGGCAGGCCCTGCTGCACCCGGACCGCATCCGCGAGATCACCCAGTACATCCTGACCCACTTCCGGCAGAAGACCCACCGCCTGCATGCCGGCAATAAGGGCTTTAACGCCATGTTTGCGGTCAGTAGCGTGGATGCCGCCAAGCTTTACTACGAATGCTTCAGGCAGTTGCAGAAGGCCAACGACAAGCCGCTGAGGGTGGCCACCATCTTCTCGTTCGCGGCCAACGAGGATCAGGACGCGATTGGCGACATCCAGGACGAGAGCTTTGACGTGTCGGCTCTGAACAGCAGTGCCAAGGAGTTCTTGAGCGCAGCGATCGCCGACTACAACGCGTTGTTCAAGACCAACTTCAGCGTGGATAGCAACGGCTTCCAGAATTACTATCGAGACTTGGCCAAACAAGTGAAGGCCAGGGAGATCGACCTGCTCATCGTGGTGGGCATGTTCCTGACGGGCTTTGACGCCCCTACGCTCAACACGCTGTTTGTCGATAAGAACCTTCGCTTCCACGGGTTGATGCAGGCCTACTCGCGCACTAATCGGATCTTCGACGCCACCAAGACCTTTGGCAACATCATCACCTTCCGCGACTTGGAGCAGGCGACCATCGACGCCATCACCCTGTTCGGTGACAGGAACACGAAGAACGTGGTGCTGGAGAAGAGCTACTCCGAGTACATGGAGGGCTTCACCGACGCGGCCACCGGTGAGGCACGGCGCGGCTTCAAGGAAGTGCTGCAGGAACTCGAGGCACGCTTTCCGGATCCCGCAGCGATTGAAAGAGAGGCCGACAAGAAGGCCTTCGTCAAGCTGTTTGGCGAGTACCTACGCGTAGAGAACATCCTGCAGAACTACGACGAGTTCGCCAGCTTGAAGGAGCTTCAGAGCGTCGACCTAACGGATGCCGCTGCGGTAGAGTCCTTCAAGGCCAAGCACTACTTGAGCGATGACGATCTGACTGCTCTACAGGCCATCACGCTCCCCGCGGAGCGGAAGATCCAGGACTACCGCTCAACGTACAACGATGTGCGCGATTGGCTGCGGCGGGAGAGGGCCGGGGCCGAAAAGGAGCAGTCGACCATTGACTGGAATGACGTGGTTTTTGAGGTGGATCTTCTCAAGTCGCAGGAAATCAATCTGGACTACATTCTGGAGCTGCTTTTCGAGCACAACAAGAAGATCAAGAGCAAGTCGGAATTGGTCGAGGAAATGCGACGCGTGATACGTGCAAGCCTCGGGCAGCGCGCAAAAGAAAGTCTGGTGGTTGACTTCATCAATCAGACCGACTTGGACAAGATTGACGAAAAGGCGAGCGTGATTGAGGCGTTCTACACTTTCGCCCAGGCGGAACAGCACCGTGAGGCGCACGAGTTGATCGTTGCCGAGAACCTCAACGCTGATGCCGCCATACGCTACATCACTACCTCACTCAGGCGCGAGTTCGCCAGTGAGAACGGAACAGAACTCAACGCGGTGCTGCCCAAGATGAGTCCTTTGAATCCGCAGTACCTGACCAAGAAGCAGAGCGTATTCCAGCAAATCGCCACGTTTGTCGATAAATTCAAGGGAATAGGTGGGCACGTCTGACGATCGGTGAATGTGGCGGGCGCTGAATCGTGTACGGTGTTCTGTTACTGGACATCGTTGATCAACGCCTTACGTCAGTTGTTGGCCTGACCCTCAGATCTTTCCTTGGTTAGAAGCGAACCCAGGGCCATTGTCTGGAAGAAGCTATAGTTGCGGAAAATACACCGTAAGGGGCAAATTTGATGATTCCAACTTACGACAAGTTCATCGATCCCGTATTGCGCTTCTTGGAGCGAAATCCTGGAGGCGTTGCCGCCGCCTTGGCATATGATGCCGCGGCCAATGCCCTAGGGTTGACCGAGGAACAGAAGCTCAGGGTATTGGATAGCGGTGCGCAGATCTATAAGAATCGAGCGGCTTGGGCGCATGATCGGCTGAAGCGCGCTGGCCTTTCGTCCAGCCCGAGGCGCGGCGTCTGGCAGTTGACGGAGGCCGGGAGAAGTTACGTCGGCGATCACCCGTTCCCGCTGGACGACGAAGAGGTTGGGAGAATCGCAACTGGCTATCTCGCAGTTAAGCTTCGATCCGCAGTAGATGCTGCGGGGCTAGATGGCCCTGAGTCCAGTGAACTAGCCCATGGGTCACCCGTTTTGAGCCCCGATGATCGACTTGATAGTGCGCTTGCTGAATTGAAATCCGCAACAGCGGCAGAGCTTCTGGATTGCTTGTTGCGTGTTTCTCCCGGACGGTTCGAAATCATCGTTCTTGATATCCTGCATCGATTGGGATATGGCGCGAGCCGCTCGGATCTGCTGCGCGTAGGCGGAGCTGGAGATGGTGGAATCGACGGCGTGATCTCGCTGGATAAGCTCGGCTTGGACAAGGTCTACGTGCAAGCGAAGCGCTGGAAGAGCACGGTTGGTAGGCCAGAGCTTCAGGCCTTCTACGGGGCGCTTGCTGGGCAGAAGGCCAAACGCGGAGTTTTCATAACCACGTCTGGCTTCACGCCTCAGGCTGTTGACTTTGTTGGCTCCGTTGAGGGCATTGTTATCGTCGATGGAAATCGATTGGTTGGCCTCATGATCGACAATGAGGTTGGCGTGAGCTCGCGAATTCTTCGGGTTCCATCCGTGGACAGCGATTATTTCGACGAAGATGCTTGATTCGCATTCAGGGGACGTTTTCGAGCGAACAGTCGCGAGCCCTGTTGGGGTTGATTTCGGGCCTCGTGAGCGGATGCCGCCTCATTCCGGCCGTACCTCATGACAACCCCACTCAACCAACCCCCGGCAAGCCAGAAACAGCCCATCAACCACCCCCTCATCCAAATGCCGCTCCGGGTCCGCCGCCACCCGGCAGCGGTCGGCCGCGTGCAACAGCTCCAGCACCGTCAGCGCTCCCACCATCGCGCGCTCGGTCCTCGCCAGGCTCACGCGTCGGCCGGGTGACACGTCGTTCTCCGGCCAGGGCAGGCCATCTGCACCCTCGCAGCCGCGCATGCGCTTGAGGATGCCGAGCAGGTAGTTCAGGTCGGGTAGGGGGGTGTCGTCGTTGATGGGCTCAACAACGGTGTACGAGGAAAAGGTGTCGGATTCGCTCATGGCGTCGGTTTCCTTGGCTGTGCTTAACAGCGCCACCGCGTAGGCGGGGTGGCGGACGATGCGTGGCTGCAAACCGGTTGATGCAGCGCTATTGGCCGGTGAGTCCGAAGACTCCCACGCACCGCCCGCCAGAAAGGCCGACGGATTGCCCGCCGGCACCGGTTAAGGACGGTGCCGACGGGCAAGCGTAAACAACTTGCGCGTGCATCAAACGGGTTTGCAGACCCGCTGCCACCCGTTGTCGGTGGCGCGCCATGGTGTTTACGCTGCCGCTTCGAATGCAAATTGAAATTCGCGAAGAAATCGCGCGATTCGAGAGCGAAAAACTATTGTTGCACGCACCCTTCGTGCAGCACGCGACGCCACAAGACGCATTCGTGCAGCCGCTATGTTGATTGCGAATCAAAGTGGCGCAATCGCCTATGCCGCAAGCGAATAGTGCGATGGCCTTCTTTGCAACAGTTCTTAGTCTGCCTAGGCAGGCGGCGGCGCCAGATCAGTGGCACAGCCCGAAATTCGGTTCGAACCCGACATCGCCAGAGCATCAGAACCCTCGACCAACGCCGTCCTCAACCACCGCCGCATTCCCCACCAGCAGCTCAATCATCGCCCGCGCCGCCGCCGACTGCCGCCGGTGCGGCGCATAGATCACCGAGAACGGCCGCGATCTGCCCCACAGCTGCGGCAGCACTTCCACCAGCTGCCCGCGCTGCAATCGCTCACGCACAATGAACTCATAGCTCTGGCAGATGCCGATCCCCTGTTCGGCCAGCGACACCACGCCCAGCACATCGTCGGAGGTCTCGATGGACGAACGCGGCAGCCAGTCCACGTCGCGCCCGCCGTCGCGGAAGATCCACGGCGCCAACCGCCCGGTGCGCGGCATCACGAAGGGCAAGCACAGGTGCTGCTGCAGGTCGTCCAGCGTTTGTGGCGTGCCGCGGCGTTGCAGGTAGTCCGGCGCGGCCACCAGCAGCAGCGGGGCGTCTTCCAGCTTGCGCGCCACCAGTCCGCTGTCCGGCAGCTGGCCCAGGCGGATGGCCAGGTCGAAGCCTTCAGCCACCAGGTCCACGTTGCGGTTGGTGATGTTCAGTTCCACCTGCACCTGCGGGTACTGCTGCGCAAAGCGCGCCAGCACGGGCGGCAGCCGGTAGTGGCCATAGGTGGTGGGCACGCTAAGGCGTACGCGGCCGGCCAGCGCACCGTCCTGGCCCTGTACGTCGCGCTCGGCGTCGTCCAGCAGGCCGAAGGCGGTGCGCACCTGTTCCCGATAGAGCCGCCCGGCGTCGGTCAAGCCCACGCGGCGGGTGGTCCGCTGCAGCAGCTGCCGGCCCAGCCGTGCCTCCAAGCGGGTGACCGCGCGGCTCAGCACCGAGGGCGTGGTGGACAGCGCCACCGCGCCGGCCGTGAACGAGCCGTGCTCGACCACCGCCAGGAACACCTCCACATCGCCCAGGTAGTCGAACTTACGGCTCATTTGGCTCTCCGGGGAACAGATGTTTTGCGATGGGGCCAATTTATCGCCGCTGGGGCGATGAATAAAGTGGCGGCCATTCCCCGATAGGAGCTCCCCATGAACCTGATGACCCGGCTGGCCGCAGCGCTGGCCCTGACCCTGGCCGCCAGCGGCGCACATGCCGCCAACGTGCTGGTGGTGCTGTCCGACGAAAGCCACTTGGACCTGAAGGACGGCAAGGTGCTGTCCACCGGCTTTTATCTCAACGAGCTGATGCAGCCGGTCAAGCTGCTGCTGGATGCGGGCCACGAGGTGACCTTCGCCACGCCGCAGGGGCGGGCGCCGACGGTGGATGCGTCCTCGGTGACGCCGGCGTACTTCGGCAACGATGCCGCGCAGCTGACGCTGCACAAGAACCTGCTGGAGAAACTGGGGCTGACCTCGCCGACGGCCTCGCCGGTGGTCAGCCTGGCGCGCGTCGAGCAGCAGGGTTACGCGCGTTTCGATGCGGTCTACATTCCCGGTGGCCACGCGCCGATGCAGGACCTGCTGAAGAGCCCGGCGCTAGGCCGGCTGCTGGCCGACTTCCACCAGCGCAACAAGACCACCGCGCTGGTCTGCCACGGGCCGATCGCGCTGCTGTCCACGTTGCCGGATGCTGCGGGTTTCGTGGCGACGCTGGATGCGGGTGTGATGCCGGCCACGCCGAAGTGGATCTACAGCGGCTACCAGATGACGGTGATCAGTAACCAGGAAGAAGAGCAGGCCAAGCCGCTGCTGGGCGGCGGTGAGATGAAGTTCTACCCGCAGACTGCGTTGCAGAAGGCGGGTGCGCGGTTCAGCAGCAATGCCACGCCATGGACGGGGCATGTGGTGGTGGACCGCGAGCTGATTACCGGGCAGAACCCGGCTTCTGCGCTGGAGGTGGGGCAGCGGTTGGTAGAGCGGTTGAAGTAGCGCTGCCCGCTAGGGAGTTGGTATGCCCGGAGAGGCTTTGGAGGGCTGGGCCGCCCAGGCGTCCGCAGGTCGGCTGGGCGCGAGATGCTCTGCATCGAATTCGGGCCCCGCTGCACGACAGTTGGGCATGACAGTCGCGAGTCTGATCAGGATCGTGGAGCAGGATCCTCTTCCAGGTGAGGCATTTGAAGGTCAATCCGTAGCGGGGCGATCAAGTAGCAAGCGCCTTGGTCGTGATGCTAAACCGATCAAGCTCGCTTCGGGTTAGCAGCCGATTCGCGGTAAAGCTCGCCAAGAAGGGGGTCGCTACAATTGCGCCTTCGCTCTTTGCAATCTATGGGGCTGTTCTAGGGTAACAGGCGTCCAAGATCGATATTCGCATTACGAATGTCCACAAATGTACCTGCGAGCAGATTGCGGCGGATGTAATCGCGCAGCATCCCAAGATATGGGGCCGTGTGTGCGAACATTAGGCATATGCCCTTCATCTGCAGCCCAATTTGATCTAGCTTTCCCTGTCTAATGGACGTGGGCGTCGTCCCATCCATAGAGTTTAGCTCGACAGCAAGGGATTTCAGAAGATCAAGCTTTAGCTGCAGGTCGTTAAGGACTCTCTTCCGCTCTTCAACCAGTCCCTTTCGCTGCAGTGCGTACACAAATATCGAAGTGGCCGCTTTCTGATCCCCAGCTACGATGGGAGAAATCAGGCCATTCGAGTCATAGGTGAGATGCTCTTCTGGCTGATCGATGCATGGGTGCAATAAGAGGCGATGCGGCTCCTCGGTGGCCACATCAAGTGAATGCAGTCGTACACGGATTGATTCATCGGATAGTGGGAACTGCGTGTGCTTCCCGATTGTTGTTTTTTTGGGCTGTCCTGGGACCAGGTGGCTGCGCGCGCGATTACAGTCTGCGCAAGATACGAGCAGATTTGACCAATCACCAGCTAGCCAGTAGTAGCCGGGTGCGATGACTGAACCTTTCTGGTACAAGACTTCGGACTTTGGACGGTAGTGTTCGACGTCCTTGGGTGTGACCGCGCCGAATCTGCTTTCGCAGTAAGCGCATTTCGTCCCGAAGACCTTTTCCAGCTCTTCTGAAATACTGGTGTTCTTGTAGACCTTGAAGATAAAGCGCTTCTTGGTGATTTTCTTGTCGTCGGCGTAGTTACTCCCGTCCGTGAAGAACGCAATGGCGTTCGCCAGCTCACTCGCTGCAGGAGTGATTTGACTGCCTTTCGGGCCGACGCTTGCCTTGTTGTACACAGGAACGCTAGGAGGCACGACAGTCTTCTTGATATGAATCATGTGCCCTCCAAGACGGATGTAACCGTTTCGTCCCATATGCGTCCAATCTCCGCGGCCGCGTCCTGTTTCATTTCAGGTAGGGAACTTCGTCGTCTGCTATTGCGCGTTGCGATGATGCGATCAATGGCTTCGAACATCAGCTGCTCGCGCAGCGTCTCCCCGACCAGCCTCTTACTCTCTAGCTTTTCTTTTAACGCTTGAATTTGCTCAATCTGGTCCCTGGTTGGCTCGGGTAAGGCAAGTAGCGCGTAGTAATTGTCGAACTCTTCTTCTGTCTGAGGGTCCGTTGTGCTGTTTAGTCCGAAGAACTCAGAGGTGAGAAGCTGATCGACACGAAAGTCTGAAGGAGAGGGGAGGCCACTAATGGCTTCGATTCGATGATCCTCGGCGCGCTTCATTACCACGACCTCGCCCTTTTCCAAGCCTCGTAAACAAAGCGGATCGTGAGTGGTTGCGATGAACTGCATTCCTGGGAAAGCGCGACGAAGACTCTCCACAATCCTCATTTTCCACGTGGGGTGTAAGTGTGCCCCAATTTCGTCCAATATTACGATGCCTTCAGCATTCCGCGCGCCTCCCCACATTCGAACTGCAACGTCGAGAATGTCGATGCTCATTGCAAGCACAGACTGGAATCCGTCGCTCAGCCTTTTTATAGGGGCCCTTTCCCCAAGTGCATTTACAAAAACCTTGCCTCGCCGGCGCGTTAACATCGCGCTGGCATCAAGTGCCAGAAGATCCTTGAGTGCAAGTGCAACTTCATCGAATTCACTTTTATTCGCTTTTGCCAACCACGCCTCAGCATCGAGCAGGGGAAGGAAGGGGTCGAACAAGTTGTCAATTCGAGCGTAGGGTTGCCCATACTTTGGAGGGGTGCTTTTCGGCAGCAATCGTGTTGCGCCGTAGCAGAGCAGTACCACCTGAACTTGGCGCGCCTCATCATCACCACTGGTTCTGGTTGGACCTGTGGTCGAAGTCTGCACTCTGGCCGTCTTACCTGAGGGGCGCGTGAAGATCGCCCCATCCTGCGTTACGGTCAACTTGTGAACGCCTGCGAATCCACTCATCTTGACGAGAACTGTTGCCTTCTTTGCTCGCGCGTTAGCGTTGATCAAGTCGTCAGGCGCGATCGCTCCGCTATCGATAAGAGAGGCAAAGTAGTCGGCGCCAGCAAGGCATAAGCTGATGGCCTGAAGGATCGAGCTTTTTCCCGCGCTATTCTCTCCCAAAAGCATTAGCCAGCCTCCATTACTGCTGGCTGCGACTAAGTTTATGTCAACACTCCTGATTCCCTTAAAGTTGCGCACAGATATGCGTTCGATGTCGCGCCTTTGCGACATCGAGCGCTCGCGCCCCTTCTTGTTGGAAAGAGAAAACGAAGATTGGAGTTTTTCGAATTCCTGGTAGGAGTTCTTGGCGTGCGAACGTCGATCTCGCGTAACTATATGCTGTTTGGCCAGCCAGCCAGGATTCTCTCTGCTTCTATTTTCACCAAATATCCGGCTCAGCTCTGGCTGCAACAGCTGGCGCGTCATTCCAGCGTACTCTGCAGAATCTTCCGTCATTCCTAGTAGGTCCGATAGGAGTTGTTCCAGCAGATCCTGTTGGGCGATATCCGATTTCTGTGCGCTGAGTAGGGGCACAATGAGCCCCAGCTTGAGACGGGCGTCGCGGGCGGCTCGAGCCCGCTCAGCGACCAGTCTGGATCTATTGAGCCCAAGAACAGCAATGGTGGTCTGCCCACGGATGGTGTCGCTAGTCACCTTGCCGTTCCAGTCGAAAACAAGGTGATCTTGGGGGGCATCTACACAGGGGTTAAGCAGTAGTGGCTCTTCGCGATCTAGTTCGCCGTGTGGATCAAATGCTCTCTTCGACTCATCAGACAAAGGAAAACGGTTGGCTTTGCCGCTCACGGTCCATTGATCCGAGTCCTGGTGCTTGCGCTGCCTGTTGCAATCAGCGCATGACAAAAGAAGGTTTTGCCAATCCGCTGCTAGCCACCAGTATCCCGGGTGAGACGGACTTTCGGCTACGCCGCCTTTAGGTCTATAAAGCTCCACATCCAGAGGGCCAGCGGCGCCGACGCGAGTCTCGCAGTACGCACACTTATCGTGGAAAAGCGGACCTAGGCTCCTGACTACATCCTGAGACCTATACGCGCTAAAGGTGAAGCGTTTCTGACGGTCGCCATGGCTATAGAACGCCTGTGCTTGCATGCGTTCTCTCTCGGCCTTCCCACCGGGATGGAAAGTACTTGGGACGGGCACGCGCCCTTTATCGACATAGATCATCTGCGGAGTCTACTCGGCCACTAAAAAAACTGCATCCTCAACTATTCACGTAGAGGCTATATGCTCTTCGGTGGCTATACTGCCTATTGGAGTTGGCTTCCGCCAGCCGCTGGTGCGCTACAAGTGTCCGCGCGGTGTAACTCTCGATAGGCCGAGCGCAGTAGGTGGGCCGAAAATGAGATCGTCTGCTGGAGTAGTCGTCGATCCCTTCTGCGAATGGACGAGACGCGGAGCAGGGGAGCAGTAAGTCCAGGCGGCAGCTCCGTGAATTCAGGAAGCTGCCAACGTTCGATCGCCCTCGGAGGAACATATGACAGCTACTTGTCCATCAGTGATGCGGTTACTTTAAAGGAAAGGGCCGGGTGCAGAGGCTACACTCCGTTCCCACCCCTCATGGAAGCTCGCCCATGTTCAATGGAAAAGTCGCGGTAGTTACCGGCTCCACCAGCGGTATCGGTCTTGGCATTGCCACCGCGCTGGCGCGACAAGGCGCCGACATCGTGTTGAATGGATTTGGCGATGCGCAGGAGATCGAACGCATCCGTTCCGGCCTGGAAGCCGAGTTCGGTGTGCGGGTGGCGCATGATGGCGCCGACCTGTCCCGTGGTGAGGCCGTGCGTGGCATGATTACCCACGCCGTTGCGACGATGGGGCGCATCGACATCCTGGTGAACAATGCGGGCATCCAGCACACCGCATCGATCGAGGAGTTTCCCGTAGCGAAGTGGGATGCGATCCTGGCGCTGAATCTCTCGGCGGTGTTCCACTCAACTGCGGCGGCCTTGCCTTACATGAAGCAGCAGGGATCCGGTCGCATCATCAACATCGCGTCGGTGCACGGGCTGGTGGGCTCGGTGAACAAGTCGGCCTATGTGGCGGCAAAGCATGGCGTAGTGGGGTTCACCAAGGTGACCGCGCTGGAGAATGCAGGCACCGGCATCACCGCCAATGCGATCTGCCCAGGCTGGGTGCGAACGGCGCTGGTCGAGCAGCAGATCACCGCGTTGGCGGAGCGCGAGGGAACGGACCAGGAGTCCGCTGCTCGCGCGCTGCTGGCCGAGAAACAGCCCTCGTTGCAGTTCGTGACGCCTGAGCAGTTGGGGGAGATGGTGGTGTTCCTGGCCTCGGATGCTGCGGCTCAGATTACGGGCACGGCGCTGCCGGTGGATGGAGGCTGGACGGCGCGCTAGCTGGCCGGCTGCCCGCCGGGCATGGCCCGGCGCTACCGGCAGATCGGTGTGGGGTCCGGTGTTATCGGGAGGTTGGCGCGGTGGTTCGGCGTTATCGAAGCCGCGTTGGATCAATCAGGGGAATCTCGCCGAGCGCGCCCAGCGTGACGTGATGGCTGCAGAACCCGAACGGGATAACTGTGGCGGGCCGCACCTTGTGGCGCGGCACGCTTTCGATTTCCCGTACCTCATCGACGGCCAGAGCGAGCGTTTCCGCGCCCGCCTGCATCAGCAGCATGGCCGGGCAGCCGTGGGCGAACGCGGACAAACCAATGGCCTGACGCAGGTCGACCACCGGCAGGGCGTGGCCGCGCACGGTGAGGTGCGGGCGGGCGCCACTGCCGGGGCGATCAAAGGTTTCCGGGCCGCGGATTTCAATCGCGGCTTCGACATCGATGGCAAACAGGTGGGTACCGGCCCGCACAACAACAACTTCAATGAAGGCCGGCGACGACGGGGCCGGTTCACCGGCCGAAGGGGAAGAGGGCTGCAAGAGGAACCTGTGGAAGGGTATTGAAACTGCAACGCAATGATGCCGTGTTGACGTGACGTAACGCGTACTTTGCAGATGAGCGGCCAGCACGCGTTGCATGCATCGTTCAGCGGGATCAAGGCGCCTTCACGGGTTGGCTTGGGCCGTGGGCTGATTGCCAGCCACGGGCTGGCACTACTGGGGTTTGGCGAAGACGTCCAGGCCTTTGCCGGTTTCCAGCAGCGATTTCAGGCTCGACAGCACGATCGGCCAGCCCTGGCGGATGCCGGTATCCATGCCGCTGCCCGGTTCCAGCTCGTCATGGGTCACCGTCAGCTTGACCATGTCCTCATACGGCACGATCTCGAACGTCACCCGGCTGTAGGCCTTCGGGTTGTCCGCCTGCGAGGCGGCAGCCCAGGTGATCACCAGCCGCGAGGGTGGGGTGTTTTCCACCACTTCGCCTACCAGTTCGACCTTGCGCTCGTCATTGGCGCGCACGTGCTGCCAGCGCGAGCCGGGTTTCCAGTCCGATACGTTTTCATGGCCCCAGTAGGTGCGGGCAATCTCCGGCCGGGTGATGGCTTCGAACACCTTCTGCGGCGTGGAGGCGATATAGATCACGTGGATGAAACGGGTGGATTCAGCGCTCATCGTCATTCTCCTTCCAGTTCCTGTTTGAGGTCATGCAGCAGGCTCAGGCGCTGCTGCTCGAACTTGCTTACCCAGCGCGTATAGACATCGTGCAGCGGCACCGGGTTGATGAAGTGCAGCTTCTCGCGGCCACGCCTGACGGTGCTGATCAGGTTGGCGTCTTCCAGCAGGCCCAGATGCTGGGTGACCGATTGCCGGGCCATCTGCAGGTGCTCGCAGAGCTGCCCCAAGGTCTGCCCGTTGCGTTCGCACAGCAGGTCCAGCAGCGTGCGGCGCGTGGGATCGGCCAGTGCCTTGAACACCTTGTCTGCATCCATGGGGTGCCTTCAATTCCAGTTGTCGATCTTGACGTCGTGCGGGCTGGGCTGACCGCGCCCGGTTTCCAGCAGGGATTTCAGGCTCATCAGGAAGATGGCCCACTTGGTGCTGCAGTGGTGCATGAACTCCACGCGCTCCTTCCAGCCTTCATGGCTGAACAGCACGATGCAGTAGTCGCCGTCCTGGTGCAGGGCGAAACGCGCGGTGGTGCCGATCCATTCCGGTGGGCCGTCGATGAATTCCCACAGCACCCGCTCGCTTGGCTGCAGCTGCAGCAGCTTCATCTGCATGGCGCCGATTTCCTGGCCGTTGGCGGTGAAGCGGGCGGTGACGGTGCCGCCGGGGTGGCGGTCGCCGGTGGTGTCCTCGGCCCACCAGGCGGCGATGCCTTCAGGTGTGGCCAGGGCCTGGTAGACCTGGGCTGATGGGGCCTTGATGCCGACTCTGTGAGCGATATCCACCATGACTGTGGCTCCACGGTGGGCGGCGGGGTGCCGTCCGTGGGATCACAATAGGCAGGTAAATGCCTGCATGTCAACTCCGCCGCCGTGAACGCACGGTCGTGGTAGTGCCGGCCGCTGGCCGGCAACCTGGTCGAGTTGGGGGACTGCAGTTGCCGGCCAGCGGCCGGCACTACCGGTCAATGCAGCGGCGTGGATTGTCGATCGTGGTGGTGCCGGCCGGTTGCCCGCCGGCTGGGGGTGTTGGGTGGTTTGAGTTGCCCGCCCG